>JBOFET010000530.1:0-18993 GCA_051648225.1 Luteolibacter sp.
AAGAAGCGGAGGCGCCTTCAATCCCGCCGTGTCAGTTCCACGAAGACGTCCTCCAGCGTGGCGACATGCCGGAATAGCGAGCGGAGCGGCCAGCCGTATTGGGCGCAGAGTCGGGCGATGCGCTCGCGAGAATCAGTGCCGGAATCGACCCACACGGTGTAGCGGGTCCAGCCGCCGTCGAGTGGCTCAGAGGTGACTTTTTTGACGTTCTCCATCCGGTTGAGGGCACCAGCGACGACTTCGGTGTCGGCTTGGATTTCCACCTGGATGCGGCCAGCGGCACGCATTTGATCGACAAGATTGGAGGGAGTGTCGGCGGCTTTAATTTGCCCGCCGTCGATGATGATCACGCGGTTACAAATAATTTCCACCTCGGAGAGGATGTGAGTGGAAATGAGCACGGTGTGAGATTGGCCGAGGTGCCGAATGAGCTCGCGGATCTGGCGGATTTGGTTTGGGTCGAGGCCGTTGGTGGGTTCGTCGAGGATGAGTAGTTCGGGATCATGAACGAGTGCGTCCGCCAGGCCGACACGCTGGCGGTAGCCTTTTGACAAGGTCTTGATCATCTTGCGGCGCACGCCCTCGAGGCCGCAGATGTCGATCACCTCGCCGACGCGGCGGCGGGTGTCACTGCCACCAAGTCCCTTGAGTTGGGCGCGGAAGTTCAGGTATTCCTTCACCCGCATGTCTTCGTAGAGCGGGACATTTTCCGGCATGTAGCCGATTTTCCGGCGGGCGTCGATGGATTGGCGGAAGATGTCAAATCCGGCGATGGTGGCGGTGCCGGAAGTCGGGGGAAGGTAGCCGGTGAGCATTCTCAGCGTGGTGGTCTTGCCGGCGCCGTTCGGCCCGAGGAACCCAACGATCTCACCCCGGGCGACGGAAAAGTTGATCCCGCGGACCGCTTCATGGCGGGCGTATCGTTTGGTGAGGTCATTCACTTCGATCATGATTTCAGTTCAAGAGATTGCGGTGAGATTCGTGCCTGCACGGTTGACGGGCTGCATCTCGCCCTTTAATGAAGCGCCGTGCGTGGCGGGCCAAGCGGGAAATTTGCGGGCGTGCTTCGATCTATTACTCATTTGACATGAACTCTTCGGTTTCGCCGCGACAGAACGCAGAATTGTTGGAATCCAAATACTCCGAATGGTGCGAGGACCCGAAATCGGTCGATGCGACATGGGCGGCGTTTTTCGAAGGCTTTGAATTGGGGTCCGCTCAGGTAAAGCGGAAGGAAGAGGCGGCGGCTGCCGGAGTGGCAGCGCCGGGGGCATCCAGCGAACCGGCGTCCGACGCGGATCTGGCGTTTTTCGGCAAGGTGGTGAGTTTGATTTATAACTACCGCACGCTCGGCCATACCCAGGCAGCGATCAACCCGCTGGACGAACCCGAGCGCAATCCGCGGCTCAAAATCGAGCAGTTCGGCCTGGCGGTGGAAGACTTGGACAAGGTGGTGTGGAATTCGTTTTTCCGCCATGGCGACAAGATGAAGCTGCGCGACATGGTGACCGCGCTGGAGGCGACCTACTCGAACAAGATCGGTTTCGAGTTCATGCACATTCATAATACGACCGTCCGCCACTGGGTGCGCGAGCGGATCGAGACGCATGCAACACGCTCTGAAGAAACTCCGGCGAAGAAGCTGAACTCGCTTTGCTGGGTGCTCGAAGCCGAGGCGTTTGAGAATTTCCTCGGCAAGCGGTTTCTCGGTGAAAAACGTTTCTCTAACGAAGGCGGCGAGGGCCTGATGATCGTCCTCAACGCCATCCTCGAAAGCTGCCCTTCGCGAGGCGTGAAGGAAATCGAAATGGGCATGTCCCACCGCGGACGGTTGAACATCCTCGCGAATTTCGTCAGAAAATCCCTCACCACCCTGCTCTACGAATTCACCCCCACTTACGAACCGGACACCGTCGCGGGTGACGGTGACGTGAAATACCACCTCGGCTACGAGAGCATCCGCGAGCTGCCAGATGGCAAGGTGCGCGTCAGCCTAGCGGCGAATCCAAGTCATTTGGAAGCCGTCAACTCGATCGTCGAGGGGAAGGCCCGCGCCCGCCAGCGGGTGCTCAATGACCTCAGCGGTGGCGAAATCGACCGCCAGCAGGTGCTCCCGATTCTCCTTCACGGCGACGCTGCTTTCGCTGGCCAAGGCTCGGTCGCAGAGGTGCTCAATCTCTCCCAACTCAAGGGCTATCGGACCGGGGGCACGATCCATCTCATCATCAACAACCAGATCGGTTTCACCACCGCTCCGGTCGACGCACGCTCCACGGCTTACGCGACTGACGTGGCCAAAATGGTCGAGGCTCCGATCCTCCACGTGAACGGTGAGGAGCCGATGGAACTCTACTGGGCCGCGCTTTTCGCCCTCGAGTTCCGCCAGAAATTCGGCCGCGACATCGTGCTCGATATTTATTGTTACCGGCGCCAAGGCCACAACGAAGCCGATCAGGCGGCGTTCACTCAGCCGATCGTTGCCAAGAAAATCGCTGAACGGCCGACCTTTGGGAAACTTTACAAACAGCAGCTCGTCGCCGAGGGCGTCATTTCTTACGCCGATTTGGAATCGCTCGAGCAAGCGATCTGGGAGAAACTGGAATCCGGCTATCAGAAAATGCTCAGCCTGCAGGAAGCCGGAGACCGCACCGCGTTCAGCGGCTCGACCGGCATCGACCAGCCGCCCTATTCGCACGCCCCGGTTCCGACCGGCATCAACCGTGATGCTTACCAGCGCATCGGCCGGGTGCTGACTACCATCCCGAGTGATTTTCATCTGAATCCGACGCTTGAAAAGCGCTTCATCCCACGGCGCGTCGAGGCGCTGGCGAGCGGCGGGCCGATCGACTGGGCCTTCGCCGAGTCGCTCGCCTTCGGCTCGCTCCTGCTAGAAGGCGCGCCGGTTCGTCTATCTGGTCAGGATTGCCGGCGCGGCACGTTCTCCCAACGCCACGCGGTTTTTTACGACTACGAAACCCGCGAGCGCTACATTCCTCTGGAGCACTTGGATCCCAATCAGGCGAAATTCTGCGTTCACAACTCCTTCCTGTCCGAGTTCGCCGTGCTTGGATTCGACTACGGTTATTCGCTTTCCTACCCGACCATGCTCACGCTGTGGGAAGCTCAGTTCGGCGACTTTTCGAATGGCGCACAGGTCATCATCGACCAGTTCATTTCCTCCGCCGAGTCCAAGTGGCAGACGCCGAGCGACCTCGTCATGCTGCTGCCACACGGTTACGAGGGCATGGGTCCGGAGCACTCCAGCGCCCGGCTCGAGCGCTTCCTCCAGCTCTGTGCGGAGAAAAACATGATTGTCGGGAACTTCACCACGCCCGCCCAGTATTTCCACGCGCTGCGCCGCCAGAAACACCGTGAATTTCGCAAGCCGCTGATTCTGATGACGCCCAAGAGTCTGCTAGGGCGTCCGGAAGCCGTCTCCCAGGAATTTGATTTTATGGAAGGCACCTGTTTCCAGGAAATCCTCCCGGACATCAAAGTTTTCAACAATCCAGCCGATGTCCAACGCATCATCTTCTGCAGCGGCAAGGTTTACTATGATCTCATGGCACACCGCCAAGAGAAGGGCATCGAAAACGCTGCTATCGTGCGCATTGAGCAACTCTATCCATTTCACCGCGAGATGGTGGGTGCCATCATCAACCAGTATTCCAACGCCTCACAATTCGTCTGGTGCCAGGAGGAGCCACTCAACATGGGTGCCTGGTCGTATATTTTCCCGCGCCTCGAGCGCGCTGTCGGCAGTAAAATCCGCTACGCTGGCCGGGGGACTGCTTCCAGCCCGGCGGCAGGCTCCAAGGCGATGCACTACCGCGAACAGAAGGCCCTCCTAGCCCAGGCCTTCGAGGTCTGATTTCGAAATTTTTCCCTAACTTCCCAATACGTTTCCTCCATGTCACTCGACGTCAAAGTTCCCGCATCCGGCGAATCCATCACCTCGGCCAATGTCGCCCGTTGGCACAAAAAAAACGGCGATCCCGTCGTGAAAGGTGAGACCCTTGTCACCCTCGAGACCGACAAGGTTTCTAACGAACTTGAAGCTGCCAGCGATGGTGTGCTTGAGATTCTCGTCGGCGAGGGCGAGGAAGTTTCCATCGGCACCGTCATCGCCCGCATTTCCGGGGAAATCGCCGCTGCTGCCGCTGCCGCACCGGTTGCGCCAGCTCCCGCCGCCCCACCCGTCGCCTCTGGTGGAATCATCGAACTCAAGGTTCCCGCGTCCGGTGAATCCATCACCTCGGCAAACGTTGCGAAATGGGCCAAGAAGGACGGTGAAATGGTCGCCCAGAGCGAAATTCTCGTCACGCTGGAAACCGACAAGGTTTCTAACGAACTCGAGGCTCCAGCGGCTGGACGCTTGAAAATCCTCACTCCGGAAGGCGAGGAAGTCTCCATCGGCGCAGTCATCGCCACCATCGACACAGGTGCCACGGAAAGTGCCACTCCGGCACCGGCCCCGTTCGTAGTCCCGGCTTCAACCGGTTCTTCTGCGCAAGCTCCTACACCCGCGCCGGCATCCGTTCCTGCTCCTGTAAAACCCGACTTCTCCGCTCCGGTCGCACCACCCGAGCGTGTCACTCCTGCCGCAGTTTCTGATGGGCGCACCACTCGAAAGAAGATGTCGATGCTGCGCCGCAAGATCGCCACGCACCTCGTCAATGCCCAGCAGACCGCCGCGATTCTAACGACCTTCAATGAGGTGGACATGACCGCCGTCATGGACCTGCGCAAAGAAGTGCAGGAGAACTTCATGAAAAAGCACGGTGTAAAACTCGGCTTCATGTCGTTTTTCATCAAGGCAGTCGCCCAAGCGCTCAAGGACATTCCTTCCGTCAATGCCAGCATCGACGGCACGGATATCATTGAAAATCACTTCTACGACATCGGCGTCGCCATCGGCACCGAGAAGGGTCTCATCGTTCCCGTTCTGCGCGATGTCGATCAGAAGTCCTTCGCCCAAATCGAAAAGGACATTCTCGACTACGCGAAAAAGTCGAAGGATGGCAAAATCACCCTCGAAGACCTCACTGGCGGTGTCTTCACCATTTCTAACGGCGGCACTTACGGCTCGCTGCTCAGCACGCCCATCCTCAGCCCGCCGCAGAGCGGAATTCTTGGCATGCACAGCATCCAGCAGCGTCCGGTCGCCCTCAACGGCCAGGTCGTCATCCGCCCGATGATGTATCTCGCCCTCAGTTACGACCATCGGTTAGTCGATGGCAAGGAGGCGGTCACGTTCCTCATCCGCATCAAGGATTGCCTGGAAAGCCCGGCACGTCTCATGCTGGAGATGTGAGTTCTTTAGAAGAAAAAGAACCGCTTACGCTTGAGCGCGACGGGTTGGATCTCGGTGTTGAAGATCCGGTGAAACTGAGCCAGCACGTTTTCGGGCTTCACATGCTCGTTGAGTTCGTTGCCGTGGAAGCAGGGCTGGCGTAAATAGAGTCGGAAAAGATCGTCGTTTCTATCGATTTCGATGACCCGCTCGACCAGCGCGTCGAGACTCCCGTGGTCGAAATAGTTCACGAATGACTTCGGATTGAAATCGCGATACACGAGTTCGTTCCCCCAGTAGATCGGGATTGTGTTGACCAGCATGGGCTCGAAGACTTTCTCGGTGGTGTAGCCCGGATAGGAACCGTTTTCGAAGGCGATGTTGAACTTGTGCTGTCGGACGAAGGCCGCCTTGTCCTTCACTCGCCCGCCGACGTTGTTGCGGACACGTCCTCCGGAATTGACGGGTTTGTATTTCGAAAGCTGCTCGAAGAATTTGATGCGGAATTTACTATCGACGTTCGAGACCACAAAGCTGCAAAACTCAGTCTTTTCCCGAAGCACGGCTTCCACATCGAAATCATCCGTTCTAACGAGCGCCTGCGGATCTCCGTAAAACACGTAGAGCGGTAGCCGATAGTGGCGCGGGTCGTCTAGATAATCGAAGGTGAAAGCGTAATCGTATCGGTTCAGGTCGGGTCGCCGGTTCTCGCCGGTGAAGAAGATGGTGACGCACTTGTAGTGCTTATGGCGCTTGCCGAATTTCGAATAGATCAGGAAATCCGGATCCTCGCAGAGCTCGACGTCGTAGTGGCGGCTGAGGAGATGATAGAAGTAGTTGTCGGTCTTGTTGAAGGTCTTCCAAAAGTCTTCGAAGTTGATCCGTAGTTTCGGCTTCATCCGTTGATCCATTCCATCCCCGCTCATGACAAAGGCGGCGGCGTCTTGGGTGGCTCCGTTTGTCCTGCGATCAATTGGGCGAGCAGCTCGCCTCCGCGCGGAAGAACGGTGAGGCGTGCGCCGCTGCCAATCACTTTCTGCGTTTCCAGAATCTCGAACATCGCCTCGGACACTTCTTGGTCGCGGGAAATTTGCTCCAGCGCCTCGCCCACGATCTGCGGGCGGATGGCGGCGGCCTTGGCGAACTCGATGGCCGCCTCGCGCTCGGCGGTGCTGGTGATGATGCTCACTTGGTTCGCGCCGTCCTGGCGGATCGCCGATGTCACCTGGCGCAGGCGGTTCACCACCTTGCTTTCGATCTGGCGGATCATGCCCACGTCTCGGAAATGCACCTTGCGGATGTAAATCGAGCCGAGCCGGTAGCCCCATTCGTGGGATTTCGGCGAGACCTCGTTGCGCACGGTTTCGCTCATCGCGTGGCGGTTCACCATCATCGTGGCGAGTGGCATGTTGCTCAGGCAGCGCACGGTCGAGTTGCTGACGTTGGCGGAAAGAGAGCCGCGCGGGTCGCTGTTTTTGAACAGATAGGCCACGGGATCGCTGATGAACATCTCATGCCAGATGCCGATGCCCATGGGCGCGCCTTCTTCGGAGTTCACCGGCTGGCTGCGCAGGTATTCCTGGTCCAGCCGCATGTCGAGGATGTGGCATTTTCCCAGCCAGTTCACGATGAACGAGGCCGGACCCAGCTTGAAGGGGAGGATATGCAAACCGGGTTCGTCGAGCGTGGCCAAGACTTTTCCGAAGAGCACGTAAACGTTGCACTGGCGTTCGTGGATGATCGCGTAGAGTCCTAACAATCGAGCGATTCCAAACAGAATCGGCACTCCGATGGCGCAGGCGAAAAACGTGACGGCGGCGGCGATGAGGAAGTTCATTTGTTGGATTCCACGAAGACTTGCTGGGCCTTTTCAAACAAGGCGAGGCGGACGTTACGGACGTAGGCGCGGAGTGATTCGCGGCCGCTGTTTTTCAAAGTGACGAGCTGGGCGGCGAGGCGGGTGAGCGGCTCCACCTCGGCGAGGGCACGCAGGGTTTCGATTTCCACGGCGCGCTTGGACTGGACGATCGTCTGGTCGGCGGAAGCTTGGGCGAGGCTGATGTCGGACGAGACTTGGTTATAAGCCGTGTTGATGGCGGCGAGCGCGGACTCGACCTCGGGCGGTGGGTCGATGCTGGTGATGAGCGTGGCGTCCAGCACCATGCCGTAGCGGGCGGCGGAGGAAGTGCACTCGCGGTCCATGTGCTCGTTGAGGTCACGCAGGTTTTTCCGGAGGTCGTTGATAGAAATCCCGATGACTGCGGCAGTGTCTGGCGCGCCTTCCTCGCCGGGCGTGCGCGGGGCTTCGAAGTTCGCGATGCGTTCGCGCAGCACCGAGACGAAGTAGCCCATGATGTGGCAGAAGGGATTCTTGATGCCGAAGAGGAAGGCGTAGAGATTCCGCTCGGCGACGCGGTAGCGGATCTGGCCGGTGAGTCCGGTGTTGAGCTGGTCCTTGGTGACGGCTTCGAGCATGGTGCCGTTGTAGTTCGCGGTGGAGTCCTCGGGATCCCACGCCATGTTCACGGTCTCGGTGGCGATGGAGATTTTGTGGATTTTTTCCCACGGCCATTTGAAGTATGGCCCGCCCGGCATGATGACGCGGACCTGCGGGTAGCAGTAGCGTTTTTTCTGATCCTCGCTGAGCGCGTCCGAGATCGGATCATCCAGAGTCGTGAGATTCTGAATCCGCTCGGCACGGCCGAAAATCGTTTTCACCGCACGTTCGTTTTGGTCCACCGTGTAGATCCCGGAGACGAGGTAGCGCACAAGGAACCAGACGACGAAGCCGAAGATACAACCAAGGATGATAGCCATAAGGTGAGAATTAAACTCCCTGGATACTGATGGGCATTGCCCGCCTTGCCAATGAAAAACCAGGGTTTCAACTTGCCAACCTCAACCGGTTTCCACACAGCTCTTGGAATGAAAAATATTTTTATCTGTCTCATCGCGATTGTTAGTCCGCTCGGTGCGGAGAACCTTTTCAGCAATGGCAACATGAATACCGCCGGCGGGTGGAAGGGCGATGGGAAAATGGTCAAAGACGAGCCTGCGAAGGGCGAGGTGGCGAAGGAGGTGGCAAACCGGTTTCTGGTGCTCTCTGCCAAGAAAAACGGGCCAGTCTCATTCCGCCAGGAAGTCGATACCAAAGATCTGATCACCGTGAATCTGAAGTTCCGCTACAAGACCAAGGATTACAAAGGCCCCGGCCTCGAAATCCGGGGAACGCGCATGGATGGCGGTTCCACCTACACCAACCGGGTCCTCAAAGCCGACGGCGAATGGCATCAAATGTCATGGAACTTCACCCAAGTGGCGGGCAGCAAGAAGGTCGATTTTTCCGTCATCCTGATCCAAGGTGAGGGCGACGTGGCGTTCGACGACGTCTCAGCGGAGGCTGCGAACTAGACCGGAGGTGGGTGGCACGGAATCAAGTCCGATCCCCGGTGGAGTTTTGTCACGAAATCGTTTCACGTTAGAGCGCGGTGCCTTGCGAGGAATCCGCCTTAGTTCTGCTTGTCGCAAGACACGTATCCGAGTTGCTCAAATGGCAGCCTGCCGTTCTCCCCTCCCCCCCATCTCCCCCTCCATACTTCAAAACCGTCTGCGGAGCAGTGTCCGCAGACGGTTTTTTGGTTTTTTAAACGGCGGGTGCGGGTGGTGATTTCCGGAGTGCGGCACGCTCTGCTGCCGCCAATGGGAGATGGGTGCTTTGCTCCATGGGGCGCGGAGCTTCTTAGGCTTCTTCACGGGCATCTCGCTTCGCGGGCGGGATGAATCCCGCGCTCCGGGAAGAGCTTCGCGCACTCCGGGTCAGGAAGGATTTGAAATTTCCTGCTCGGCTGGTGATTCGTCCGGCGCAATTTCAAGAATTTGGGCGAGCTTGCTCCAAACCGCGTCGGCCTTTTCCTTTCGAAAGCGGAGGGTGTCGCAGTCGAGGAAGTGGAGCTCCAGGGTGGAGGCGGATTTCAGAGCTTCCGGGTCGGTGGGCTTTTTGGATTTGGCGCTGGCAAGGTCTTTCCTGGTCTTGGCCTTGTATTTGACGCTGATGAGGTAGGCCAGGTTGTAAACGGTATCGCCGATGGTGAGTGTCTTCATGGAGTGGGGGAGTTGGGATGAAACGGGCGGAGAAACTACCCTGCGCCTTGTTTCTTTACTCTGCGATGGATCGCCTGACGTCAAGGCTGCGAGAGAGGGACCATGAGGTCCCTGCGCGTCAGGTGAGATTGGCAGTGCCGAAGAGGGTGAAGCCGGTGGATTGCTCGATGTGGATGTCGAGGAGCTGGCCGGTGAGGCGGGCGGGATCGCCGTCGAAGATGACGATCTTGTTCTGCGGGGTGCGGCCGGTGAGGCGGGCGGCGTTGTTTTTGGACGGGCCTTCGCAGAGCACTTGCTGGCGGGTGCCGACGACGGCGGCGTTGCTGGCGATGGCGAGGCGATCGACGACGGCGAGCAGGCGTTGGTTGCGCTCTTCCTTCACGGACTCGTCGAGCTGGCCGTCCATTTCGGCGGCGGGGGTATTGCGGCGCTTCGAGTAGCGGAAGACGAAGGCGTTGTCGAATTTCAGCCGCTCGACGGTGTCGATGGTGGCTTGGAAGTCTTCTTCGTTCTCGCCGGGGAAGCCGACGATGATGTCGGTGGTGATGGCGAGGCCGGGGCGCGCGGCTTTCATCTTCTCGCAGATCTCGATGAATTTTTCGTTTTTATACGGGCGGCGCATTTCGCGGAGGATTCTATCGGATCCGCTCTGCATGGGGAAATGGATGTGCGAGCAAAGTTTCGGCAGATAAGTGAAGGCGGCGACGAGGTCGTCCCGGTAACCGATGGGATGCGGCGAGGTGAAGCGGATGCGCTCGATGCCGTCGATTTCATGCACCGCTTCAAGCAGCTGGACGAAGGGGGACTTGCCGTCGATCTTCGGAAACTCGGTGCGGCCGTAGAGATTGACGATCTGGCCTAGCAGGGTGATTTCCCTGACGCCGTGGGCGGCGAGGTGGCGGACTTCGCCGACGATTTCCGAAATGGGCCGGCCGCGTTCCTTGCCCCGGGTGTCCGGGACGATGCAGAAGGAGCAGCGCATGTTGCAGCCCTGCATGATGGAGACGAAGGCGGAGGCTTCGTGAGCTTTCGGAACGTGGTCGCGGATGGTGTTTTGCGAGCCTTCTTCCTCGGCGGTGTCGCAGACGGTGGTGCCGCGCAGGGAAAACTGCGGGTCGTCCATGCGGGCGTGGAGCCGGCGCTGGAGGATGGTGTCCACGTATTCGAAGACCTTGTGATATTTCTGCGTGCCGACGACGACATCGAGGCTGGGCACGGATTTGAAAAGCTCCTCGCCGCGCGACTGAGCCATGCAGCCCATGAATCCGTAAACCACGTGCTTCCGGTCGCGCCCGCGGTGCATCATGGTGCCCATTTTCCCAAGCGCTTTCTGCTCTGCTTGGTCGCGGACGGAGCAGGTGTTGATGAGCACGGCGTCCGCCTCGTTTTCATCCGCCGTGACCGTGTAGCCGCCCTCGCTGAACATGCGGAGGACCTGCTCCGAGTCCCGCTCGTTCATCTGGCAGCCGTAGGTTTTGACGAAGACCTTGGGCATGGGAAGGGAGATTGGAAATGGGTGAATGGATATGGGGGATTCGTGTTCCCCAATCTCGAATGTCTAGTTCCTCATATCCTTTTTCACCCCAGCTTGAGGCGCTCGTCGGATTCGAGTTTTGCATTAAGCTCGGGCCAGCCTTCGGGCTTCTGCATGTTGAAGCAATGCAGGTAAACGGTGAGCAGGCGGGGTTCAAAGATGTCGATGAGGCGGTCGATGGTGGTGTTGAGACGCTCGGAGTCGAGTTTCTTGGGCAAATCACCGACGACGGAGCCTTTCCCATCGTGGGGGATGCCCATGCCGTCGCAGAACATGGCGAGCAACGACTGCTGGCCGGCCATCAGGTAGGCTTGCAGCAGGTGCTCGCCGATGGTGTCGCAGGCTTTGAGCTTCAGCGTTTTTTGGATCCAGGCGTATTGGTCCGCCATGGATTTTTTCTCGATGAAGACGGGGCGGAGTTTGCGGTTGGTGGCAAGGGTGGCGACGGCGGACCGGTAAACGTTTTTGTCGTTGGCTCGGAACCAATCGAGGATTTGTGAAATGAAGGCGGGATCGACGGCGGTGTAGAGTTCGTGGGCTTTCACAGTGAAGGTGGTTTGAGTGGCCGGGAGTCAAGGCGCTCATCCGGCCCATGGCAAGGGCGGAGGTGGGAAAAGGTGGAACAGGACTCCGGGCGCGGAGGAGGAGTTTCAGCGGAAAATTTCCCGGAACAAAGCCGCGAGTCCGGGCTTGTCCAGCTCGTGTTTGGCGATGGCGATCATGGCGGCGTAGAGCTGCTTCTCAATCGTGGGTGTGCCGTGTGCGGGCATGCCATTGATTTTCAAAAACAACAGGGCCGATCCGATTCCCGTGCGCTTGTTCCCATCGAAAAAGCACTGGGACTCCGCGAGATGGAAGGCATAGGCCGCCGCGACGTCGAACTCGTCACCATTGGCATAGAGGAATGTATTCACCGCCGATGCCAGCGCGGAATCGAGCAAGCCCGGCTCGCGCAATCCGGTCGCGCCGCCATATCGTCTCAGTGACTCCTCGTGCAGATCGAGCACATCGTCCAATTCCAGAAAATCAAACATCGCGGTTATTTCGCGAGTTCGCTGAGCAAGGAGTCATACTCGGCGAAGATTTCCCGTTTGGCTTTTGAGACCCTGGCCTTGCGGTCCATCTCCGGTCCTGCGATCTGGAATGGAGCGCACATTTCATCCACCGACTGCTTCAGATCGAGCAATTCGGTTGGAGTCAGCGTTTTCAAAGACTCTTTAATTTGCTGCGCAATCACTCGGGAAACTTAGCAAATGCCGAAGTCCCATCAAGGTTCATTTTGGCCGCCCGGGTTCATCGAACTCGCTGAGGAATCGCGCGATTCTTGGCGGGAGCATGGAGGTCACCGTAGCCCGAGCACTTTGGGCGGGCTGGCGTTTCCGAAGCGGTCGAGCGCGGTCACTGCGATGGCATCGGCGCGGGGGATGGTGACATTCGGCGAGCTGGCAGGGACGATCTTCACCGTCCGCCAAGTGCCGCCGATCTTCGCTTGCACGGCGAGTTTTGCCGTGTTTCCGGCCGGGGTGCAGCGGACGGTGGTGCTGCTGCCTTGCGCGGAGGCGCTGACGCCGGGCGCGGCGGGGGATTTGCTGCTGACCCACGGCATCGGTGGAATCGCGGCGGGCTGGGTGTAGGTGCCGGCGAGTTGGGTGGCGATGCCGCCTTGGTTGCGGACCAGGCTCTTGGCGCTCCAGTGGATGTGGCCGTTCGAGTTGTTGCCGATTTTGCGGGAAAGGTCGATTTGGCGGATGATCTCCGATGCTCCACGGCCGTCAGCGCCGCCGATGCGCTCGGTGGCGATGCCGGGCCAGACGGGGCGCGATCCTTGCTCGCGCCACCAGGTGAGCAGCAGGGGGAAACTTTGTTTTTGGGGGGAAATCCGCCAGTAAAGCTGCGGTGCGAGGTAATCGAGCCAGCCGTTTTTCAGCCACTTGCGCGAGTCGCCGGCGAGTTGCTCGTAGCTGTCGATGCCGGCTTCGATCCCAGCGGGGACGCCGGGCCGCCAGATGCCGAAGGGGCTGATGCCGACGCGGACCCAGGACTTCTGGCGCTTCACCGAGGAGTAGAGGCTGTTCACGAAGCCATCGACGTAAGCGCGGCGCTGGGCGGGGCTTTTCCCATCGGCGAAGCGGAGATTTCCAGAGGGATAGGGGTAGAAATAGTCGTCGAGGTGGACGCCATCGACATCATAGCGCCGGACTACGTCGAGGATGACGTTGAGCGCGCGGGTGCGGGTGTCCGGGTGGGCGGGGTCGCACCACGTCATGTTGCCGAATTTCCGGGTCGTCTCCGGGGCGGTGCGCGTGACGTGGTTCCCGGCGACCTGCTGGGAATTGTTCGAAAGGGCGCGGAATGGATTGAACCACGCATGCACCTCGATTCCCCGGGCGTGGGCCTCCTTGATGCAGAAAGCGAGCGGATCGTAGCCCGGCGAGCGGCCCATGGTGCCGGTCAGCCAGGTGCTCCACGGCTCCATGGACGACGAATAAACCGCATCCCCCTGAGGGCGGACTTGGAAGATCACCGCGTTCATCTTCAGAGCGGCCATCTTGTCGAGCATCGCGCGCATTTCACCCTGCTGGGCGGTGGCGCTGAGGCCCGGGGAGCTGGGCCAGTCGATATTATAAATGCAGGCGATCCACGCTCCGCGGAATTCCCGGGCGATGGTTGGCGGCTTTTCGGCGACCGGGGCGTAGGACTGTGCTTGGGCAGCGGCGGTCAGTAAACAAGCGAGGAACAGTGCAAGAAAACGTTTCATGGCGGCAAGGTGGCAAGTTCCGCAAGGCCCGGCAAGTTTTCCGCACCCCTAGCTGCGCCAGCGCCGGGTGAGGTCGCCATACGCATCGATCCGCCGGTCCCGGAAAAAGGGCCAGATGCGGCGGAAATCCTCCACCCGCTGGAAATCCAGGTCGTGGTAGAGGATTTCCTCACGCTCAGTGGAGGCCTTCGCGACGAGTTCCCCGTAAGGATTTGCCACGAACGAGCGGCCCCAGAACTCCGTATCACCCTCGCTGCCGGTGCGATTGATCGCCGCGAGGTAGCAGCCGTTTGCCACGGCATGGCCACGTTGCACGGTTTCCCAAGCGCAGTGCTGGGCATCCCCGAGGGTGGGTTTCTCCTCCGGCAGCCAGCCGATGGCGGTCGGGTAAACCAGGACCTGCGCCCCGCCGAGCGCCATCAGGCGGGCCGCTTCCGGATACCACTGGTCCCAGCAAATCAGCACGCCGATCTTCCCAAATCTCGTCTCCCACACCGGCCAACCACTGTCGCCGGGCGTGAAATAAAATTTCTCCTCGAAGCCCGGATCCTGCGGGATGTGGGATTTCCGGTAGAGGCCCATCAGCGAGCCGTCCGCATCATGCACCGCCGCCGTATTGTGATAGAGACCCGGCCCGCGGTGTTCGAAGAGCGAGGAAACAAGCACGATGCCCAGCTCTCCCGCTAGTTTTCCCAGCCGATCCGTGACCGGGCCGGGCAGGGGATCTGCCAGATCGAAGAGTGCCGGATCCTCCACCGTGCAGAAATACGGCGTCAGGAAAAGTTCCTGCGTCACCACGATGTTCGCCCCGCCCGCTGCCGCCTCGCGGATCAGCGTTTCGTGATGATCAAAGGCGGCGGCTTTGGTGGGGAAAGTGCCGGATTGGAGCAGGGCGAGGCGTGGCATGGCGCAGTCATTATCCGCCGCCCGCTCCCGCCGCACGCCATAAATTTCGGGTTCAGCGCTTTTCCAGTCGGGCTTCGACGGACTTCGGATTCAGCGTATTGCCAGCCCCTGTCGAACCATCGACCACCATCCCGATGATGCCACCTCCCAGGATGTTGCCCATCGCCGCGCCGTTGAACTCGGGTGCGAGCACCGTTTCGTAGGGCTTGTAGCCCTTGAGGTCGAGCTCGACGCGGTGGCTGATCTTGCGAGACAGTTCCGCACTCAATGGCGTTTTGCCCGTATCCGAGCCGTTGATACGGACACTGGCACCCGGCGGGTGGCTCGTGATTTCCACCGTCTGGTTCCTTCCGTTGAAAATCGAGGCGCAGCTGGAGAGAAACAAGGCGCTGCCAGCGATGGTGAGTTTGAGCACGAGTCGAGCGGTCATGGATGCCCTGGTTGGAAGATCTACAAAGAGTGTCTGGCGATCTGCTCCAGACCCTCCTTGATGTTTTCACGGATCGCTCCCTCGTTGGCCATCTTCAATCGGGTGACCCCGGCGACGGAATCCCCCATGGTGGCGGTGTGGGATTTGTTGGTCACGCGCTGCCAGATCACCTTGCCGGTGGAACTTTGTTTCAGTCGCCACTCGATTTCAGCTTGGACTGTCATGTTGATCCCGACCATGGGCTGCCGGAGCTGGATCAGGCGCACATCGAGCTGGTAGGTGCCGCTGCCAGAGCGGATGACTTGCGAAAACGGACCGTTTTTTTCGATCGCCTGCTTGAGAGCCTCCGCGAAGTCTTCATTCGATACTTGCGAAGTCCACAACGGGTTCGTCGCCTGTCCACCGGTCACGGCGACGGCGACGGATTTGTTGAATTTCTTACCCGTGGAGAGATGGGTCGGCACCATGGCCGAAGGGTTGGAGGGGGATGCGCAGCTGTGGAGAGTGATCACGGCAAGGGCGATCAGGGGGATTCGTAAAATGAACTTCATGGTGGAGTGGGGTAAGGTGTGGTGATTTCAATGTCAAATGCACGGTGCCTGGTCAGCGCCCGGCGGTAAAGATCGTTCTCGGTGTCCGTGTCCCACTGGCGGGCTGCGCAGAGTGGTCCGGCAAAGACCGACTTCCCGGGGATCGCCCTCGCCGCCGGTGGATGCTGCCCGGTCTTGCGGTTTCCAGACATGGCGGACGAGCAGGGCTTGAGCCAGGTGGTGGATTTTTTCCGGTAGGAGCGCAAGCGGACGAGGAAGCACAGCAGTAATTGGGCGCATTCCTCAGCTACAGCCTACTCCCGGTGCATCACTCAAGCTGCTGGCATTCCCGCCCAGACTGTTCACCCTCCGTCCGTCAGACTCACCCGAAAAAAGCATGCACCCGCGCATTCGAGAAATCGTCGATCAATCCTTCTTCCTGCGTAAAACCGTCGAAGAAGTCGCCTCCCTCCTCCCTGCGGAAGACGCCGAGCTGCACGACTGGCTCACCCAAGCCATCGCCCAGCGCGATGCCGGGCTCTTCACCTTCCTCATCGTCGCGGCCATACTCCGGGAGCGCGCCTTCTCTTCCAGCCACCTCAGCCGCGGGATTTATCTCATCCCGGATCTTCACTTCCTCTGCATGGCCGTGTGGAAAGCCCAAGGCGAAGACATCCCCGAGCGCGTCCTCGACGCCCTGGAAAACACCGCCATCCACCCCGCTTGCCGCATCGCCCTGCTCATCACCACCTACGAGTGGTGCAAGCAGCACCGCGACGGCGTCTTCCCACCCGAGCTACTCACCGAGGCCCGCCTCCAGGCGCGCAAGCCCGAGGATCTCGACGCCGCCTCCAAGGGCTACCTCATCTCCCTCAGCCATGCCCTGGACGACCCCCGCATCTTCGACCTCCTCATCCCCATTCAGCAGGGCACAGGCAAGCGGGAAGCCGTCATCGAAGCCGCCGAAGCCGTCAGCCACCTGCTTCATCAAATCATCACCGCACCCGTCGTCCAAATCCTCCGCCAAGAACCCACCCACCAGATCTCCGGCTTCACCGTCCGCCGCTCCGTCCAGCACACCGGGCGGAATGAACCCTGCCCCTGCGGCAGCGGGCGGAAATACAAACGCTGCTGCTTCGCAAAAGACGCCGAGCGCCTCGAACACTCCACCCACATCGCCGGCAAGACCCACGCCGAGATCGCCGCCGCCCCCGAGCAGCACCTCGACCGCACCCGGCTGATGAACGCCTACCCCGTCGAGCTCAGCCGCTTCGATCCCCTCGAAATCGACACCGACCTCCTCCCCCTCTACCTCACCCGCCTCTGCGCCTACAAGCTCTGGGAAGAATTCCTCACCGCCCTCGAAACCATCGGCTGGGCCATAGAATTTGATCACTCCTACGTCCTCGCCCGATACACCATGGCCCGCGACGGGCGCAAAGACTTCCTCCAGCGCCTCCTCGATCTGCGCCGCCTCGTCGAAGACCCGCCCATGGAGGACCCCCAGCCCGACTACGTCACCCTCCTCCTCGTCCGGGACGATCCCGCCGCCTTCCTCCAGACCCTCACCCACCTGTCCACCGTGGCTGCGGAATCAGACCACTACATCTTCTCCTACGAGTTCGCCCAAGCCCTTCTCTACTCCCCGCTCCCCGCCCTCGGCATCCTCGTCGCCCGCAGCGTCGTCGGCTTCGCCGACAAGGACCGCGCCGTCAAGCTGCTCGATGAAATCCTCATCGCCCGCGAAAAGCTCAACCTCCCCCCCGGCGAGCCCGCCGCCGACATCCTCGACAAGCGCTTCGCCCAAGACGCCATCGCCGGCGGCGCCCCCGAGACCGCCAAACTCCGCGAAGCCCGCCAAAAACTCAAAGCCAAAGCCGACCAAGTCCGCCGCATCCAGTCCGACCTCGACCACCTCCGCGCCGAAGTCGAGCGCCGCGAAGCCAAGCAAGCCCAAAAACCCACCGAAAAACCCACCCCCCACCATCACCATCCTCCCGCCGCCCCCCCAGACGCAGAAGCCCTCCGCGACCTCCGCGAAAAAGTCGCCACCCTCAAGTCCGCCCTCAAAGACCACCACCAAGAGCGCGACACCCTCCGCCGCGACCTCAGCAAAACCCTCACCGACCTCGAAACCCTCCGCGAGACCAAATCTCCCGCCACCCCCGCAAGCGCCCACCCCCCTCAAGACCCCGAAGACCGCCACCTCCTCCCCGGCGATGTCGATGGAAACCAACCCCCCCGCCTCATCGACTTCCCCAAAAAATTCCACCACACCCTCACCCGCCACCCCCGGCACATCGCCCGCGGCGCCCTCGTCCTCCTCGGTCGCCTCGCCGCCGGAGAGCCAGACGCCTTCATCGGCGTCGTCCGCCTCAAGCAGCGGCCCGACACCCTCCGCGCCCGCATCGGCATCGACCACCGCCTCCTCTTCCGCCTCGAGTCAGACACCCTCCACGTCGTCGATCTCATCCCCCGCCAAGACCTCGAGCGCCGCATCAAGACCCTCTGATCCACCGATTCCCAGTCCGGGTCCGGGATTCATCCCCAAGCCGCATTCCACCCTCTCCCGCGCAGCCTTTAAATCAGTAAAAAAGTGCATCGGTTCATCAAACCAGCGCAACTGCTTACTCATTCATGCAATCGGCGCACATCCCAAGTTTATCGGCTCGCGTATCAAGTAAAAATAATCACCAGCCGATCCACTTTTTTCTTCAACCGATTTACCCAATTCAACAACCGATCAACCCAATCTGTCAACCGATGCAATTAAGTTGCAAAAATATAAACCCAAAACATCACCCGATCAAAAAATTTTAACCGCCGATCATTCAATTTAATCAGCCGATTTAGATAAAACCACAAAATGCTTGTTTTCCTGACCCCTAGCCCCTAATCTCCCCCCCACAAGAACCTAATACCACCACCATGGCCCTCCAAAACACCGCCTCCTACATCCCCACCATCAACGAATTCATCGCCCACTGGACCCAGGTCGATGCCGTCCTCATCCCGGATCTCGCCATCTCCGCCCCCGACCAGAGTGCCATGACCCGCGCCGGTTTCACCACCCTCCGGGACACCCTCCTCGCCCAGTTCCAAGCCGTCACCGGCTTCCTGAACGACAAGGAAATCGCCCGCGGAGGCATCCGCCTGCAAAAAGCCAGGCTCCTCGCCCGCTTGAACGAATTCAACGCCATGCTCGACGGCTACTGGGCCGCCACCCCCTTCATCAACGCCCGCCCCTACGCCCCCAGCCTCTCGGATGGGGAGCAAACCTTCCTCGCCCCCATGCGGGACGGCCTCTCCCTCTGGGAAAAAATCAACGCCGCCACCGCCCCCGCCGGCATCACCCTCCCCCTGGAACTCTCCGACGGTACGGTGGTGGAAGACTTCATCGACGAGATCGCCACCCTCCAAGCCACCCACGCCGCCGAGGCC
>JBOFET010000531.1:0-2368 GCA_051648225.1 Luteolibacter sp.
GGAAAATCTGAAGGGAGCTTACGTCGGCTATGCATCACCTTCCTATGGAGACGAAGGAATCGGCCCGGATGGAGTCGATCCAGACACGGTGCCCCACGTGGTCGAGCGTCTTGAAGCGTGGGCCAAGGCGTTTGATCAAGTGGAGCACAAGGTCTTCATGGGCGGGATTTCCCAGCTGGGATTGAGCAAGGGCTTCGGCACCAGACGCGGCTTTGTTGAAATGTATCTCTATCATATTCCGGACACGGAGATCGGCCAGACTGTCGATCAACAAGGCTATCTGTTCGTCAACGATGCTGTCCCACTGCTCAAGAGCAAGGCATTCCACGGCGAGGAGAACGAGGAATACGAAGAGTCATGGGCCACCCAACAGCGGGACTTTCGCTTCGGTGAGAACACGGACAGCTTCACTTATCGGTATTTCATCTCGAATCTGAGAACACTGCAAATGCAGTGCAACCATGTGCTGGTGAATCCGTTTTCGATCTATCCGGAACAGTTGGTCTGGGTCGGTCAGACCCTCGGTTGGACCGTGGAGGATTCTCCGGAGATCTGGTGCGCTTTGCGTGAAAGCCGGGTCCGCAGAGTGGGTCCGGTCAAGAATGTCGAACGGTGGCTCTATCAGCGGGATTCGGAAGGATTCGAAACGGCTCCTGTGGTAAAGATCGATCATCCGATTCAAATGTGGATGGTGGAGCCGGATCATCATCATGACTACATCGCCCGTCAGGGAAAACAGATTGGCCTCGCCGTAGATGACCGCTGGTGTGGTGGTGGCCCGGTGGACATCGCCCTCAAGGTTACTTACTTCGATAAAGGCCTTGGAGATGTGGATGTAAGCGTACAAACCAGCAACGGCAACGTTTCCAAACAAATCAAACTAACCGGCACCGACAAGCTGAAGACCGCCACCTTGATGATCAAGGACGCGGTCTTCCCTGCTAAGAAAATAGACTACGACATCGTTTTCAAATCCAGTGGCGATGACGTGGTGCTCTCATTTGTGAGAGTGATCCGGCTGAAATAATGCCACCGGTGGATACTCACGCCACTCTCAACAGCCTCTTTAGAACCACCATGGTCGGCAGGTAGGCGACAAGATAAACGCCAAGCCAGCCGAAATCGAAAGGTTCGCCATCGCCGGTGACAAGCGGTGCCCAGAATTGGGTTTTCGTCAGTGCTCTCGGGTAAATCGCTTTGAGCGAGCGAACCGGACCTTCGGTGAAGAACACCTCGTCGGCTGCGGGTGGTGCCGCGTTTCCGAAGGCGAGCTTGAGCGTGGCGGGTTTGGATTTGTTTGCATCGACCCGGATGAGGTGGTGGCCATCCGCTCCCTCAGGCACACGGATGCGCCAGGAAATTTTTTGCGGTGGAATCTCGCCTGCTAGAAAATGGTCCAGGCTACCGAGCATCGAGACATGGACCTGCTCCGCAGTCGCTTTCAGCTCCCAGGGAAACGCGGCGGTGTCCGATGCTTGCGCCCATTCTTGCCGTAGCGCCACGAGTGTTTGCCGGATGAGTGGCAGCGATTTCGTCTCCGCACCGGGCGGATCAACTTCTAACGGTTTCGGCACACCGAGCGTGATCGGTTGGTCCCATTCGCCGCTGACTTCTGCGAGAATCGATATCGTCTGACCGGACTTCGCATTCCATGATGCGGGGTCGAGCCGCTCCGGCAGCCACAGGAAAACCAGCATCATCGGTCCGAGCACGAAGGCCAGCGAGGTCATGGATGCCTTGAGAATTCGCAGCGTCACCGGTGCGGCGAGCTTCTCCATTTCCTGCCGGGCAGCGTCTTCTTTCGGCAGGTTTTTGACCAAGCGCCGGAGCGCCGCTGCACGATTTCTTGCTGCGAGTAAGCGCTCATTGTCAGTGAGGTATTTTTGTAAAATCAGCGGCACGATTCCGAAGAAGACTGCGATTACCACCACCGTCGCCGGCATGCCAAGGCGCGGGACGAGCGGCCACAACAGTCCATCGAGAAACGCGAAAATGTGATCCTTCAACCATGGCGCAGGGAGTAGGTAAAAGCACAGTAACAGCACGGCCCACGCAGCGGCAAACATCAGCCCACACTTTGCAGAGAGCCGCTCGCGCATGCCAACCGGTGGCGGGTGGAGACCTTTGGGGATTTCCTTCCGAATGGTGTCCGACGTCTCCGCAGGTGCGCCGCGAACAATCAGGCCGCGCCCCGCATCGAGTGTCAGCATTTCGCCTTGGGTGAAAGTGCGTGTCGCGTTTTCCAACACGAGCGCAGGTAGCCTGAGTTCGCGTGCCACGATCGCGCCGTGTGAAAGTGCGCCGCCGCACTCGAGCACGAGACCCGCCGCATTGACAAACAAAGGCGTCCATGAGGGATCCGTGGAGG
>JBOFET010000532.1:0-14921 GCA_051648225.1 Luteolibacter sp.
GGTATAGGAATCGGAAAGCTGCTCAGCACGCCCTTGTTAATTGAGGCCAAGTTCGTTGTTTGCGTTCCTTCGTCGAGGAAGAACTGCTGACCAAAGATATTGCCCCAGTAGGAAAGGAACTTTGGAAGTGTTGCTTCCAAGTCGTACGCAGACGCCCTGAAAACGTGATTCTGTGTGATGCATGTCTCGATTTGACCTTCCCATACCCAACCGCGCCCTAGCTTGTCTCGGTCACCCCCTTCGTTAAAGAGGACATCACCTTCCTTGAGGGCGAGATCTGGAAGCCGATCTTTCTCGATCTCCATGCGTTTGACTTCGTTGAGCACAAGGTGGCCCCGTTGGACATTTGCAACGCGAAGATAGGGAACTTCCAACGAATTCTTATGCTTTCGGTTTTTGCTCACGGACATTCCCGATCCGATAGCGCAGATTGAATCCAATCGGGCCCACTTCCAGTCGGTGGGGATTTCCGGCATTTTTGAAATATCGGGGGCATCCGGCTCGCTGTAATTTCCTTTCCTACTCCACTGTTCACGGCGATGCCGGAGAATCCGCTTCAGCAGTTCTTCAGCGGGTTCGGTGTCGGGGTGTTGTTCGCGCCAGGCTTGGGTGAGTTGGCCGGTGACGGCGGCGGCGAGGACGGATTGGCGGTAGCGTTGGAGTTGGGCTTTGGCGTGGCGCAAGGCGGCGACGCCGGCGTCGAGGCGGGAGAAGAGTTCCTCGATCCGGGCGACGATGCGGCGTTGTTCGGGGAGGGGTGGGAGGGGGATTTCAAGATCCGCAACGTCCCCTCTGCGCAGGCTTGGAACCGCTCCGCCTCGTGTCGATGCACCAAGATCAACTTGGCACATGAAATAGAAAAGAAACCGTGACGTCGTCTTGGTTGATGGAACGAGGGCCATCACATTGTTATCCACGAGTGACTCTACGCCGAGAATTGCGCGGCGGTTCAGTGCAACAGCAGCCCCGATCTTTGCGAAAACCACCGAACCCGCCGGAAGTGTTTTGGCGCGGATCGCTTTTACCTCGGCTTGAGTGAGACAATGCTCCCCGTTCGTCAGGGTGATCATACCCTTCTGCCAATTACGGGAAATGTCCCCGACTTTAAAGAAGGGAAATTCCCCTTCAGTGCGACCCTGATATTTTATCGGAAAACCATTCCCAGAACGGATGTCGGCAACGTCTTCAAGTTTCACGATCCTCCAACCTTGTGCCGCCCCTTCAGGACTCGGGTTTGTGGGTGGGCGATTACCCAGGGCGATGCCCTGGGCTGGTATGTTTCGCCCCTTTGGGGCTGAGGAGCGCTTTGCGGCAGAATTGCCGAGGACAAGGAATGGATCGGGTGACCGGCTCATGTCACTTGGATTTCCGTTTGGTGCGGTAGGGGGTGGGATCCTCGGCGACGCGATGGATGGATTCGTCCGGGTTGGGCGATTTTGAAGCGATCGAACCCGACTTGCCCTTGGCCGGTTTCAGGACTTGGGAGGCGAGCGACGATTTCGATTTTTTCCCGGTAGGATAGACTGTGCGCGAGGGCGCTTGGGTTTGGGCATCGGATGTTACCACCGTGCTCGCTTTCTTGGCCGGTTGGAAGCGGATCTTCAATTCACCACCGACGGCGCGGCCGGCGCGGACTAGTGTGGCGATGGTGAGGTTTTCGCTGCCATCGAGCATCTTGGTGATGCGCGAGGGCGGCACGCCCATGCGTCCGGCAAGTTCGGTGCGGTTGATCCCTTCGCGCTTCATGAACTGGAGGAGTTCCTCTACCGCCTCCAGCTTGCAGAACTCGATTTCGCCCTCAAGCGAGAGTGGCTCGGCGAAGGCTTGAACGAGCGGGTCGTTGGGATCGCCCTTGGTGATGATGATTTTCATGGCTCGATGAGTCGCAGGATGGTGTCGGGAAGGGTTTTGGCGTGGAAGTATTCCGCCTTGAGGCTGTGGGCGAGGCGGATGTCGCGGGATTGCCCTTTGCCCTTCAATCCGCCGTTGGTGCAGAGGATGAGTTGTTGTTGTTCGCCGATCTCGTCATAGAAGGCATAGAGGCGGATGCCGGGGCGCTTGAATTCAAACAGCCCGTCGCCGACGTGACGGAAGGTGATCTGGTTTTCGTACCGCTCGTAGTTGCTGATGGTTTGGATGCGCTTTTGGACAAACTCGAACTGGTTCCGGTCGTGCTGGAGCAGTTCCAATAGAAATTCCCGCGCCGGATCCTTGCCTTGGATGCCAAGGGTAACCACCCGGCGGGCAGCGCCAACATGAACGGTTCGGAGAATGACTTCAACAGGCTTTTTCACTTTTAAGCTAAGTCCGGATCAGGCGACGAGGATGGAGTTGAGTTCTTCGATGATGTCCTTGGGATCCCCGCCGAAGGCCTTGCGGGCGACAGCAAGCGGGACGCCTTCATCGGAATCGACGCTTTGCCAAGCGTCGAGGTAGGCGTTTTGGTCGTCGGTGGCAAAGGCACCGTTGAGGGCGATGTAGTTTTTGATGACGTCGAGCCAGTGGATCTGAGCCGGGGTGAATCTGGGAGTTTGCGCCTGCGGTGGAGTTTTCTGAGTCTGGGGCGAGACGCCCAAGCCACTTTCCTGTTGTTGGGCGAGCCATTGCTGGTAGCGGGTTTCGACGAGTTCGGGGAAAGGCGAGAGCGGAGTCTTCTGGGGATCGACGGTGTGGCGGACGAGGGTGATCAAGTTCGTGAGGGTTTTGACGGGGTCGGCGGTGAGGGGACGCTTTTCGAGGTGTCCGTAGGCTTTCCAGACTTCGGCGGGGGCAATGTGATAGGGCGGGCGGGCGACGGCTTCGGCAAGGGGTTTGAGTTCCTCGTAAACCAAATGCCTCTTCGCATGGGGGCGGTTGTAAAGGATCTGGAGGGCGGTGATTTCGTCCTGATTGTCTTCGAGGAATTGTTTCCAGGAGGTGACGAGCTGGCGGGCTTTTTCCTCGTCGTAGCCAGCGCTGATGACGGTGTCGCCGGTGAGGTGGTCGATGGTGACATCGGTCTTGCGGCGTTTGGCTTCCAGCAGATCGCGGAGGGCGGGATTGGAGGCGAGCGGCTTGGTGGCTTCGTCTGCCAGAGTGGCTGCTGCGTCTCGCAGCAGTTTCTTCTCGTCCGTGGAAGCGACCTGTCCCGCATATGTCACGCCGGCTCCGCTCCGATGCGCGCAGATGTATTCCCTGAATTTCTCCAGACTTCGCTCCGAACGGACGATGTGATCCCAGGATTCCTTCTGCCAGACTGTCGGCTTGGTGCTCAAATGCGCCGCCACCGGCAGTTTGAGAATTTCCTTGGCGGTGAAACTTTTCCACGAGTGCAGAATCTCGCCGAGCTCATGACCTTCTCTGGGAGTAAGGAGTGCATGCACATGATTCGCGGCGACCACGAATTCGTCGAGCGTGTAGCGGTCGCCTTCAAAATGCCTGATCGCATTCGTCACGATGCGATTCGCCGCCGGGTCCTTGAGAATCATGGAACCATATCCTGCGTCCAGCCACTCCTGAAGTCTCTTGGGAAAACGCTCGAAATAATCGGCCTTTTGTTCGGGTGAATGAGGCACGGGATTGTTGGCGAGCCAGAGTTCCCGTTCCTGTGAGTAAGCTTTGACCTTCTCCTGTGGGAGGGAATCCGCGAGGCGGAAGGTGACGAAGTAGATGGCTCCGGCTTGATTCCAGTGTGGGAGGTTTGCGCCTTGTTTCCGGTCCACCGGGGAGTCCTCGTCGTAGAAAGAGAAAGAACAGAGGCGAGACGCCTCAGCCACTTTGTTGATCTCGTCGGGATCGGTGGCCTTGATGAAGGCGGCGGCGATCTGTTTGACGGAGTGGCCGCCGGAGACTTTGGCGATTTCCTCGCGGTCGGCCTGGCTAAGCATGCGGTCGAGACGCGCGAGGCGGCTGGCAACGGTGGTGAGGGTGGCCTCATCCCGGGCACCCATGGCGATGCCGAGCAGGAGCTTGTCGAAGGCGACGGAGGGCTTGCTCTCCATCGGGCGGGAGTCGGTCTTGTCGGACTCGGTGACGCCGACGGCATCGACGAGGACGAAGCGGGTTTTTCCTCCGGCATCGGGCGTGACGCTCGCGAGGGCGTCGGGATCGATGGTGCGGGTCCCCCGCCCTTTCATCTGCTCGAAGTAGAGCTGGGAGCGGACATCGCGCAGGAAGAGCAGGCACTCGAGCGGCTTGATGTCGGTGCCGGTGGCGATCATGTCGACGGTGACGGCGATGCGGAACTCGGGGGCGGTGCGGAAGGCCTTGATGATGTCCTCGGATTTCCCGCTGGCCCGGTAGGTGACCTTTTTGCAGAAGTCGTTTCCTTTGCCGAACTCCTTGCGCACCATTTCGACGATGTCCTCGGCGTGGCTGTCGTCCTTGGCGAAGATGAGGGTCTTGGGCACCCAGGGTTCGTCGAGGCCCATGGCTTTGGCACGGGCGGGGCGGTCGGTGAAGATCTCGGTGAAGAGTTTTTCCCGGAAGGTTCTGATGACGGTGCGGAGCTGATCGGGGACGACGACGGAGCGGTCGAGCTGGGTTTTCTGGAAGGTTTCCTCGGCTTCCTGGATTTCCCAACGCTTGGCTCGGGTGAGGCGGTCGCGTTTCTGATAGTCGTGCCCCGCCTTGACGGTGACGCCTTTCTCAGAGACTTCGGTTTTGATCCGGTAGATGTCGTAGCCGACGTTTACGCCATCGGCGACGGCCTGCACGTAGGGGTATTCGGTGACGAGGTTGCGGTCGAAGAATCCGAGGGTGGCCTTGCTGGGAGTGGCGGTGAGGCCGATGAGGAAGGCGTCGAAGTATTCGATGACCTGCCGCCACAGGTTGTAGATGGAGCGGTGGCATTCGTCGACGATGACGAAGTCGAAGGACTCGATGGGGATCTTGGGATTGTAGCGCACTTCCAGCGGTGCTGAAGACTGCGGCGAGACGCCGAAGCCACTTTCGTAACCGGAGTGCTCGTCGGCCTCGTCGTCGAAGGTGGCGTTTCCGGAGAGCTGGGAGTAGAGGCGCTGGATGGTGGAGACGGTGACCTTGCAGACGGGATCGATGCCGCCGGGGCCGAGCATCTGGACGTTGTAGAGGTCGGTGAACTTGCGGCCGTCGTCGGGGGTGGTGAATTGCTGGAATTCGTTGACGGTCTGGCGGCCGAGGTTGCCGCGGTCGACGAGGAAGAGGATGCGCTTGGCACCGGCGTGCTTGATGAGGCGGTAGGCCTGGGTGACGGCGGTGAAGGTCTTGCCGGAGCCGGTGGCCATCTGGATGAGTGCGCGCGGGCGGTTGGCGGCAAGGGATTTTTCGAGGCTGGCGACGGCGTCGATCTGGCACTCGCGGAGCGGAACGGTGTTCAGCGCGGGGAACTGGCGGAGGCGGGCGCGGAGGGTGTCGGGCTGCTGGACGAGTTCGAGCAGGTGCTCGGGAGCGTGGAAGGCGAAGACGGGACGCGAACGGGAGTCGGGGTCGCGCTGGTCGCGGAAGTTGGTCTCGATGCCGGTGGACTCGTAGGTGAATGGCAAGGGATCGGCCCAGCGCTGGGGGATCCATTTCTGCGCGGCGGTGTAGCGGGCGGATTGCTCGGCGACGGCGGAGAGAGTGGTGCCTTCTTTCTTGGCTTCGACGATGCCGAGGGCCTTGCCGTCGACGAAGAGAATGTAGTCGGCGGGGCCGCTGTGGGAGTGCATTTCCCGGACGGCGACTCCGCGGGAGGCGTGGAGGTTGAGAGTGGCGATGTCCTGGATAGTCCAACCGGCGGCGCCTAGCAGGGCGTCGATTGTCTCGCGGGCTTGTTGTTCTGGAGTGCTCAATGCCTAAAAGGTCAATGATTGAGGCTGCACCTATCGGCAGCAGTCCAGTGCTTCTTGTCGAGTTCGCGGAGGAAGATATGGGAGTCGGAGGGGGACATGGTTGGCACTAGGGGTAGGCAGCGAAATTTCCTGCTGGTGAAACTAACTGCCGGGGTTGGTAGAGCGAGGAAAATCGGCAGGACTGCCGCCGTCCGGCAGTGACATTTCGGTTTGTGCCTGTCTGGATCGCAGCATGGCATTTGAAATTCATCCCCGCTTGGCTGCGGGTGGTCACGAAATCGGGCGGTTCGGTGGTTGCCGCCTGCTGCTCAAAGACAACGCGCTGTTTCCGTGGTTTTTGCTCATTCCTGAGGTGGCGGAAATCGAAGACCTGCACGAGCTGCCACTTGAGGAATTCCACGAAGTGATGGCTGCGATGCGGCGCGTTTCGGAATTCGTGGCTGATCACTTCCGCCCTGAGAAGCTCAACGTCGCCTGCATTGGGAACCAGGTCCGCCAGATGCACCTCCATGTGGTCGGGCGCTCGCCGGGAGATCCCGCTTGGCCGGGAACGGTGTGGGCCTTCGAGGGGAAAAAATCCTACAGCCCCGGCGAGATTGATGAAATTCGTTCCGCCGCCATGCGTTTTCTTGAGCTGTCATGAAATCCGTTTGCCTGCTTCTGCTATTGCTCCTGCCTCTCGATGCGCGGACTGGAGAAAAACTCGTCACCGCCGCGCGCAAGCAAATCGGCGTCACCGTGCGCTACGATCCCGCTTACACCAAGCTGGACTATCCGGGCGGTGATGTGGCGGAGGAGCGCGGCGTCTGCACGGACGTCGTCATCCGGGCGATGCGGGAAGGACTTGCGAGAGATCTTCAAAAGCTGGTGCACGAGGACATGCGCGGAAATTTCGCCGTCTATCCGAAAAACTGGGGGCTTTCCCGGCCCGACAAGAACATCGACCACCGGCGCGTCCCGAATCTCAAGACCTGGTTCAAGCGCCAGGGCTATCAGCTGCCGTTAGGCGCACAAAAGCATCCTGCGGATTTCCTGCCCGGTGATGTTGTCACTTGCACGGTGCCGCCGCACTTGCCGCACGTCATGATCGTCAGCGACCGGAAATCGGCGGCAGGTGTGCCGCTGGTCATCCATAACATCGGTAGCGGCGCGCGCGAAGAGGACTGCTTGTTTGCATTTCCGCTCACCGGGCACTATCGGGTGAAGTGACGGGAGGGGTTAGTCCTGTAACTCGCGGATCCAAACGTTGCGGAAGCGCACGGGATTGCCGTGATCTTGGAGCGAGATGGGAAGCTTGTCCGCGTGGGCGGTGTAGTCGGAAACCGCATGCGGCCCCAGCCACTTGGTGCCGCCGGTAAGAGCGGTATGATCCTGCACCAGCACTCCGTTGTGGAGCACGGTGAAGGTGGCCCGGCGGGTGAGCTTGCCGGACTCATCGAAGTGCGGGCGGTGGAAGATGATATCGTAACTCTGCCATTCACCCGGCTTGCGGCAGACGTTGACGAGCGGCTTTTTCCGACCGTAGAGCGCACCCGCCTGACCGTCGGCGTAGGTCGGGTTTTCGTAACTGTCGAGCACCTGCACCTCGTAGGTTCCCATCAGGAAGACGCCGCTGTTGCCACGGCCCTGGCCATCGCCCTCGACGTTGGTCGGGGAGGCCCACTCGACGTGAAGCTGGCAGGAGCCGAATTTCTGTTTGGTCTGGATGTAGCCCGCCTTTTTGACGGACTCGAGCGCTCCGTCCACGACCTTCCAGGCGCTCGGCTGGCCTTTCGTATCGGTCCAGTTTTCGGCGAGTGCTTTTTCACTACCGTCGAAGAGTACGATCGCATCTGAGGGGGCGGCGGTGAAAGCGGGTGGTTCGCCGGGGGTGATGACGGGGGGCAAGGGTGCCTTGCTCGTGTCGAGTTCATGGACCTTCACCCCGTCGATATACATGTAGAGCACGTCCTTGCCGTCTTCGCCCTTTTTGGTTTCGGTGGTAATGACGGGTTTGCTGAAATCGTCTTGGGCGGAACCAAGCGGGGATGAGGCGAGGATTGCGAGAGTGAGCACCGTGCGGGTGAAGGTGGCGGAGGCGGCGAGGTTCATGAGTTGGAGATAAGGGTTTTGAAGTTCAAGCAACTGCCGGAAACGGTGTCGCCTACCGACGGACCCGACAAGAATTTCTTGCCGGGGTGGGTGAACGTGGCACGGAGCTACGCGGCGCAGGGCAGCTCCCTTGGCACGGTGATGAGGAACTTGGTCTCGCTGCCGGGCACCGAAGTGACGCTGATGGTGCCGCCGTGGGCTTCGATGGCTCGCTTGACGATGGAGAGACCGAGACCGGTACCTTTGATTTCCTGCTGGGAGTGGTGCTTCTCGACGCGGAAGAAGCGGCGGAAAATGTGCGGGAGATCCGCGCTGGGGATGCCTACGCCGTTGTCGGAGACCCAGATGCGGACGTCATCGCCAGCGGCCTCGCAGCCGACGTTCACCTTGAGGCCAGGGTAGGGGTTCTGCTTGAGGGCGTTTTCTACCAGATTGAAGAGCACTTGCGTCCAGTAGAAGCGGTCGCCTTGGAGCACGAGATCCGGATCCGGCATGGTGACGGTGACCTCCGCTTGTTGGCTACGGATGACGGATTCGAGGCGCTCGATGATGTCCTTGATGCAGGAGCGGAATTTGAAGGGTTCCACTTTCAGAGCGTTGGCCTCGCCGGACTCGAGCCGGGAAATGACGAGCATGTCTTCCACGATGCGGGAGATGCGGTCCGCATGTTTGCGCATGATGGTGAGAAACCGGCGGGCCATTTCCGGCTCCTCGATCATGTCATCGTCGAGCAGGTTTTCCAGATAGCCGTTGATGATGGCAAGCGGCGTGCGGAGTTCGTGGGAGGCGTTGGCAACGAAGTCTTTGCGGACTTGTTCGATCTGGTGTTCTGCGGTCACGTCTCGGATGATTACACGGGTGTTGGAGTCCCCGTCGGAGGGGTTGGCGAGTTGGGCGGCGTCGATGATCCAGGCATTGACGCCGCGGTTTTCGAGGTCGCCCCGGGGGGAAGTTTGCTGGGGAAGGACCACACGGGACTGAGCGGGTTCGCCGGTGGCGAGGCTGCGGAGTAGCGCGTCCGCCAGCCGCGGGTCGAGGAAGGCTTCGCGGACCGGACGGTTGACGAGTTCGCGGGCGCCGAAAAGCGCCCGGGCGGCCTCGTTGGCGAAGCGGATGTTGGCGTCAGCATCGACAAGAAGGAAGGCATCGCCAAGGGCGTCGAGAAGCAGGTTGCGTTCCTCACGGGCTTTTTTGAGGTCGAGTTCAAGGCGGAGTTTCCAAGCGTCGATTTCAGCCCGGGATTGTTGGCGGTTGCCACGGTTTCGATAGGCAAGGATGACCAATGCGGCGAGGGCCGCGAGGGCGGCGATGATCGATAGGGCGGTGGTCATGCGTTGGCTTTCGCAACGCGATATCCGATGCCGCGGACGGTTTCAACCCACGAACCGTGCGCGCCGAGCTTATGGCGGAGGCGCTTCATGTGGGTGTCGAGGGTGCGGCTGTGGGTGGCGTCGCTGTAGCCCCAGACGGAGCGGAGCAGGTCATTGCGGTCCTGGGGTTTGCCGGATCTTTCGCAGAGGAAAAGCAGCAGTTTGAACTCGGTGGAGGTGAGTTCGGCGGGTTCGTTGTCGAGATAGAATTTCAAGGAGTTCTTGTCGAAACGAAAGGGGCCGTAGGTGAAGTCCACGGCTCCGGGTGGGGCTTCGGAGCGCTTGAGGATCGCTTGCACGCGAAGCATCAATTCCTTGGGACTGAAGGGCTTGGTGAGGTAGTCATCGGCCCCGGCCTCGAGGCCTTGAATGCGATCCTCAGTCTGTGCCCGGGCGGTCAGCATGATCACTGGCGTGTTCGTGGTCCTTGGGTCCCGGCGCAGCTCGCGGAAAACCGAGTAGCCGTCGCGACCGGGCAGCATGAGGTCGAGAAGGATCAAATCCGGTCGCTCGCGAAGGGCGACTTCGGTGCCTTCCACCCCATCGTGGGCCTTGAGAATTTCGTAACCGGCCCGTTGGAGGTTGAAACCGATCAAATCGGCGATGTCCCGCTCGTCTTCAACAATCAGAATTCGCTGCATTTCAATTTCAAAGTAGCTGGCCGGGCGCAGGCCCGCGAAATCCTCGATTGTGACGATTTAGTCACAAGAGATCCGTGCCAATGTAGGAGCCTGCCTGGGTGGTGCGCGCGACGCCGATTTTGACGCCGGCTTCGATGGAGGTGTTTACCCCCGTGCAGACGCCATCGCCTAGGACCGCGCCCAGCTTGAGGCGGCCAGTGTCCACCGGCTTCCCCTCGATCATGGAGGTGTGGAGCCGGCCGTCGTGGCGGTGATTTTCCGTGCAGGTGCCGGCCCCGAGAGTCACGTGGGTGCCGATGATCGAGTCGCCGACGTAGCACTGCCGGGAGATGTAGGTGTTGTTGTAAATGATCGAGTTTTTGATTTCCGCGCCGTTGCCGACGAAGCAGTTTGCGCCGATGCTGGTGGCTCCGCGGATGTAGGCGTTGGGTCCGATCTGGCTGTTTGGCCCGATGACGACGGGACCCTCGATCACCGTTCCAGCGAGGATGCGGGAGCCCTTGGCGAGGCGGACGCAGCCGCTGATGCTTGCGAGCGGGCTGACTTCGCCTAGCAGAGAGGTTTCATCCATCAGCGCGAGCGCCTCCTCGTTCATGCGGAGGAGATCCCACGGGTAGAGCACGGCGAAGCAATTTTCTTCAGTCACGATTCGGTCCGAGCAGTTCTCCGGGCGTTCCGCGCCTTTCCAGGCCAGGACATTGCCGCTGCTGTCAATGAGGCGGGCACTGAGCTGGTTGCTGCCCAGCAGCATCAGTGCGTTGATGTCGAGCCAGTTGTCGATCGGGATTCGGAGAGTGTGCTCGCCTGCGTCTTCGGGTTCTACGATTTGAAGGCCCGCCTGACGGAGTTCCGCCGTGAGCAAATCCTTCATGGGAATGTTGGCAATCGGGCAACTGCCAAGATCACGGTTCGAAGTGATGGGAGCGCAGAGCGCCGGGTTTCTTGGGGGCAAAAGGGTCGCTTGCATGGGTTACAAACATCCCATCACGAACCGATTCGACATTCTACGAAAATCTTACGAATTCTGCGGGAAACTGACTCTCCCGGTGGGCGGTCTCCAAGCGGGTGTCTGGACTTTGAAACGTCAGCCCGCGTGCTTCGCATGCCACTCGTGGTAAACCTTCGGCGAGATTTCCGAGGGCTTGATTTCCGAGCGCCCGCCCCAGAAGACGTTGGTATAAGAAACCGGGATGCCGACGGCGGCGAGATGGCGGTCGATCGCGGCCTTGTGCTCGAGCACGCGTGCTTTCTCGGTGCCGTGCATGACGCCCATGATGTTCACGTCGCCGAACTTGGGTCCACCCTCGCGCCAGTAGGCGTGGGTCATGCAAAAGTGGCGGCCCACCTCGCCACCGGCTTCGATTTCCCGGCCCTTCGGCACGGCCCAGTGGAAAAGCCCGTTGAAGCGGGTCACGCGCTCACCGGTGGCGGATGGCTTGACGTGTTCCAGGAAGGTGGAAAAGCGGCCGATGACCTTTTTCGCATTCAGCGTCTCGGCGACTTCGCAAAAACGATCCAGCGAGACACCGGCGATTTTCGCGCGCGCTTCCCATGGATTTTCGCAAATTTCCTCAAGCGTCAGCTCTTCCTTCAGAGCAAGCAGCACCCCCCACTCCTCGGGCGTGAGATCCACCGTGGACGTCGTCATCATCACTGCGGATTCGTCGGACTTGTCGCCAGGCTCGAGCACCTTCCGGCGGGTATGGCCCACGCCGAGGGCGAAGACGCCGTTAGCGGGCATGAGCAGGTATTCCGTCGCTCCGGTGAGGCGCAGCAGGGTGGTGGCGTGCTCATCCAGCGACTCGCCGACCGGCACTTTGAGCGTGGTCCACAACCGGTAGCCCGAGCCGGAAACCTCGCTATCCGTGGAACGAATCACCACGTGACCGGAAAATGGATCGTCCTTCGACATGAAATCAAACGCCGCGTTGAGCTTTTCCTCCGGCACCTTCCACGCCACGAGTGCGCCGTGGGCGAGCTTCGTGGAGAGCAGCGTCTGGCGCACCCGGCGGACCACGCCGGCTTCGACCATCGCGCGGATCCGCTCGAGCACGGTAACCAGCGGCAGGCCTGACTTTTCCGCGATCAAGTGGAAGGGATGGCGCTGGAATCCGGCGATGAGGTCCTCGGAAATCGCCAGGATGGCAGCGTTGGTGGGATCAGAATGTTCGACAGGGATGGTGGAATTCATAAACGGATGGGAAATTGCAAGTGGTTCGCTGCTCGATCTGACGGATGCCCCGCAACTCATTCGGAACTCGCAGCGGCCAGCTCCTTCAAGTAAACGAGGGCTGGCTCGCGATCAAGAATTCGTCCTTCGAGCTGCTCGGTTTCCACGGCTTCCAGGATTTGTTTGAATCGCGGCCCCGGCTTGAGTCCGAGGTTGATCAGATCCCGCCCGGTCACCAGCGGCGGCGGGATCAAGGGCTCCGCAGCGAATTCCGCCGCTTTCGCTTGGAGAAATTCATAGTTGTCCGTGAACCCGTTCGACGATCCGCAATCGACCCGGTGCAGCTCCATTTCCTCCGTAAACGTTGGCTCCGCCATGAAGCGCTTCAGCCTCGCGGTGCGCATTTGTTTCACGTTCATGAACTGCATGTGCCGCGCCACCATCGGCACCACGGCGGCGATCACATCGTTCGGATAGCGGAGGCGGCGCAAGATCGACTCCGCCATTTCCGCGCCCATCGCATCGTGGCCGTTGAAGCGGATGCGGTCGCCGAAGGTCTGGCACGGTGGCTTGGCGATATCGTGCAGCAGGACCGCCAGACAGAGGTCCAGCGGAGCGTCGTCCGCCAGCATTTCCAGCATGATGCAGGTGTGGGTGTAAACGTCCCCCTCGGGATGCCATTCCGGCGGTTGCTCACAACCGCGGGTCTGCAAAAACTCCGGCGCAATGTGCGCCATCAAGCCGGATTCTACCAGACATTCCACCCCGGCGCGACGGCGGTGGGAGATCAGGATTTTCGAAAACTCGTCGCGAATCCGCTCCGGAGAAATCCGGCTCAACAGCGGGGCACACTCGGAAAGCGCCGCCAAGGTCATCGGCTCAATCGTGAAATCCAGCGTCGTCGCAAAACGCACCGCCCGCAGCAGTCGCAGCGCGTCCTCGGTGAATCGCGCCACCGGATTGCCGATCGCCCGCAGCACCCCGGCACGCAGGTCCGCCAACCCGCCGACGTGATCGATCACCTCGCCGGATTCCGGCCTTTCAAACAAGCCGTTCACCGTGAAATCCCGCCGCTGGGCATCCTCCTCTGGTGTCGAAAAGGTCACCGCTTCCGGCCGCCGACCGTCTCGATAGCTGCCATCCGTCCGGAACGTCGCGATTTCCACGTGGTGCCCCGCGTGCTTCGCGATGACCACGCCGAAGTGGGCGCCCACTTCATTTGCCCCGGGGAAAATCCCGATCACCTGCGCCGGAACTGCCGAGGTCGCGATGTCAAAGTCCTTCGGCTCGCGTCCCAGCAACCGGTCACGCACGCACCCGCCGGCAAAAAGTGCCTCATGCCCCGCCGCCGTCAGGCGGCGGGCTAGGTCCAGAGCAGCTTCGCGGGCAGTCACGCCGGGAGCATCCGGCGATTCCAACTGCCGTTCAAGTAGGAATGAGACGGCCACGCCGCACAGCGACTGCCACCACCTCAGTTGAAAATTGCAGCGCGGATCTTTAGCCCGCCCGTGGGGAATCGCTGAATTTGGGAGAGTGAGGCACCGCGCGAGCGAGAAGTTCTTGTTCGTCGGTCGGATGTCAGGCGGGTGATTGACCGATAAGACGGATTTCGCCATGGGAAATAGGGGGCGGCGATGAATGGCGCGTCGTGGTTAAGCACGGATTCCCGCAAAGTGTTCTGGCTGTCTCAGCCGGAAGTGGAGGCAATGGACCCGGCTGAGACAGCCGGGACACGTTCTTGGTCGTCGGCTCACAAGAGATTCCCTGATTCGTCGAAATCGGCCTTAACCACGTGCCGTTCGCCCCGGCTCCTTATTCTACTTGGCACACGGGCACGGCAGGCTTGAATGGCGGCACTTTGGATACCGTGACTTTCAGACTACCCTTCGAACCGTGGATTTGGCTGATCCCATCATTTTTCATCGGCGCGTGCATCGGCTCGTTCCTGAATGTCGTGATCTACCGGGTGCCTCTCAACATGTCGGTGAACGAACCGAAGCGCTCGTTCTGCCCGAAGTGCAAAAAGCCGATCCCGATGTGGCTGAATTTTCCGCTCATCAGCTGGCTCTGGCTGCGGGGGAAATGCAAGGAATGCCAAGCGCCCATCGCGTTCCGTTACTTCGGCGTGGAGTTGCTGACGGCGATTCTCTTCGTAGCGGTGGCGTGGGTGTTCGTCCCGCAATCGGTGGGCGTGGTGGTTTTCCTGTGGGTGCTGATGGCATTGTTAGTTTCTATCACCTTCATCGATGCGGAGCACCTCATCATCCCGACGACGCTGACGTGGGCGGGATCAGTCATCGGACTCGGAGCCTGCGCGGTGTGGCCGCAGCTCCCGGTGCTCGCGGGTGAGGCGGGGAACTGGCTGGCAGGACTCAAACAGGGCGGCATCGGCTGGGTGGCGGGATTCGTGGGCCTCGCGATGGTGGTGGAGCTAGGGAAAATGGCGTTTGGAAAAAAGGCGCTCAAGTTCGACAAACCAGTCGCCTGGTCGCTCAAGGAGCCGACGAACGACGAGGATCCGATGTGCTTCGTCATCGATGGTGAGGAGATCCCGTGGTGGGATATTTTCTCCCGGAAGAAGGACCGCTTGTTAGTCGAGACTTCGGAAATCCGGGTCAGCGGCGAGCCGGTCGGCGGCGGCACGCTAGTGATCCGAGAAATGGAAATCCAACTGCCTGACGGCACGGTGCATCATTTGTCCAAGATCAAATCGCTCGACGGCATGGCGACCAGCACGGTGATCCCGCGCGAGGCGATGGGGATGGGCGATGTGCATTTGCTAGGGATGATCGGCGCGTTTTTCGGCTGGACCGGGGTGTTTTTCTCGCTGTTCGCCGCTTCGGTGTTCGCGATTGTTGCG
>JBOFET010000533.1:0-1041 GCA_051648225.1 Luteolibacter sp.
AGCGGTTGATTTCGTGGGGTTCGAGGCGCTTGGTGAGGATGCTGGAAGCGCCGAGGCGTGAGGGTTGGTATTCCTGCTCGCGTTCGATGCTGTCGAGACGGGAGACGAACTCGACAGGCGAGAGCAATTGCAGGTCGAAGGTGTCCAGGATTTCGGGTGCCTTGGCCAAGAGCTTCTCGTCCCGGGTGACGAAATATTTGACCTCGGCGACGATGGCGTGGGCGACGTGGCGGATGTCCGAGATGTCTTGGTCGCTGAGTGAACCGGTGGCCGGGTAGAGTTTCCTGAGCTGCGCATCGACTGGATCGACCTTGGTGACGGCGGCGCGGATCGGGTGGTAGCTCGCTGCTTTGGATTTGCTGGCGTCTCGGAGGATGGGATCCTTGCAGCGGTCGATGTCGTTGAAGATTTCGGAGGTGAGGCCGAGTTCGACGATGTCGTCGATCCATGGTTCGAGGAGTGCGCCGGAGATTTCCCGTTTGGGGCGGTCTGGCCAGAAGAGGTCGAAGAAGATATTGGCGTCGATGGCGACGAGGGTTTTCTGGAGTGGGAGAGAGGATAGGAGATCGGCGGGATGGTGGTCCAAGTGCCAGATGACGAGTTCGGCATTGTCCGCGCCGCGGCCGATGGATTTGTCCCGTGCGATGAATCCCCATTGCGGCCACTGGCGGTGGGCATCGAAGTCGCGGCGGCATTTGAGTTTGATGCCGTCGAGGTGGGTGGTGAGGCGTTTGAGTTCGTCCACCAGAGATTTTCCGATTCCGCCGCCGCGTGCTGTCGTGGCCACGCAAAGGTGGGCGATGGATGCATAGCCGCGAGCCACACGATAGAGGAGATAGCCGGGGATCTCATCCTGTTCGTCCGTGGCGACAAGGAGAGTGCCTTTGGCGATGCCTTCTTCAAACGCCCCGCGCGGCATAAAGCCGAGGGTGCCTGCATCTTTGCGGTATAGGGCGAACACGTCATTGCACCGGTCTTGATTGGAGAGGTGGTAGATGATGATAAGCATCGGCGATGACCGTGACGCTTGGATTTGTGAGA
>JBOFET010000534.1:0-1471 GCA_051648225.1 Luteolibacter sp.
TCGGCTTCGTAGCGATTTTCCATCGGTTTCAAATTGAGGTCTTCTTTGGGTCCGTCTTCGGAGCATGGAGACCCTTCGCCCTCGCTCTGCACGATCATCGTCTTGGAACCCATGAGCTGATAGAGATGACGCAGCGCGGTCTGCTCGTGGCCGACGGCCGGCTCCAGCAGCGCTGCGGAGATCTTGGTATGCGCCTCGGCAAGCTGTGCGGCGGCATCTTTCATCGCGAGACGCGCATCGGTGACAAACTGCTTCACTGCGGGATCCGTGAGCTCGGCTTCCAGTTCGGTGGCCATCTGGATGGCGATCTCCTGTGATTTGTGAAGCGTGTCGAGTTCATCTGCGGGCGGCGGTTTATTTGAAATTTCCGTGTGGTCGCGCAGCAGGTTCCAAGTGGAATTCAGGATATTGGTCTGAACCTTCACCAAGGCATCACCGGGCGGCGGGCCGCTGCCGGGCGGGGCTTGTTTCTGATAAAATTCCTCGTCGAAATTCCGCACCTGCACGAGGTGGATATCACCGGCGACACGGCGTTTTTTCCCGTCGGGGCCGAGGTCTTCGGCCCATGCGTTCCACATCAGGATGTCGTTCGGCTTGGCAGCGGCGGCTTCCAGATCGACGCGCTGGGAGAGCAGTGGCTGCGTTTCTCCGGGAGCGGGCGCGCTTTCCATTTCGTGCCATCTTTCGCCATCGAGCGTGTAGCGCAGGCCGTGGGCGAGGATGCCGGAATCATCGATGATGCGGGCTTCCAGAAGCACTTCCTGGATCGGGGTGACCTTGTCGTTTTTGCGTGGAAGCAGCACTTGCACGATGGGCGGCTTGTTAGGCGTGATCTTGACATCGAGCACGTCCTTGCGGTGATTCCGGCGTCCGGCACTGTCGGTTAGCACGATTTCGTAGCGCACGCTCTCGGTGAGGATTTCGGAAATCCGGTGGTTCACGGAGTCGCTGGTGAGCGTGAGCGGCTCCCGTTTTTTCGCGACGAGCGTGGCGGTGAGCTCGGGCAGATTAGTGACCAGCGAGAGTTCCATCCGGGTTTGCTCCACGGCTTGGATCGCATGCGGATCCTTGATCGTCTGCGGTGGCTTACCGAGATGCTCGGGGAAATGCAGCACCACTTCCGAGTTCCGTAGCGCGGGCAATTCAAATAAGCGCACCGAGTAACTGCGGCTCGCGCCATCGGGGATGAGCACCCGGTAGGTCATCGGCACCGTGACGGCGGAGAGCCGGGTCTGATAGATCGGATCGGAAAACGGACGGGTTAGCGGGATGCTGCGGACCCCGGCTTCATCGGTGATTTCCAAGGACGCCTCGGCAGGCGGGTCTGCCTCGAAACGGACCTGAATGGTGAGCGCACTGCCGCGCTCGATTTCACAGTCTCCGGGATCGACCGCCATCTCGACGACTGCGGCGGATGGCGTTTCCACAAACCCTGACGAGGTTTGCAAGGAGCGCGGCAGCGACATGAGGC
>JBOFET010000535.1:0-2513 GCA_051648225.1 Luteolibacter sp.
GGAAGTGGTGCCCCGGTGTTGCAGGAAAACGCATAGACGAATGCGGTCTCGCCGGTGATTTTCCAAGCGAGGCCGATGTCGGTGAGCTGGACGATCGCTTGGGTGGTGGGCGGCAGTCCTTCGCCATCGTATTCCGGATGGTTCTTGCCGTTAGCCTCGATGAAAAAGGTGCCGAATCGTTGGTCCTTGGGAAGGACTTCATCCCAGTCCAGAGTGACAATCTTGGTGGTGTCGATCGCGTTTCCGAGCGGGATTTCCAAGTCCGCCATGGTGGATCCGACGATCAGCGGATAGGGAATTGCGGAGGTGGGTTGGATCGACTCATTATCGTGACCATCTCCCGTAAAGTGCCGGAACCCTTGGAAGGCGCGCACTCGATCAAGTCCGGACAGCTTCTTGATCTTGAGGCGGGCGCTTGCGAGATTGAGCGTCAGCATCCGATATTTCCTCGAACCGTTAGCGAGTTGGCCCTGGTCCGCCGATGGGAATTCGAGCACGGGCTTAAAGTGTCCGAACTCGACGTCCTTGGTGAGCTGATTGTCGAGATCAAGTCCTGCCTTGGACGCGAACGGTGGCTTGAAACCCAAAGAATAGCGGTCCACGTCGTCGAAATTTCCTGCGAGTTTGATTTGGCGGCCTTCGATCTTGGCGCTGAGGTTTTCCGGCCGTGGGTGGATCTCCACGCAGGTTGCCAGGAAATCGACGGGTAGAAATTCGGGAAGCGCCTGGTTGAACTCGATGATGATTCCACGTGGTTCATCGACGTTTTGAAGAGCCCGGATGACGCTCACCCGGAACGGCTCGATCTTGCCAATTTCATAGGTGCTGTCCTCGACGGTGCGGGCGGTGGCGGATTGGTTAGGGAGTCCCTTGAGTAAGGATACGACCCAGCCATCGCCGACGGGAAGCGGTGAAACGGGGGTGGCGATGAGAATGTTAGGCACGGAACTTTCCGGCGTGGTCTCGGCGGTGAGAGTATTCGGGAACCTCGACGCCCAAGTCTTGGAGTGGTTCGCGTAGTAGCCGGCGCGGGCGACGGTCGCTTGCTCCAGCCGGGCTGCGACGCGTTGGCCGGACTTGGAGCTGAACGAGACGAAACCCGCGGCGGCAGCGGGATTGACCGCGTCGTTGAAGACGATCAACCACTCGCCGGTGGATGGCGAATAGTCTGAGGACCAGCGGTTCGGCGGGTTCGAGGCGGTGATGCGGAAAGGCTCACTCTGAAGCGTGGCGAATTTCCCGGCAGGGACCGGCGAGCGGTCGAGATGGCTGCGGTTTTTCGGAATCGAGAACGTGTAGGTGGCGCCGATGCCGGGTGGCTGTGAGGGAATGAACCGGGCGATGTTCTGGGCTTTCCAAAGCAACTTGCCGGGCAGCGCGGGTTGGATTTCCAGCCAGGTGTTGTCGATGGTCTTTCCAAGCTCCGCCGTGCCGACGACGGGTGAATCGAGCACAAGGTCGATTTCGCATTCAGGAACGAGTGATGGGGTAGAAACGACGAGTCGCGGAGCAGCGGAGGCGGCCAGTGTGATGGCCAGAAACGCCGTGATGCCGCAAAGGGAAGTGTTCATGGAAGTGAGGTCTGAAACCAATCGCGTTGCTATACGATTTTCTGCGGATGGAAATTCATTTTATTAGCGGGACCTATCAAATTTTCCGGGGAGCTTCCGGGATTGCGCTTCTTTCCCGAAGCTGCGAACGTTCGGCCGTGCTTCAACAGTCCGTTTCGGTAATCCGCAGGCTAGCCGCTTGCCTTCTGGTGTTCGCCCTAGGCGGGTGTGCTCCCGAATACACGCTGGTCAATTACCGGAAGACAGACAATACCAAGTCCGACTCATTTGGCTACCGGAAGTGGATCTCGGAAGAAACGGAACCAGACGTCGTCATCATCGGCATCCATGGGTTTTGCGGAGCCTCCATCGACTACGCGAATCTCGGTAACCACTTGCTCCGGCGGCAACCCAAGACCGGCCTCTATGCCTACGAAGTCCGTGGCCAGGGCAGCGACCCGATCCGCGAGCGTCGCGGGGATATCGGCGATCCCAAAGACTGGTATCGCGACCTTTTTGCCTTCACCCAACTGGTGCAAGAGCAGCACCCGGATGCGAAAATCGTCTGGTTCGGCGAAAGCATGGGCGCGTTGATCGCCTCGCGGGCATGGAGCGAGTCTCCGGTCAATGACCCACCCTGCCACGGCCTGATCCTCTCCTCGCCCATCGTCCGTTTCCGCGACGACATCCCGGCCTGGACTCCGGGTCTGGTGCAAATCGCAGCGACCACCCTGCCGCTCGCCAGGATTTCCCTGGAAACCCTCTCTGGAGGGCAAGACGTGCAAATGACCCAGACGTCCCACCACTTGGAACAGAGTAAAAAGAATCCCTACGCCGTCGATGAATACACCCTCCGCTTGATCGGAGCCTTGACCGGCCACATCGACAAAATGAACGAGTTTGCCACCCAATTTCGTTCCCCGATTTTGGTCCTTCACGGCGGAAAAGACTATTTCAACAACG
>JBOFET010000536.1:0-1313 GCA_051648225.1 Luteolibacter sp.
GCCCGCAGGCTGGCTTCACCCAGAAAACGTCAGCCTGCGCCGACATCGCACTGGTCCGCATCTGGCTGATCGACAAGGGAGACATTTGCGCGGAGTGCCCCATGCGCACCGACTGCGCCGACCAGAGCCACTGCCTCCACTTGGTGGCGAGCGCGGGAAATCCAACCGACAAGCAAGAGAATTGGTCGAGACTTGATGGGAGTTTCCGGCGGTTTCCCATCGGCGTCCGAAAAATCGGCCACATCGCCGCAACCGGACAACCGATTCAAATTCCCGACATGACAAGCGACTTGCAGTGGGTCGCGAAGCCCGACTGGGCGCGGAGAGAGGGCATCGTCACCTTCGCAGGGAATCCTTTGGTTTTTCGAGGTGAGACTCTGGGCGTGCTCGGAGTGTTTAGCCGCACACCATTGCGCGATGGGGATTTCGACAGCTTGCAAAACTTTGCCAATCACGCGGCGGTGGTGATTGCCAACGCCCGCGCCTTTGAAGAGATCGAGTTTCTGAAAGAGCGGTTAGAGGAAGAAGTGAGCTACCTGAGGGAGGAAGTGAGCGAGGTACGCGGCTCCAAAAATCTGGTGGGCGAAAGTCCGGCTTTGAAAAAAGTGCAACAGCAGATCGATCTCGTCGCGCCGACTCAGGCCACAGTGTTGATCACCGGAGAGAGCGGCACTGGCAAAGAGCTGGTGGCGCGTGCAATCCATGAGCGCAGCCCGCGCCGCGAGCGGGCGATGATCACGGTGAACTGCAGCGCGATTCCCGAGGCTTTGTTTGAAAGCGAGTTTTTCGGCCATGTGCGCGGCGCGTTCACCGGAGCGCAGCGCGACAAGCCCGGGCGCTTTGAACTCGCGAGCGGCGGCACGCTTTTTCTCGATGAAATCGGCGAGCTGCCACTGCCGATGCAGGCGAAACTGCTGCGCGTCTTGCAGGAGCAGGAAGTCGAGCGAGTGGGTGAAACGAAGGCACGCAAGATCGACGTGCGCGTGTTGGCCGCCACCAACCGCAACCTCGCGGCGGAAGTCGAAGCGGGACGTTTCCGCCAGGATCTTTTCTATCGACTCAGTGTGTTTCCGATCGAAAACCCACCCCTGCGTGAACGCCGCGAGGACATCCCGCGGCTGGCGGAGCATTTCATCCGCGTCGCCGCGAAACGCACGAACCGCAAGCCACCGAAGTTCACCACGGCGGCAGCGCGGCAGCTCTCCGTGCGTGACTGGCCCGGCAATGTGCGCGAGTTGCAAAATGCCGTCGAACGCGCGGTGATTCTATCCCAAGGAAATCCGCTGCTGTTCGACGAGCCTGCCACGCCTTCC
>JBOFET010000537.1:0-51726 GCA_051648225.1 Luteolibacter sp.
CGCCGAGGCATTCCCCGCGCTGATCTACACGGTCCTCTGCTTGGGCCTGCCGGAAAGCCCGCGCTGGCTCATCAGCCAAGCGGGAAACCGGCTGAAGGGAATCGAAGTGCTCCGTCTCGTCCGTCCGGGCAGCTCCGAAGCGGAAATCACGGCGGAGGCGGACAGCATCGCGCAAGGGTCGACGGACACCGGCGGCAGCACGCGCTTCTGGACCCGGAATCTCCGGATTCCCATTCTGCTCGCGTTCCTCATCGCCTTCTTCAACCAGCTCTCCGGCATCAATGCGGTGCTCTACTTCGCACCCCGGATTTTCGAAATGACGGGCATGGGCGAAAAGGCGGCGCTGCTTCAATCGATCGGCATCGGCGTCACCAATCTGATCTTCACCTTTGTCGGACTGGCACTCATCGACCGGCTAGGGCGGCGCACCTTGCTCTACATCGGTTCGTTCGGTTATATCCTTTCGTTAGGTCTCACTGCGTGGGCGTTCCAGAACCAACATTTCAGCATCGTGCCCGCCTGCATCTTCGCTTTCATCGCGGCCCACGCCATCGGGCAAGGTGCGGTGATCTGGGTCTTCATCTCGGAAATCTTTCCGAACCGGCAGCGAGCCGGCGGGCAGACACTCGGCAGTTTCACCCACTGGATTTTCGCCGCGCTGCTGACGACGTTTTTTCCAAAGATGGTCACGGCCTTCGCCCCCGGTCAGGTCTTCTGGTTTTTCTGCGGGATGATGGTGCTGCAACTCGTCTGGATCAAACTGATGGTGCCGGAGACCAAAGGGGTGCCGCTGGAGGACATGCAACGGAAGCTTGGCATCCGCTGATCCAACCATCGTTAGCCTCAGAGACTCAGGCGCTGGTCATCTTCGAGCAACTGCTTCCGAAGATCGTCGTAGGGCACATCCTGCACGGCGACGCCACGATCCAGTGCTATGTCCGCCGCAGTGGCGGCGCTCTGCGAGAGAATCATGAAGACCGGCTCCATACGGATGGACCCGAAAGCCATGTGGCTGGCGGAGAGACTCCACGGCACGAGCAGGTTTTCGCACTCCCCTCTTTTCGGAACGATGGCGCGGTAGGAAACCGGATAGGGGCCGGGGATGCCGACTTGCACGTCACCCTCGTTCTTGACCATGCCGTTTTGGACAAGCCGCTGGACCGGGTGGGAATCCATGGTGTAGGCGGCAAGGCCGATGGATTCCGGCACCGGCTGCTTGCGCGTGCAGTGGTGCTCCGTCATGACGAAATCGGAGACCATGCGGCGGCCTTCGCGGACGTAGAGTTGGTGCGGCCAATGGTTGTTATCGGTGAACTCGTCCTTGGGCAGGCCCCATTTCGAATACTGTTTGCGGATGTTCTCCGGGACGCGCGGGTGGTTCTGGAGCGTCCACAGCAGCCCGCGTTGCCAATGCTCGTGTTGTTTGGCGAGGGCGAGACGCTCGTCGTGGTTGAGCGTGGTCCAGTTCCAGTCCTTGCCATGATTGGCACCGATGGAATTGTTCGAGATGCCGCTGTCGTTGTTGGAATCCGACTTGCGGTTCGGCATGAGGGTGAACTTGGTGAATTTGTTAGCCTGCCCCGCCGCGATGGCGCGGAAGAGGATTTCGTAGTTGGCCTCGTCGTAGCTCTCGGGTTTTTCGATGGTCACGCGGTTTGCGGGCACATCGGTGAGACACATGCGGAAGCAAAAGGCCTGCAGGCGCTTGTCTCCCTCGCCATCCTCGCCGCCAGCGTCCGGGTTCACGCCGGGAAGAAGACCGCTGTTAGGATCGCCGGGCTTGATATAAGGGTCGATTCCATCGGGCAGTTGGTTTTTCACCGCGCGCTTGGTCTGGATGCCGTTGATGGTCTCCTTGTAGGTGGCGTTCGCTTCGCGGCCGACGGTGAAACTCACGCCCGCACCGGGGAGCAGGTCGCCTTCGTAGGTGGCGTCGATGAACATTTTCCCGGCAAATTCGCGGCCGTCCCCGGTGCGGATTTTCTGGATGCGCTTGCCGTCCATGACCACGCCGTTTTTCAGGTCGAGCCGGGCGGTGACGACGGTGACGCCGTGTTCCTTGAGCATGTCATTGAAGACGGCGGTGGTGACGGAAGGTTCAAAAACGGAGGCAAGCTGCGTTTTCGGGTTCAAGGCGGGAACACCTTGCCCCTGGTTGCCGAATTTCGCACGCTCTTCCCATTTCCACGCATCGGGCTTCTGATAGTGCTCATAGACGCGGGTGTAGAATTCACGGCTGAGCCCACCCAGAATGGCATCACTGCCAAGGTCGGTCCAACCGAGAGCACTGGTGGTGAGGCCACCGAGGTAAGCTGTGGGCGAAACCCGGACGACCGAGCGCTCCGATTTGGCGGCTTGGATGGCGGCGATGATTCCGCCGGACGTGCCGCCATAGACGACGATGTCATGTTGTTTTTCAGCGGCGCAAAGCGGCAGGGCGAGCGCTAGGGAGAGCAGGAGTTTCTTCATGAGTTTGGATCCGGGTGATGGTGGCTTTCCCGACGGGATAGAGCGTTTTTTTGAAGATAATCAGGAAGTTCGGTTTCTCCAGAGCTTCGCCGCCGCTTGGAATGCGAGGCGGGTGAAACCAAGGGTTGCGCACAATCGGACCATTTTGATTTCCTGTTATTTTAGCGATGTGGGTTCGACCATCAGGCTGGATGGCGGAGGGTTGTCGATTCCCAGTTTGCGATTCGGGGTGTCACTCATTTCCAACTCCAGGTGGCCGCCGTTGACAAGATCCGAGTGGAGGAACCACAGGCGGTCAAAGGCCTTTCCGTTGAGGTTCACGGACTGGATGTATTTGTTTACCCTGGAGTTGTTAGTCGTGCTGAGGCGGAAGGTCTTGCCGTTGTCGAGCTTGATGGAAACATCGTCGAAGACCGGACTGCCCAAGGTGTAAACCGGGACGCCGGGGGTGACCGGATAGAAGCCCATCATCGAGAAGACCACCCAGGAGGTCATGCCGCCGCCGTCCTCGTCGCCGGGGATGCCGTGGACGTTGTCTGGGAAAAAGGTTTCCAGGAGGGTGCGGAGGATTTTCTGGGATTTCCATGGCGCGCCGACGTGGTTGTAAAGGTAGGGCGTGCTGAAGCTCGGTTCGTTGGCCATGACGAACTGGCCGACGAGTGCGGTGGAGTCGGGGAACTTGGCCCAGAATTCAAATTTCGGGCGCGAGATCTGTTTGATGAAAAGTTCGTCGAGCTTCTTCTCGGCTGCTTTGGGTCCACCCATCAGGTCGATGAGACCATGGAAGTCGTGGAGCACGTCCCAGTTATAGGTATAAGCGTTGTTCTCCGCGAAGTAGGCGCGTCCTCCTTGGCCGCCGCTCCACTCGGGATCGAAGTCCTTGAACCAGTTACCGTCCTTGTCCTTGGGCCAGACGAAGCCTTTCTCCGTGTTGTAGACGTTCTTGTAGAAGGCGGCGCGGTCAAGGAAGAGCTTGGTGTCCTCGGGCCTGTCGAGGGCCTTGGCGAGTTGGGCGATGCACCAGTCGTCGTAGGCATTGCCGAGGGTGACGGCGACGGACTGGCGGTTCTCGAAGGAATGGACGAGCGGCTCGGTTTCCTTTTCACCCTCGGCAAGCGACGGGAAGTAGCCTTTCTCGTTATAGAAATCATCGAGCGCGCACTTCGGCCCGTTGCGCCATGGCAGTAGGGTGGCTTCTAACGAGTTTTTCCGCAGGCCTTCATAAGCTTTCGGCAGGTTGAAATCGCGGATGCCCTTGTGCCATGCATCGGCGAACCAGGCGGCGGCGTGGTTGCCATTCATGCAGGGATTGTCGCCCCAGAGGATGGAGAACGAGGGCATCCAGCCGCTTTGTTCATACATGCGGACGTAGGACTGGATCTGGTCGGCCTCTTTTTTCGGGTTGAGAATCGAGTGCAGCGGCTGGAGCGAGCGGAAGTTGTCCCAAATCCAGTTGTCTATGTAGAACGGACGCTCGTCTTGATGCACCTTGTGATCGTAGGCGCTGTAGTATCGACCGTCCTCGGTGATGTTGACCATGCGCTCGTAGGAGCGGTAGAGCGAGGTGTAGAAAACGCGCTTCTGGGCATCGGTGCCGCCTTGGATGGCGATTTGGCCGAGCACATCATTCCAGCGGGCTTTCCCGGCGTTTTTCACCGCCTCGAAGTCCCAGGCGGGGATTTGCCGGGTGAGGTTTTTCTTCGCCTGTTCGACGCTGATGAAGGAGAGGCCGTAGCGGAAATCGAGGGCGCCGGTGGCTGCGGTGGCCTTGAGTTTCATCATGTCTCCCGGAGTAACGGTGGCTTCCACGGGTTGGCTGAACTCGCCGTAGATGTAGGCCTTCATGCCGTGAAATCGTTCTTCGCCGGAGACAGCGGAAGGTCCCTCGAACTTGAGGGTTCCGGGCAGGATGTTCTTCAGGTGAAGCGTGGCCTTGTCCTCGGGAAAGGTGAATCGATAGAAGCCGGCGCGCTCGGTGGCGGTGAACTCGGTGCGGATGCCTGAATCGATGAAGAGGGTCGAGTAGTAGTAAGGAGTCGTGGTTTCCTGATCCCAGAACTGGGGATCGCTCGTGCCACCGGGCATGATGGAAAACAACTCGCCGTGGCGGTGGGAAACGATGGAGAGCGGAAACGAGCTGATCTTGAGATCGACCTGGTCTTTCCGGACCGGATAGACGCGGACCATGCTGTTCGGCAAGTGGACGAGCGGCCGGGTGGGCACCAACATCAGTGCGACACCACCGATCGTCGGGTCCACGTGTTCGACTTGGGCGTGGAGCGGCGAAATGAGGAGCGATAGCGCGGCGGCGGCGGACTTGAGCGGGGTCGGGCGGAGACGTTTCATTTTGGGATAGGTTGGCTCGGAGGTCGGACTATTGAGAGCCTAACTTCTGGAGCGCGAATGCATACGCACCAATGGCGACGGCCTCGCTGGTACCAAGGCGGGACATGCCGACGCCCACGCGCTGGAGCGGGTCATAGGCGAGGGTGCGGTCGCTACCGGGGACTTGGATGCTGCGGGTTTCGCCTTTCAGGAAAACAGCAAGTTGGTCGGAGTCTTCGAGATTGAAGGCGGTGGAGGCGAGACGGCGGAAATGATTGCCGCCGGGGCCGATGTAGGTGCTGTTGAGTTCATCGACGAGGGCCGGTAGGAAGAGCGGCCAAGCACCGGAAACGCCGCCGCCGATCACGGCGAGGCCGTCGATGAGGGTGAGCGCGCTACCGAGGGCGTCACCGGCGGATTCGCCGAGGCGGCGGAAGGCTTCCAAGGCGGCGGCTTGGTTTCCCGCTTGCTTGCCTTTGGCGATTTCAAAAAGCTCCTTGGGCTCGGGGACTTGATCTAACAGCGTTCCGGACAACTCCGCATAGACCCGGCGCACGGCGCGGATGCAGGAACCCTCCTCGGCGTTCATGGCGGGGTGGAATTTATTGCGAAGCAGCCAGACTTCGCCCGCCATCGAGTTGTCACCGATGAAGAGCTCGCCATTGCGGACGATCCCGCCGCCGAAACCGGTGCCGAGGGTGATGCCGAAGAGGTTCCGGTAGCGTTTCGGGCTGCCGGCTCTTTCCAGCAATCCATTGACGTGGGGAAGCAGTCCGCCGATCGCCTCGCCATAGACGAAGAGGTCGCCGTCGTTGTTGATGAAAACGGGAATATCGAATTTTTCCTCAAGCATCGGCCCGAGGGCAACGCCGCCGCGGAAACCGGGAAGGTTACCGAGGTCGCCGATGATGCCGTTAGGATAGTCGGCGGGGCCGGGGAAAGCGAAGCTGATGGCGGACGGAGGCTCCGGGCACAGGGCTTTCACTTGGGTGAAGCCATCGACGATGTTGGCGAGACATGTGGCGAGGTCGTCGCCATGGGTTGGCAGGGAGACTGTATCGGTGACGGGTTTGCCACCGCGCATGGCGGCGAAGCGGAGGTTCGTGCCGCCCGCATCGAGCGTCATGACGATTCGGGATTCGGAGGCGAGATTCATGGGTTTGGATTTTTCAAACTACGGTGGTTTTTTTACCGCTCTTGAGCGAGAGCAGAAGAAGATAGGCGAAGCAGACGGCAGGCACAATGAAGGAGAAGGTCGTCATGCCGCCGTCGCGGAGCTTGCCCATTAGCAGCGGGACGATGGCCCCACCGGAGATGGCCATGCACATCAGGCCACTAAGTTCGCTGGCAGCTTCGGGTTTTTCCTCCACGGTGATCGAGAAAAGCATCGGCCAGATGTTGGCGAAACCGAAGGCACCCAGCACTACGCCGACAAGCGCGAGTGTCTGGCTTCCGGACATCACGAGGCCCACACCGATCAATCCGAGCAAAGCGGAAATGCGGAAGAAGACGTGCGGATTGACTTTCACCACCCCTGCGACGAGGCGGCCGATGGTGATGCAGCCGAAAAACAGGGATGGCCCTAACAACGCGGATTTTTCGGCAGACAAGCCGAGACCGGCGAGAGTGGGCTTGAGGAAGGTGCCCATGCAGACCTCCGCGCCGACATAGACGAAGATGCCAAGCACGGCGAGGGCGAAGGCGGGATTCTTCAGCAAGGCCAGCGAACTGCCGATGCTCGGCGGGACATCGGCGCGGGTCTCGTCCACTTGCATGAAAAGCACGAGCACGAAGGCGATGGCCATGAGCGCGAAGAAGATTGGAAACGCGCCACGCCAGCCCATTGCTGCTAGAAATCCGATAACGCCTACGACCGACGGCAGAAACGCCGAACCTGCACTGCCAATGCCCTTAAAGCCTTGGGCGAGGGCCAAATTCCGGCTGTAGTCCCCTTCCGCGCTGACGTCCCGCATGATCGGGTTTCCGGCGACCTGGAGAAACGTGGTGCCAATGCCTAAAACGAAGATGCAGCCGAGCAAAAGCGGATAGGTCGGGTTCATCAATGCCGGCACGCCGACGGCAAGGGTCGTCAGTCCCAGGCCCAGCAGAAGCACTTTCTTTTTTCCGATCCGCGCCGCCAGCACGCCACCGGGCACGCTGAAGATCGCGAAGGCGATGAAGACGAAGAACGGCATCAACGCGGCCATGAAGGACGACAGCTGGAACTTGGTTTTCACCGCGTCCGACAAGGGGCCCATGGCGTCGGCAACGCCCATCAGGAGGAATGCCAGGAAGATTGGAAGGGTTTTGAATTTCATAAGACAAAGAAACGTCGTGAATTATTCTTTCACGGCGAAAACTTGCATAGTCCTCATTTTGATGACACGCATCGCCCTATTGACCACCCGAGGTTTTTCCGGAAATGACTGCGTCAACGCCGGACAGAGCGGTGCCAAGCAGGTGTCTATTTCCGAACCCCTTTGAAAAATAGATCACAAACAGCTTCTCGGAGGAAGAACTCCTTCGGACACACCATGGGAGCGCGCTCCGTCCCGACTAGCTCGCCCTCCGCTAAGTCACCTCACTGGAGAGTTCACCTACGTCTCACTGAACGTTCCAACGCCATTTCCGTCTCGGAGCGCTGTTCCGTTCAGCCTCGGGGAATCCTGCCCCATCCCGGGCAGCTTTCCGGCAAGAACTCGGTGAGGAATGGAATTGACCATTGTAATGCGGGAGGCTGGATCGATTTCATCCACGAGGCAATCGGATCTTTCTCACGAAAACAGCTTGCGGTCCAGCGAGCGGAATTGGATGGCTTCCAGAATATCGTTAGGCCGGATCTCCATCGAGCCCGCCAGGTCCGCCAGAGTCCGGGCGACTTTCAGGATCCGGTCATGGGCCCGGGCGGAGAAATTCATTTCCTCCATCGCGTGTTCGAGGTAGCCCGTGCTTTCCGCATTGAGCTGGCAGTGCTGGCGGACCTGCCGCGAGCCCATCGACGAGTTAGTGGAGTTGGACGATTTCTTGAACCGCTCCAGCTGGATGCCCCGCGCGGCGACGACGCGCTGGCGGATGGTTGCCGACGATTCGCCGGTATTCGTATTGGAGGACAGTTCACGGAAATCCACCAGAGGCACTTCGCAATGGATGTCGATCCGATCTAGCAGTGGTCCGCTGATGCGTTGGCGGTAGTTTTCGATTTGCCTCACGGAGCAGCGGCACTGGCGTTTTGGGTCCGAATAGTAGCCGCAAGGGCAGGGATTCATCGCCGCCACCAGCATGAAGCTTGCCGGAAACGTGAGCGAACCGGCGGCGCGGGAAATCGTCACCACCCGGTCTTCCAGCGGCTGCCTTAAAACCTCCAGCGTCTGCCGCCGGAACTCGGGCAGCTCATCGAGGAAAAGCACACCGTGGTGGGCGAGCGATACTTCGCCCGGTCCGGGATTGGTGCCGCCACCGAGCAGGCCCGCATCTGAAATGGTGTGGTGGGGCGAGCGAAACGGACGGGTCGTTAGAAAAGCTCCCTTCGAATCCAACAAACCGGTCACCGAGTGGATCTTTGTCGTTTCGATGGCATCCTCCTCCGTCATGTCCGGCATGATCGATGCCATGCGCTTTGCCAGCATCGATTTCCCGGTTCCAGGCGGACCAACCATCAGTAAATTATGATTTCCCGCTGCCGCCACCTCAAGCGCCCGCTTCACTTGATACTGGCCTTTCACCTCGTCGAAATCCACGTCATACGACCGGTGGGAGTTGAAAAATGCCTTCCGGTCGAGTCGGAACGGCGGGATGATGATGTCTTCGTTGAGAAAATCCCACGCCTGTTTCAGATTGCGAATGGGGAATACTTGGATGCCCTCGATCACCGCCGCTTCCGGGGCGTTCGCCTCGGGCACAAACAAGCGGGTCCGTCCCCGGCTCTTCGCCTCGAGTGCGATGGATAGAACGCCTTTCACGGGCCGCACCGTGCCATCCAGTCCCAGTTCGCCGACCACGCAACAGTCCTCTGCATTGAATGGTTTGGTGCCACTCGCTGCGATCATCGCCAGTGCGATGGGCAGGTCGAACGATGGGCCTTCCTTTTTCAAATCCGCCGGTGCCAGATTCACCGTCTTGATCCCGTCGTCCAGATAGAGTGCAGACGCGCCGATGGCGGAAATCACCCGTTGTGACGACTCCCGCACCGCAGCATCCGGCAGACCGACGATGATGACCACCGGCTTGTCAGCGCCGCGGGCGTTGACCTCGACCTCGACTTCCTGGGCATCGACCCCGCGCAAGGCGGCTGAAAACAATCGGGTGATCATACGAACAGCGAGACCCTGTGAACTCACTCTGCGGCTGGCAAGCGGAAACGACGGAACTCCCGAAGACACTCCAGTTTTCACGCGAAGAACCGCCAAGGGCATTTTGAATGCGGAGCTTGACACGTTTCTGGCTCTTCCTTGACTCGGGGGCATGAACTCAGAGGTCTCCCCCGACGGTGAACTGCGCCAAAAAATCATCACCGGCCTGGCGGCTGCGGCGGAACTGGAAACCCGCTTCCGGCGGCCACTGGAGCGCTTTCTGGTCGGCCTTTGCGACCGCTCGGACGGGCGGTCTCAGGAAAGGTCAGTGGAAATCGCAGGGCAGGTTCTAGCGGAATGTTATGTGAAAAATCCATCGCTGCTCGAGCGCTGGCAGGGTCCTGACAATCTCGAGGCCTTCCTCCGCACCGCTGCCAGAAACCGGCTCAAATCCTGGTGGGCCTCGGCCGAACAAAAACGCACGGACGTGGATACCGAGTCCATCCAGATCGCGAATGCCCACGCCCGCCACTCGAACCACCACCCGGACGAACTGCGAATCGCCGAGCGGGCGTTGCTCTCCGGCGTGTCCGCCGCCTTGGACGAGTGTCCGGAAGGCGTGGTTTTCATGCGTTTGAAGGGTTTGTATGGGGTGGACCAGCGGGCGATTTCCAGCTGTTGGGGACATCATGAGGCGCAGACATCGCGGCGCATCAAGCAAGCGATGGCGGTCATCAGGGCACAGGCGGTCGAAGCCGCTGCGGGCCAGGATTGTGAGCTTTCTGCGGATCTTCTCCAGCAGACTCTTCAACTGAACCCGGGATTGCTTTTAGGGAAGGAGGTGTCCGGGCTAACCGACATCGACCACCTCTTGCTCACCCGTCTAGCAGCGGGGAGTGCGAATCCGCAGGAAAAAGCGGACGCCGTGCGATTGATGGTTTCCCAGCCTCAGTCGCTCGCATTCTTCGCGCAGATTCTCAACCGTCAGAGTGACCGCGAGGCGTTGGTCGTTAGGGATTCCGCGCTTTCGGGGACGGCTGCCCGCTTGGCGGAGTGCGCCCGCCGCTCCTTGGAAATCCTGCAGCCGTCGGAAGCAGCCGGACTGGTGACTCCCACCATGGCCGCCCTTTTTGCGGATCTTCTAAAACTCATCCGCGCCGATGGTGGCACCTTGTGGTTGCTTTGCCCCGGCAGCGCGAATTTGGAAGCGGTCTTCAATCCCCTGGAACCGGAGATTTCGGGAAAACGACAGCCGCTTGCATCCGGCATCATCAGTCTGGTCCTTGCGACTGGCGAATCGACCTGCGTTTCCTGCGTGGCGGACCATAACCGGCATTCGCCGAGGATCGACATGGTGCTGGGCAAAACCACCCACTCGATGATTGCAGTGCCCTTCCTTCTCGGGGGATCCGTCCGCGGTGTGTTGACAGCCGTTCGTTTTAGGGAAAACGAGGGCTTCGGCGAAAGCGAAACCGCCGTGGTCGGACGTTGCGCAGAAATTCTCTCCAAGCTCATGGTTCAGAATCTGGCCGGAGCAATCATGGAGTGAAGCCGGGTCCAAACTCAGTCGTCGCAAAAAGAATGTTGGAATAACCTTCAATCGCGTTATTCTTAGGAGCGTGATCGTGCTGAAGTCCATCGTCGGTTTGTTTCTGGGACTGGTCCTCCAGTTGTCTCAGGTGCAGCCATGCGTGGCGACGCAGGCCGAGAAGGCTTGCACGGCAGAGACGAGTTGCTGCGAGGATCTGCGTTCCTGCCCGTGCGCAAGCGAGTCCCGCGGGAATCAAAAACCCAGTCCTCTGCTACCCGCAGGCACCGATCTGAAGGTGCTAATGTCCAGCCTGCCTGAAGCTCCACGCACCGAAGCGCAGCCTTCTCCAGTGGGTGGGCCTCGGGTCGTCTTGGTTTCTCCGCCACGGGTCCAGAGTGGTTATCCAGGAGTGCCGCTGTCGGTGGCCTTTTGCAGTTTTGTCATCTGAGTCAGCGCCCTAGCAGGCGTATTGTGCCCATTCATCATCGCCGCACCGTTTCGCGGCTGAAAACCGGGCGCTTGGTTATTCTATCCAATGACTCACATGACTCATGAAATTCACTCGATCTATTTTTACCGGTCTCTTCGTGGCCGGAAGCCTGCTGCAAGCGCAGGAAGCTAAACTCGCTGACGAAAATTTCCTGTCCGGCCTCCGCATTGAGGCCGCGCGCCATCATCCGACGGCGATTTCGGGAAATTACAAAGTCACCGCCGCGACCCAGGACAGGCGGTCAGTCCGTCTGTGGAATGATCCCATGGTCGGCATCGGCTTCATGGGGGCTAACAGAATGATGCGTGCCGAGGACGGCGACATCCTGCTCGGCATCGAGCAAGTCCTACCTAAACCCGGCATGCTCGACGCGCAGCGTCGCAAAGCGGAGGCCATGGAACTCGCGGAATCTCAGAACGCGCGTCATTCATCCCTCGCCGCCGGTGCGAAAGCGTCACGATCCGCCATCGAACTCGCGCTCGCCGACGAATCACTTCGGCTCCAGCAGGCGCAAATCGACTGGCTCACCGCCATGGTGGAAAATTCCCGCCAGATGGCTGCCGATCCCATGGGTTCTAGCAGTGACGCGCTTCGCATGGACACCGAGCTGGCAAAGGAAACCCAGCTGCTAGAGGCCGCCCGCCGCAGTCGCGAGGGTTTTGCCCAAAAGCTCAACCTGACCCTCGGGCGCCCGCTGGATTCTCCTTGGCCCGCGCTGAGACTCCCCGCCACGCCACCGCCGGTGCCCGTGGCGCGAGCTGAAATCGCCAGGATTCCGCACGCGAATCCGAGAGTCCGCGCCATGCGTGAAATGGCCGGTGCCGCCCGTGCGGAAACCCGCATGGCGGATCGGGAGCGTCTGCCAGAAATCGCCGTGGGCGTCGATTCCCAGATCCACTCCGGTGACGGCGACATCAGAAGCACCACGGTCGGTGTGAAAATGAGTCTGCCATGGTTCAACGATTCGTCCTATCAGGCAAAGATCGATGCGGCGAAAAACCGCGAACTCTCCGCCACCCAGGACGTCGAATCCATGCGCCGGGAAATCGCCGCCATGGTCCTGAGCGCCGTCACGGAAGCCGCGAACGCCGCTGCCCAAGCCCGCGCCTACTCGGGTGAAATCCACGAAAAAGCCGCCACGGCCTCCAAATCCATCGAAGCCGCTTGGATCAGCTCCAAAGCCCCGCTGACCGACCTGCTCGATTCCGCCCGCACCCTTTTTTCCATCCGCCTCGAACAACGCCGCATGATCGCCGTGCAGCTCGCGGCACTTGAAGAACTCCAAGTCCTCGTCCCTAACCGCTGAAACCATGAAAACATTCTTCACCATTCTCATCACCGCCCTGTTCGCCGCAGGTGGCACTTGGTTCACCCTGCGAAAAATCGCACCGCCTTCCACCGCCGGGGCGTCGGAAGGCTCACGCAAACCTGCCTTCTATCAGAGCGCCATGCACCCGTGGATCAAGAGCGACAAGCCTGGCCGCTGCACCATCTGCGGCATGGAGCTCACGCCGGTTTATGAGGGGGAAAAAGGCTTCGACGAGTCCGGCGGGGACAACGTCGTCGCGCTCACCCAGAACCAGATTCAAGTGCTCCACGTCCAGACCGCCGAGGCGAAAACCCGTCCGCTCGTGCGTACCCTCAACGTCTCCGGCACCATCGACGACAATGCCATGCGCCACCGCGTGCTGTCCGCCTACGTGGACGGGCGCATTGACAAGCTGCATGTCAACTACATCGGTGCCGAGGTCACCGAGGGCCAGCCGCTCGCGGATTTCTACAGCCCGTCGCTACTCCAAGCTGAGCGCGAATACCGCCAGCTCGGCGGTGAACTCAAGAAGAACACCGCGCTCCGGCTCCGCCAAATGGGCCTCACACCGTCCCAGATCGAAGCGCTTGATCAAAAGCCTGCGGATTCGCTCGCTTCACAAATTCTATCACCGATCAGCGGCACTGTCGTCGCCCAGTCGATCTACGAAGGTCAATACGCCACCACCGGCCAGCAACTCTTCGAACTCGCCGATTTCTCCACCATGTGGTTCATGTTCCGCGCCTACGAACAGGATATGCCATGGATCAAAACCGGGCTCTCGGTCACGGTCACCACCCCTTCGATTCCCCATAAGGAATTCGTCGGGAAAATCACCTTCATCGATCCTAACTTCGACGAAGCCACCCGCTCCACCAAAGTGCGCGTCGAGCTGGACAACCCACTCGTGGATGGACGCCGCGAACTGCTTCACCGCCTTTACGCCGATGGGAAAATCGAACTCGAAGCACCTGCGGTTCTCACGGTCCCACGCTCCGCCGTCATCGAAACCGGTGCCGATGCCGTGGTTTACATCGACCGGGACGGTGGTGCCTACGAACACACCGTCATCAAAATCGGCCGCCGCGGAGACGCGCTGGTTGAAGTTCTATCAGGCCTCAACGTCGGCGATGCGGTCGTCACCAACGGCAACCTGCTCATCGACGGTCAGGCAGAAATGGACCGTGCCTTCATGAGTCCTCCAGAGACGGTCCCTGTTTCCGCGCCCACGGCGCGACTCAATGACGAGCAAAAGAAATCCATCGCAGATTTCATCAACCTCGCCGACGCCATGGCCTCCGCGCTTGCTGCGGATGACTTGGCGAAATTCAACACCGTCAGCGAACCCGCCATGAACCTAACCGGAGCAATGGTCGAACTCTTGCGACCTGATGTGGCGAACCTCGACGACCTCGACAAAGCCCGCCACTTTCACGGCTTGGACGACATCAAATCCGCGCGTATCGCTTTCCACAAGTTCTCCGTCCCCGCCACCGCCGTGCTCGAACCGCTGCAAAGAGCCGGACAAACTCTGGAATTTCAAATCTACGAGTGTCCGATGGTGGATCAAGGCATCCCCGGAGTTCCCAAGAAGGCCCGTTGGATCCAGACCGGCAAACGCCAGATAGCAAACCCGTTCTTCGGCAGCGAGATGCTCGAATGTGGAAAGGAGATCAAACCATGAATCTCAAGCCACCGGCAAAGACCAATCCTCAACCCGCAAGCCATGCACTCTCTTGAACTCATTTACATTGCCCGTCACCACGGTCAGATCATGAACCAACGCAATGGCAGCGATCTGCAAATCCATGGGGCCGATCACACACCGCCTTTGTTCAAGATCGTGCCTGATGAATCCATATCGTTCAGCACATGCATCATCGAATGGGAAAGAAACCACTCTGTCCAACGCACTCTTAACACGTTCTCTTCGCCCTATCGCATCCGAGTATTTTTCAGCCCCGTGCATCAATTCGGCGCGAACAGGCGAACAAGTGGTCAGATCAGCCACACGAGTTCGGGTGAAGCGATCAATCAGCTCGGCGTTCTTCGCTTTAAGCACTTCAATCCAGATATTGCTGTCGAGCAAATAGCGCATTACCAAGTCTTTGCGGGAGAAAGCGGAAGTTCTTCGGGAAGTTCAAATTCCTTGTCCGCCCAGCAGCCGATGATGTCTGCGAACTCAGGCATCCGCCGCTTCATTTCCTCCAGAGTTGGCAGTTCTTTTTCATTCTCCACCTCGGAAATTGCCTCACGGACGCGGGATTCTAGCACCCGGGCCTTCTCAGGCTCCAGTCGTTCCAAAGTGCGTTCCAGTTCGAGTGCAATCGTTGTCACAGGCAATACGTGCCACACCCCCGTCGAAAATTCAACCACCCATTTCCAAACGCCATGATTGAAAAAGTCATCGAATGGAGCCTGAAAAACCGGTTCCTCGTCCTGTGTGGCGCACTCTTGTTAGTCGTGCTTGGCATTCGTGCGGTGCGCCTCACACCAGTGGACGCCATCCCGGATCTGACCGAAAACCAGGTGCTGGTCTATGCCGACTGGATGGGCCGCAGCCCGCAGGAAGTGGAAGACCAGGTGACGTTTCCGCTCTCCACCGGGCTCCAGGGACTCGCCGGAGTGAAAGAAGTGCGCGCCACTTCCATGTTTGGATTCTCACTCGCCACCATCATCTTCGAGGACAAAATCGACACCTACTTCGCCCGCGCCCGGGTGCTCGAACGGCTGAATTTCCTTCAAGGACAGATGCCCGAGGGCGTGACGCCGCAGTTAGGCCCGGATGCCTCCGGCCTTGGCTGGGTCTATCAGTATTACCTGCACGTGGATCCCGCGAAGTCGCCGGAAGGCGGATATGACCTCGCGCAACTCCGGTCGCTGCAGGATTGGAAAATCCGCTACGACCTTGCCAGCGTGCAGGGCGTCGCCGAGGTCGCGAGCATTGGTGGTTTTGTCAAACAGTATCAGATCGAAGTCTCTTCCACCAAGATGCGCGCCGCTAACATCACACTGATGGAAGTGATGACCGCAGTGCAAAACGCCAACCTCAACGTCGGCGGAAAAACCGTGGAGGAAAACGGTGCGGAGTTCGTCCTTCGCGGCATCGGCCTGATCACAAGCCTGGAGGATCTCGAACTCGTCACCGTCAAGGCAGTGGATGGCACCCCGATCTATCTGAAGGACATCGCCACCATCCAGATCGGAGGCGACTACCGCCGTGGTGCGCTTGATTTGAACGGCCGCGAAGCCGTCGGCGGCACGGTGGTCATGCGCACCGGTGAAAATGCCAAAGCGCTCATCGAGCGGGTGAAAGTGAAAATCGACGAGATCGCCGACAGCTTGCCGCCAGGTGTGAGCATCCGTCCGTTTTACGACCGCAGCGAGTTAATCGACCGCACCATCGACACGCTCAAGCATGCGCTCGTCGAGGAAATCATCCTCGTCACGCTGGCCCACATCATTTTCCTGTGGCACTTCCGCAGCATCCTCATCGTCACGCTGCCACTACCGATCGCGATCCTCATTTCCTTCCTGCTCATAAAGGAATTCGGCATCACCAGTAACATCATGTCGCTCACCGGACTCGCCATTTCCATCGGCGTGTTAGTGGATGCTGCTATCGTGGTGACGGAAAACGTGATCCGCCATTGCGAGACGGAGGAAAAGGAAAAGGGCCGGCCGCTCACCGCCGTCGAGCGTTGGCACACGACGCTCAGCGCTTCCAAGCAAGTCGGTCGCCCGATCTTTTTTGCAATGGGAATCATCTTGCTGGCGTTTTTGCCCGTCTTCGCCCTCACCGGTCAGGAAGGGAAATTGTTCCATCCACTCGCTTTCACCAAGACCTTCGCGATGTTTGGGGCCACTTTGTTAGGCGTGACTCTGGTGCCTGTGCTGTGCTCGTTCCTCGTGCGCGGACCGTATCATGAGGAGGAGCGGAATATCGTGATGGGTTTCCTCATGCGCCTCTATGATCCGGCGCTTTCATGGGCGCTGAATCATCGCAAGACGGTGGTGGGAGCGGCGGTGATCTTGTTAGCCTTCTGTCTGTTGCTCGCCTTCGGCCTGCCACGGGCGACGACCAAACATCTCGCCGATGCCGGATTCACCCGCACGGCAGAGTTGTTCGCGGGTTTTGGCAAGGAGTTCATGCCGCCGCTGAATGAGGGTAGTCTGCTGCACATGCCAGTGCTCATGCCGAAGACTGGTTTTAAAGAAATCCAGCGCGTGATGTCATGGCAGGACCAGATTATCGCCGCCACACCCGAAGTGGAAATTGTGGCTGGCAAGCTCGGTCGTTTCGAAACCGCCACCGATCCCGCGCCGACGGAAATGTTGGAAACCACCATCATGCTCAAGCCGGAGTATATTCCTAACGGCAAGTTCCGGATGAAACGCAATCCGGAGTGGCGTGACGGCATGACCATCGAAAAACTCAAGGCGGAGCTCACCGAGAAGATGAAGGAAGTGCCCGGCTACGTCCCCGCATTCTTGCAGCCGATTGAAAACCGCATCCTCATGCTCTACACTGGCATCCGTGCGCAGGTCGGGGTGAAAATCTACGGTGACGATCTCGATGCCATCCAACGCAAGGCTTTTGAAATCGAGAAACTCATCAACGAAGTGCCCGGCGCGGCTGGCGTCTCTCCGTCTCGCGTTCAGGGGAAACCCTATCTAAATATCGAGGTGGATCGCCTGGCCATGGCCCGCTACGGCCTCAGTGCGAAGGATGTGCTAGATGCGGTGGAAATTTCCATCGGTGGCAAGAATGTCAGCACCACCATCGAGGGTCGCCAGCGGTTTCCCATCCAAATCCGCGTCGAGCGCGGCGAGCGCGACGACATCGAAAAACTCAGCCGCATCCTCATCGCCGCGAAGCCTGGCATGAGTGCGGCAGCCCCGCAGGCTGGTGGCGGAATGGGTGGTGGCATGGGAGCAACCCCCGCACCTGCGGCAGCGGCGACGGTTGGCGACGCTGCTAACACTCCCTATATTCCGCTTGGCATGGTCGCCAAGATCACCCGCAGCATCGGTGCTAACGAAATCGCCTCGGAAAACGGCAAGCTGCGGAGCTATGTGCAAGCCAACGTCCAGGACCGCGACCTCGGCGGCTTCGTCGAGGAAATCGAGAGGAAGCTCAAAACCGTCAACTGGGAAGGCATGACTTACAAGATGACCGGCGAGTATGAGAACCAGCGTCGTTTCACCAAGACCATGTGGCTGATTTTTCCCATGGTGATGCTGGTGATCTTCGTTCTGTTATTCATGGTGTTCCGCAGTGGGATGGAAGCGGCGCACGTCATGCTGGCAGTGCCCTTCGCACTGAGTGGAGGCGTGCTGTTGCAGAAAATTCTCGGTTATAATTTCAATGGAGCCGTCTGGGTTGGTTACATCGCGCTCTTTGGAACAGCCGTGCAAACGGGTGTGGTGATGGTCGTCTATCTGGAAGAAAGCGTGAAGGCGAGCATGGAGAAACTCGGTGCCGCCTTTTCAAAAGCCGACCTCGTCCAGGCGGTGAGAGACGGGGCGAAGCTCCGCCTCCGCCCGAAGGTGATGACCGTGGCTACCACCGTGGCCAGCCTGCTGCCCATCATGTGGAGCAGCCGCCAGGGAGCGGAGATCATGAAGCCGCTCGCCACTCCCGTCATCGGCGGCATGATTTCGAGCCTGATCCACATTCTCATCGTCACCCCTGTGATCTTCCTCTGGCTGCACGAACGGCAACTGCGGAAATCTCCGCGAATCGATTAGACAAACAACGGTCCCATCTGCCGCCAATAGTGTCCCCGATGCGCTCTTTCTCCCCAGTAGTGGAGGCGGTGCGGGATGTTTTTTTCAGCCAAGATCCGGCAGAGATGCTCGTTGTTTTCCCGGAATGGATCCTCCTCGCCGATTACCAGCACGATGTCCATGTTCCGGAGTTTCTCCAGCGTTTCCCCACATTCGAGGCCTCCAAGAAAATGGGTGGGCATGTGGAAATAGACTGTCTCGTCATAGTGGGAGTCTAGCAGATCGCTGAAATCTTCAACCGAGTGGGTGAGATCGTATCGCCCGGAAAAAGCCACCAGCTTGGCGAAGCGGTCCGGATGCCGGAACGCGATGTTCGCTGCATGGAATGCCCCGAGGCTGCATCCGTGCGAGATCACGCACGGATGCGGGTTTTTCGTCTCCATTAAGGGAAACACTTCTTCGAGGATATACATTTCGAACTCCAGATGCCGCTGCATCCGCCCGCTGGGATGTGCCCACCAGCAATAGAAGCTTTCGTTGTAAATCGCATCAATGCAGAACAGCTGCAACTGCCCTGCCTCGATCTTGGGCCGCAGTGCCTCGGTCATCCGCATGTCTTCATACTCGTAGAACCGCCCGTCGCGTGTCGGGAAGACCAGCACCTTGGCCCCGGCATGGCCGAAGACTAGCAGCTCCATCTCGCGGTCAAGGTGAGGACTCCACCATTTGTGATACTCGCGGTTCATTGACACGGCCATGCGCTTACGCCAGGTCGAATCAGAGGGATGCAAAAAACTGGTGAACTTCCTGTAACAATCGACTCTCCTCTGCCGCCCGTTCCAGATACTCGAAATGCCCGGCCCGCAGCACGAACAATTGTTTCTCGCCGCGCACTGCACGGTAGATCGCGAATTGCCCCGGCGGAGCCACCATCGGATCGAACAAGGCGCATGCGAAATGGGTAGGCACCGTGATCCACCGTGCGGCCACTGCCGCGTCGTAGTAGGACAGCGTTTTTTCCACCACTTGAGGATGGCGCCGGTGCATGGCCCGCACAGCAGCGCCACTGCCAGTCGTTTCCAGCGTCAATCGCAGCGGATGATTTCCAAAACTCGGCACACTGAAAGCCGCGCGGGCGATCCGCTGGTCCCAGGCCAGGGCCATCGTGCCGATGCCGCCACCGAAGCTGGCACCGACCAGGCCGATCTTTCCCGCGGCGGTGGGAAACAGATGCAACGCGGCGCTTACCGCCAGCCACACATCGTCCACGCAGCCGCCGTGGATGTAGCGGTCCCGGTCTTGGATGTCGTGCAGCACATGCCACAGCGGATTCGCGGAAACAGGCGGGTGCGGACTCTGGCTGATGCCTCGCGCACATGGAAACAACAGTGCCGTGTTTTCAAATTGCCAGTGGAAATCCGGTCCCTCGCGTCCGCCGTAGCCATGCAGAATCACGATGACCCGTTCGACGGTCCCGTGAGTCGGTGTCAGGCACCAGCCGCCGATCTTCACGCCGTCGGTTGACTGATAGCTCATTTCATGGACCTTCCAGCCGTGTTTTGCCCGGCCTTTTGGTGTTAGCACCGGCATGGGCTGGACAGTCATCGCCTTGCGGTAGCGGAGTTTCCAAAACGCCTCGAAATCCAGCGGTGCATCCGGAGCGCCCACCTGCGCCAAGTCTTCCGGCGAGTAGCCGTAGGATGGATCGAAAGGGTAGGGGTGCTTCAGTGGATTCATGGAAATCCTGCCGGACTCGGCGCTTTTCGCGGAAGCTGAAGGCTTCCCGACTGCCACGCAAGCCTGCAAGAGTTCGAAGGATTCCCGAGAATGTTAGGGTGACCCCAGAAACTCCGCCGCGCGGGTTTCCGGCCAGTATTCGCCACCGTTTCCGAAGGTGGGAAATCCGACATGTCCGCCGGTGGCGGGGGACTCAAAGTGGAAACAGGAACTTGCCTCCGCTTCCGCGTGAGGAAAACAAGCCGGCCCGAGGAACGGATCGTTCGCCGCATTCACCAGCAAGGTCGGTAAAACGAGGTGCGGGATGAATTGGCGGGAGCTGTTCCGCGTCCAGTAGTCCTCGGCGTCGCGGAAGCCATGGATCGGCGCAGTGAAGCGGTCGTCGAACTCCTGGAACGTCCGGATGCGGTCGAGTCCGGTGAGGTCGAGCTGGTCGGGAAACATCGCTTTTTTCACCCGGATCTTCGCCCGCATGGCAACGAGGAAGCGGTCCATGTAAATTCTGTTGGAGGGAAGTGCGAGCTGCCGTGAAGAACAGGCGAGGTCGCATGGCACGGAGAAGACCACCGCCCGGTGAAGCTGCGGCGGTAGTCCGACCGGGCACTCACCGAGGTATTTCAGGGTGAGGTTCCCGCCCAGGCTGAAGCCGATGAGATCGACGGAATCAGCCGGATGGTTTTTCAACGCATGGCGGACGACGGAGTCCAGATCCTCCGTGGCTCCGCTGTGATACATGCGCAGCAGGCGGTTAGGTTCGCGACCGCAGCCGCGGAAGTTCCAAGCGAGCACGTCCCAACCACGACGGACCAGCGCTGCGGCCATCCCGCGGATGTAGCCGGTTTTCATGTCCGCTTCCAGACCGTGCGAGAGGATGGCCAGGCGGGACGAGGTATGGCCCGACCATTCGAGATCGATGAAATCACCGTCAGGCAGTTCCAAGCGCTCGGCGCGGGAGGCGACAGGCGCGACTCGCCGGAAGAGGGCGGGATAAATCGTCTGCACATGGCCGCCGGGCAGCCAGGTGGGCGCGATGTAAGGTGACTCGTCAATCAACGGCATGAATTTCCTCTAGTGCCTAACGACCAAGCGACCGCTCGGCAAGGAATCCGACTCCATGCTGGCAATTTGGCCTCGTGGAAGTAATTCGAGTGACTCCATCAGAACTCTTTGCAGGGGATGAAGGTTTTTTCCTCAACCGTTCCGGATGCGTCCGACATTTCCATGGGTATGAAAACTCTCCAAACCCAACCACCCGCTAAATCCACTGCTAGGGGATTCACCTTGGTGGAGTTGCTCGTTGTGCTCACCATCGTCGCGACGCTTGCCGTGCTCGGATTCCTCGGGTCTTCCCGCTTTATCGAGAGAGGCAAGAAAATCCAGGCCCTGGCGCAGTTCCGGGATTTCCAGATCGGACTGGCGATGTTCGAGGTGGACTACCAGAAACCACCGATCCCGTCTAATAAACAATCTGACGGTTACGACACCATTTACGGAGATCCAGGTGCCTTTTACGTCAATGGATTTCTAGTGGCGGCCCTAGTAGGTGAGAGCAAGGATTTTCCCTCCTCAACCGGAGAGATTTTCAAGGTGGACGAGGTCAATAGACTCAAACAAACCTACATCCAGTTTCCCTTCAAAGCCGACAAAAAGGGCGGAGTGGGGAAAGACGGAAACCTCTACGATCCTTGGGGCAGCCAAGTCATCGTGGCAGTAAATGGATTCCAAGGCAGAAATCTCGATCTGGTCGATTTCCGGGAAGGGAGGAGTGATCGCCGCCTCTACACTTGGAAGCTGGGAGAATACACCGACACCAAGCCAAAGGATCAAGCATACGTCTTCTGGTCCTACGGTAAGGACGGGAAAAAAGGCCGCGGTGGCGCCAGTCCGGGATCCGTCGTGACATACGCAGGCTCAGACGACGTGGTTTCGTGGTGACGCATGTGGGTTGCCGGGCGGCAAATCCACTGCCAGACTGCCGCCGAGCATGGCCCGTCAATACACTCTTCATCGCCAGCAAGCCGTAGCGGCGTCCGGAATCGACTATGTGGCGTCGCTGAATGCGGAGCAGTATGAGGCAGTTTCCTCCCCTCCGGGAAAGGCGCTCGTCATCGCGGGTGCGGGATCGGGTAAAACCCGCACACTTACCTACCGGGTCGCGTGGCTGCTAGATCACGGGATCGAATCGAAACAAATCCTGCTGCTCACCTTCACGAACAAAGCGGCCCGGGAAATGATCGAACGCGTCCGCGAATTGGTGCCACACGACACTTCAGACCTCTGGGCAGGCACCTTCCACTCGATCGGAAGCCGCATCCTCCGCCGTCATGCCGATGATCTGGGATACAACCGGGCGTTCTCCATCCTGGATCGCGACGACCAGAAATCGCTGCTCTCCTCGGTCATCGCGAACTGCGACATCGACACCAAGCAACGGCGATTTCCGAAGGCGGATGTGCTGGCGTCGATGTTCAGCCTGGTCGAAAACACCGGCGTGACGCTGGAGGAGGTCATCGCTGCCAGATACGACCATTTCTACGACTGGACCGAGGAAATCGAACTCGTCCGCACCGGCTACATCGCGAAAAAGCTGGCGACGAACTCGATGGACTTCGACGACCTGCTAGTGATGACTGTGCGATTGTTCGAAGAACGCCCGGACGTGCTGGAACTCTATCAGCAGAAATTCAAGCACATCCTGGTGGACGAGTATCAGGATACGAACTCGGTGCAGGGCCGCATGATCGACTTGTTGGTTGGTGAGTCCAACAGCTTGATGGCCGTGGGCGACGACGCGCAGTCGATCTACTCGTGGCGCGGAGCGGATATGGAGCATATCCTCGGTTTCCCCATGCGGTATGCGGGTTCCAAGGTCTTCACCATCGAGACAAACTACCGCAGCGTGCCGGAAATTCTCGATCTATCCAACGCGGCGATCCGGGCGAACTCCGGGCGGTTTGAAAAAGACCTGCGCTCGTCGCGGGAAGCCGCCGGGGCCAGACCCGCGCTTGTCCCACTGGACGATCCGCGCAGCCAGGCGGCGTTTGTCGCTCAGCGGATGCTGGAGCTGCGGGACGAGGGGATTCCCCTAGAGCAGATGGCGGTGCTCTATCGGGCGCATTTCCAGAGCTTGGAAATCCAGATGGAGCTGACCGTGCGCGGCATCCCGTTTGCAATCACCAGCGGGCTAAGGTTTTTCGAGCAGGCGCACATCAAGGACATCGCCGCGTTCATGCGCTTCGTGGTGAACCGTCGGGACGAGGTGAGTTTCATGCGGATGGTCAATCTGCTGCCCGGCTGTGGTCCCGTTGCCGCGCAGAAATTGTGGAACGAGTGGTTGAAAAGCGGCTGGGCGGCACGGGAGGAACTGCCACCGAAGTGGTCGGACTTGTTCCTCAAATTCAAGATCCCGAAAAAGGCGGCGAAGCACTGGGAGCAGCTTTGTTACGTGCTGGACGAGTTGACGCCCGACGGTCGGTTCGCACGACCGTCCGAGATGATTTTCAGCATCCTCGGGGGCGTCTATGACGAGTATTTGCAGGCGAGTTTTGAAAACTTCGAAAACCGCCGGGCTGACATCGAGCAACTCTCGCAATACGGCGGCAGCTTCGACGATATCCTGGAATTCCTCGCCCAGCTCTCGCTCATGAGCTCGGTGGACGGCGAGCCGACGGGCGAGAAGAGCGACATCGACGATGAAAAAGTCACCCTCTCCTCGATCCACCAAGCCAAGGGACTTGAGTGGAAAGTCGTCTTCCTCATCTGGCTGGTGGACGGACAGTTCCCTAACGGTCGCATCCTCGAAGCGGATGACCAGCCGATGCTCGAAGAAGAACGGCGCTTGTTTTACGTGGCTCTCACCCGGGCGAAAGATGATCTCTATCTGACCTTCCCGATGATGAATCCCAAGTCATACAGCGGTGACGTCATCTGTAGGCCGTCCAGGTTTCTGGAAGACTTCCCCGCAGATCTCATCGAGGAGTGGCAGGTGGGCGCTGCGGATCCTTGGGACGAAGATCAGCCGTTTTAGAACAAGGATCTGCTGAAAAACAGTGGGTGATCGCTCGACGAAGATCTCAAACCGCAATTTAATTAATTTGGATGTATTGTTAAAATGTCCTTTTATTTTGGTTTTTAATAGTTTAAAGAATTGGTCGAAGCCTCAATATCAATGACTTGTGATCCTGGAGGTGGTGCTAAAAATTTAATCCTTTAGAAACCTTGAACTCACGGAAAGGGCTGACTTTTCTACCGATCCCCCCATGAAAACATCTAAATTGCTGGTTTACGCAGTGGCCGCCTTTGTTGTTGCTGCCACGTTGAGCGCCCGAGGACAAAGCTTTTCGGCCACCCTTGACGGAATCGCCCCGGGTCTCACCCACAACGGGACTCGGGATGGAAGTTTCCTCTTCGATTACCCGGCGGGCGTGATGAATTTCACCGGTGATTACAGTTTTTCCGCGTTCTGCGTACAGCCGCTTGAGGACATCGATTTTAACGAAACCCTCGTTTACGAAATCCAAAATCCGGTCTCGCTTGCAAACTCGGATATGATCGCCCGTCTCGTCGGGATTTACCTTTCCTCGCCATCCAATGAAACCGCCGCCGCCGTGCAGTGGGCTATTTGGGAGGTGACCACCGAAACTACCTCGAATCAGACCCTGTTTGGCGGCTCGGTCAACATCACCGGTGATACTGCGGAAGCCACCGCCACCGCGACCTTGGCGGACCAGTATCTCACCAACATTTTGAACAACCCGGCGAACTACTCCCCGGTGGCCCTGACTTATTTGACTCATCCGAGTCGCCAAGACGTGGTGACGTGGAATGCAGTGCCCGAACCCACGAGTGCTGGATTGGCCGTGATTTCTGGTCTTCTTTTGCTCCGCCGCCGTCGGGCTTGAGCGGATCCCATCCCGGCACGGATGCGGTGGGATCTTGTTCATGGCAATGCAATTGAAAAACGTGCGTTTTTGATTCCCACAGCTCGGGGGGGTGGCATCGATCGGGTGGCAGATCGGAGTTCGCATCTGGCCCCACTGGATTTCGCGGCAGGGAGATTGACAGGTCGAAATGAAATTTCATCCTCGCCCACGCCTTATCGGTTTTCCTAGCCTGCCGCCAGCTGCGAGCCTCGCAAGGTGGACCGAGCCGTGCTTGCTTTTCATGACGTTTTTGAAATCCGATTTTCCGATTTACATGCGCCCGATTCTCCTTCTTCCCGGTGTGGTCCTTCTCAGCTCCTGCATTCTTGGTCCGGAACCGGGAACGGCGGATCTCCAAGTCCCGGCTTCATTCCGGGGCGACACCGCGCCTCACGGCTCTTCATTCGGTGAGAAATCGTGGCGCAAGGTGTTTTCGGACCCCACCTTGAAGCAGCTGATCGACAGGGCATTGAAGAACAACCCCGACCTCGTCGCCGCCACCTTCCGTATCGAAGAGGCGCGTGCCCGGGCTGGGACTGCGCGTGCGAGCTGGTTTCCGACGCTCGATGGCAGCACCTCTGCTGCCGCGAGTGGCCGGTCGAGAAATACGGACGGGATCTCCTCTGGGATTGACCGGACTTCCGAGTCCTACGATCTGACCGGTCTGCTCAGCTGGGAGCTGGACTTGTGGGGTGGCATCGCCCGCGACAATCAGGCCGCCCGTGCCCGGTTGCTCCAGTCCGAATACCAGCGCGACGCCGTCCAGACGTCGCTCATCGCCGCAGTCGCCATCGCCTACATCGACCTCCAGAATCTCGACGAGCGACTCTCGATCGCCCGCCGCACGGCAGAAAGCCGCAAGGGTTCGCTCGAGCTCGTCACCGCGCGCAGGGACGGTGGAGTCAGCTCGGATCTTGAAGTCGGCCAAGCCGAGGCGCTGCTCTCGCAGGCAAGGCTTCTCATCCCCGCCACTGAGAGGGCCATCGCCGAGAAGGAAAACGAAATCAAATCCCTGCTAGGCGACTATCCCGGAAACGTCAGCCGCGGCGGCTCACTCGACAACCTCGATGCCTCTTTCCGCATCTCCGCCGGCCTTCCCTCCGCGCTCATGGCACGCCGCCCGGATATTTCCGCTGCGGATCAATCGTTCCAAGCCGCCACCGCGGACATTGGTGTGGCCGAGGCGCTCCGCTTTCCGCGCCTGATTCTCACCGGGCAGGGCGGCTTGATCAGCGGAGACCTAGGCAAGCTGCTGGAAGGTGGGGCGGCTGCCTACTCCGCCGGACCGCAACTCGCGGGACCTATCTTCGACGCGGGTCGCTCTGGATTCCGCGTGAAGGCTGCCCAAGCGAATGCCCGGATCGCCCTCGCGGCTTACGACAAGGCCGTGCAGCAGGCATTCCGGGAAATCGCAGATGCCCTCGTCGCCTATCAGAAAACGGGCGAGATCATCGCGGAGGGAACCCGACTGGTGGATTCCCAGAAAAACGTTTCCTCCATCGCTCTGGATCGTTTCCAAGGAGGCGCCTCCAGCTATCTGGAAGTGCTCGATGCGGAGCGCGAACTCTTCAGCAGCGAACTCGATCTCGCCGACTCCCGCAGCAACCGACTGCGCGCCGTCGTCCTCGCCTACCGCGCCCTCGGCGGCGGTTGGAAATAAGATCTCAAATTTCAAATTCCTCTCATGTCCCTGCCCGTCCTTTACCTCAAACCCGGCTGCCCTTGGTGCGACGAAGTGGTCGATTTCCTTGCGCGCAAAAACATCGAAGTCCGGCCCCGAATCGTGTCCGACGACCGTGAGGCGATGCAGGAAATGGTCGAACTCTCCGGCCAGACCAAGGCTCCCACTCTGGATTGGCACGGCCAGGTTCTCGCCGATTTTGGAGTCGAGGAGTTGATTCCGTTTCTGAAAACGCAGGGCGTTCTCTGAGGACCGGTAACGGTTTGTTGAAAAAACGCCTCAGTGGGCGACAGATTGGCAGCGGAAATTCGGTCTATAGAACGGGATTGGCAAAAAGTCATTCCCACCCCGCAGCCCCATGAGCCTTCAACTACCAGGAACCAACCGTCGCGGGTTTCTCCGCGGACTTGGCGCGTTCGTCGCGCTGCCAGCCATGGAATCCTACCGGCCGCTGATGGCTGCGGGCGTGGAAAAAGCACTCGCCACCACCGCAAGTGGCGCTCCGCTGCGGATGGCCTACCTCTACATTCCCAATGGGGTGAACCTCGACTGCTGGAGACCCCGGGGCACCTCGGGCAGCTACAAACTCGGTGAGACCTTCAAGCCCATGGAGTCGCTGCGCGAGGATTTTCAGATTTTCACCGGCTTCGAGCAAAACAATGCCCGTGCTGGTGGAGACGGTCCGGGCGATCATGCCCGGGGTGTCGCCACCTTCCTCACCTCCGCCCGGGCCCGCAAGACCGCTGGGTCAGACATCACGCTGGGGATCTCCGCCGATCAGGTCGCTGCGCTGGCCGCCCAGTCCCTCACCCGGCTGCCCTCGCTGGAACTCGGCACCGACAAGGTGCGTGTCTCCGGACAATGTGATTCCGGCTACTCCTGCGCCTATCAGTTCAATCTCTCCTGGCGCTCGGAGACCCAGCCGATGCCGCCGGAATCCAATCCGCGTGCGGTCTTCGAGCGGCTCTTCGGCGTGGGCGATTTCCACGAACGCGCTGCCAGCCTCGGCCAGCGCTATGCCTCGAAAAAATCCGTGCTCGATTTCGTCCAGGCAGACGCCAAGGCCCTCCAAAAACACCTGGGTCGCAGCGACTGCCACAAGCTCGACGAATACCTGACCGGGGTGCGTGAAATCGAGCGGCAGATCGAAAATGCCGAAGCCATCGGCATGCCCAAGGATCCTGGAATCTCCGCGCCGGACGGCACCCCGGAATCCTACAAGGAGCATCTCCGCTTGATGATGGACATGATGGTCCTCGCTTTTAAAACCGACTCCACCCGGATCTCCAGTTTCCTGATGGCCCACGACGGCAGCACTCGAAATTTCCAGGAAATCGGCGTGCCAGACGGCCATCACAACATTTCCCACCACCAGGGGAGTCCTGAAAATCTCGAGAAAATCGCGAAAATCGATCAGTTCTACATGGAGCAGTTCGCCTACTTCATCGATCGCCTCAAGAACACACCGGACGTGGATGGCAAGTCCCTGCTTCACAACTCGATGATCGTTTACGGCGGCTGCATTTCCGACGGAGATCGCCACAATCACGACGACCTCCCCATCGTCGTCGCGGGAAATGCTGGTGGTGCCTTCTCACCCGGCCGCCACGTGGATCTCGGTGAAAATGTGCCGCTTTCCAACCTCTACCTCCGCATGCTCGAGGAATTCGGCGTGAAGGACCGGGCCTTCGGGGACTCGACCGCCTCGCTGCGGAAAATCTGACCCGCTCAGCGCACGACCTCCGTGCCCACGCCGCCGTCGGTGAAAATCTCCAACAGCAGCGCGTGCGGCAACCGCCCATCCACGAAGTGGACCTTGCGGACGCCTGCGTTCAAGGCATCCACCGCACTGCGGATCTTCGGGATCATGCCGCCGGAAATCGTCCCGTCCGCGATCATCGCATCCGCCTCCTTGCGGGTGACGGATTTGATCAGCGTGGAGGCATCCTTGGGATCGGCAAGCAGGCCGGGCACGTCGGACAGATAGACCAGCTTCGCCACCCGCAGTTCTTTCGCCAGCGCGGCTGCGGCTAGGTCCGCATTGATGTTCAGCGGCTTGCCCGTCGCCAGCTCGGCGGCGAGCGGCGAAATCACCGGGACGATTCCCGCCCGGTGCGCCGCATCCATGTGCGCCATCTGGCAGCCTACGACCTCACCCACGCGCCCGATGTCGATGCGCTTGCCCTCGGCGTCGAGACCCTTGATTTTTTCTCCCAGAAAAACGTCGTTACCCGGAATCCCCACCGCCTTGCCGCCGAAGTCACGGATCATCCGCACCAAGCCGGGATTGATTTCCTCCGACAGCACGCGGGCCACGATTTCGATCGCCTCATCCGTCGTGACGCGGAATCCACCCACAAATTTCGCTTCCAGCCCCGCCGCTTCCATCGCTGCGGAAATCGCCTTGCCTCCTCCGTGGACGACGATGGGGTTGATGCCGGCCACCTCCAGGAAAACAATGTCACGCATCACCCGGGAGACCAGATCCGGATCCTCCATCGCCGAGCCACCCATCTTGATGAGGAAGGTCTTTCCACGGAAGGCTTGCAGATAGGGGAGTGCTTCGATGAGGGAGTTGGCTTTTTCGATCGGATCCATGGTGACACGGGAAAGTCAGGCGGCGGCAAGGACATGCCCGGAAGCACCGCGGCGATCAACGAATCATTTCAGGAAATCGATGGTCCAGGGATGCTTGAACGGCTGCCGGTTGGCCGCTTTGAGAATCGAGATGATCAGGATCACGATCCAAGCGAAAAAACCGAGGCCGCAGGAAACGATGCCCCAGAGAGTCCACGATAGATTGAAATTGATCACCTTCTTCCCCTCGGCATCGACCTCCGGAATCATGTCCTTTTTGACAAGCCACAGAACCAGCGGCCCGAGAATGTGACCGAGCGGAATCACAAAAGCGGCCAACGCCAGCAATTCCAGATAGAGACGCCAGTTGGTGGCTGCGGATGACGAAGGGAGATTCGGCGGAGTGGAGTCGATGTTCATGGTGGATTTTGACCGTGAGTCTAGCAGTCAAGATACCGTTACCAAGGTTTTTTATTGCCCCCGGTGGTGTGTGAAAGCAGGCGTCGATGTCGATGGTGCCAAAGAGGAAAATAAAACCGCAGATGAACGGGCATTGATTTCAAGAAACTCCGTCGTTCTCGGCGGGGCGGGGGAATTCGTGCTTGTGGGTGAGGGGGATTCTCCGATGGTCCGCAGGGAAATGTTGGTCGATCCGGGAGTCTATGCGTTGGCGCTGTTCGCGGCGTTTTGCATCGGTCTCTCGAAGGCGGGGTTCAGTGGGATCTCGATGGTGTCGGTGGTGATCCTGGCGGAGATTTATGGCTCAAAGGCGTCGGTGGGTTTGGCGTTGCCGCTGTTGATCGCGGCGGATCTGATGGCGTATCCGGCCTTCATCCGCTACGGGTCGTGGCGGCCGGTGTGGCGGTTGCTTGGCCCGGCGCTGGTGGGACTCGCGCTGGGGTGGTGGGTGCTGGGCGATATTTCGGAGATCGCGGCGCGGCGGGTGATCGGTGGGTGCGTATTGGTGATGGTGGGCTTGCAGGCATTCCGGCGGTGGCAGCCGGTGGGCTTCGACAGGCTGGCGGCTTCGGGTGGCTTCGGGATGAGTGCCGGGGTGCTAGGCGGCTTCGCCACGATGTTAGCCAACGCGGCGGGTCCGGTGATCCAGCTCTATCTGATGACGCGGAAGGTGCCGAAGATGGAACTCATCGGCATAGGTGCGCGGTTTTTTCTGCTGATCAATCTGCTCAAGGTGCCGCTCAACGCGCGCTTGGCATTGATCACGCCGGAGAGTCTGTGGGAAAACCTGAAATTGCTGCCTGCGGTGGTGGTGGGAATCCTCGGCGGGCGGTGGTTGATCCGGCATGTGCCGCAAGCGGCCTTCGAGTGGATGATCGTGGTGTTTTCGATCATCGCCGGGCTGCGACTGATACTGTGGTGACGGTGCTCAGGGTTGTTCCTTGAGGCCTTGGAAAGCTTGCCAGGCGAACATGCCGAGGAAGATGGGGAACAGGATGGACCGTGTGTAGAGGAACATGGCGACGGCGGCGACGAGGGCGACGACGATGCTGATCCAGAGGGTGAGCTTGATGCGGTGTGGTCCGAGGGCGGCGCTGAGCATGTGGCCGCCGTCGAGCGGGAGAACGGGGAGGAGATTGAGAATGGCCCACACGAAGCTGATGAGCATGAGCCTTTCCAAAAAATAGCTTCCGTGCGTGCTCATGTCCGGACCGGTGCGGATGACCAGCAACACAGCGAGCCCGAGGGCGATCTGAATCGCTGGGCCGGCGGCGGTGACGAGGAAGCTCTGCAATCGATTCAAGCGCACCCCCGAGTAGGCGGCGTAACCGCCGAACGCCTGAAGCACAATGGAACTGTAGGCACCGTAAGACCTGGCGGTGAGGGCGTGGCCGAGCTCATGCACGAGCACCGAGATGAATCCAGCGAGCACGAAGAGCACGATATTGAAGATTTCGGCTTTTGTATCTGCCCCTCTAGAGCCGCCGAGGATGACGAGCGTGATCCAGAAGAATGGCTGGACTTCGACAGGAATCTTGAAGAGTGAAAATCGAATCATCTGCCAGGTGGGTAGGCGAAGATGGCCGGAAGTGCAAGGACGGGAAGCAGGCGACACGGCCTGGGAGGCTGGGCGTGAAGTCTTGACCCGCCCCATTTCAACACCTATACGCTGCGGCCCGGGAAAAACGTTAGGTCCAAACACACCGCCCGTTCCAGAAATCTCCATGCACCGTTTATTCAATACTCTCGCCGTTCTCACCAGCGTGGTGCTGCCCCTTGCCACGGTCTCTTGCGGAACTGGCGGTGCGAATCATCGGCAAGTGCAGCGCAAGCCTGAACAACGGTTGCTCTACCGGTGGTATGACGACGGTGGGGCCGGGAAGGTGACCGTGCGCATCAGTCTGACAGATCAGATCGCCGAGTTTAAACGAGGTGAGCGGGACATCGGCTGGTGCTACGTGGCCACGGGCAAAGAGGGACACAGCACCTCGCCGGGCACCTACAAGATCACGGAGAAGATCGAGGACAAGTATTCCAATCTCTATGGCTGGCACGAGGATGAGTTCGGAAACGTGACCAACAACGACGCGCGCTCGCGGGACAAGGTGCCTGTGGGAATGACATACGTGCCGGCTCCGATGCCTTTTTGGATGCGGCTGACCTCCTACGGTGTCGGCATGCACGGTGGGATCATTCCACAGCCGGGCGAGCCAGCGTCTCACGGCTGCATCCGCATCCCGAAGGAGTTTGTGCCCATCCTCTACGATGCGGTGAACGTGGGGACGCAGGTGGTCATCACCCACTCGCCGAGCCAGCGTGGGCCGCAGGGGCCGAGCTATCAGGTGCCGCAAGTGCCGCAAGAAGTTTGGAGTTCCGGCGGTGGCATGGGAACAGGTGGGGTGCAGTCCGTGCGCTACCGTGACGGGATGCCGATTTCCTACCAGTAATCTAACTGGCCATGAAAAAGCCCATCCGGCAGGAATCCGGATGGGCGGGTGAAGTTGATTTAGACCGATGTGCGCTGTGGTTCTGTGAGATGAACTGCTTACGTCAAGGGCGGGCGGGAACGTAGAGCTCCGAGCCTTTCGCAAGGACGGTGGCGGTGGTGAGATCCAGTCCGTTGAGGGCGTTGAGCCGCTTGGTGTCGGTGCCGTGTTTGGCGGCAAAGGCACCGTAAGTCATTTCCCCATCAATGGTGACAGCGCGGAATTTGTTCTCGGATGGGGCCGGGGCGGCTTCCTCTTCGGCGACGGGTGCCGGGGCAGGAGTGGGTGCGGGTGCAGCCTCCGCGATCTTGGTCTCGGGGGCGGTGTATGGCCTGACTTCCGGCGGTTTCGCGACGGGCGCGGGTGCCTTTTCCGCACTGGAGCTGGCCTTGATCTGGGAAGGTGGTGTCGAGATCAGGGCGGTGGAGGGGGCGCTCTCACCGAGGCGAAGCACTTGGCCTGGGCGCAGGGCAGAGGGTTTCACCGTCGGGTTCGCGGCGACCAGTGTTGCGGTGTTGATGCCGTGTTTTTTACTGATGCTGTAGAACGTTTCACCCTGGCGGACGGTGTGGGATTTCGTGCCGGTGCCCGGAGCTGGAGCCGTCGCAGGGGTTGGCTGGGTGGCGGCGACGGTTTTTCCGGGTACCTTGAGCTTTTGACCCGGATGGATCATCGCGGTGGACTTGAGTCCGTTGAGCTTGGCGAGCTGGGTGGCACGAGTGCCGACCTTGCGGGCGATTCCCTCGATGCTGTCTCCGGATTTGACGACGTAGGTGGCAGGGGACTGGGGCGAAGTTTCGGCTTCGGCGACTGGCGGTGGAGTCGGTTTGAGGTCTCTTTGGATCCTCGGACCGGTTGCTTCGCGACCGTCGCGCAGCTTCATGTTCTCATCTTCCAAGTGGCGGATCTGGCGCTCCTGCTCGGCGCAAAGCGCGCGGAGGGTTTCCAATTCGGATTTTGCGAACGTTGGGGACGTCGCCAGGACCAGGGACAGCGCGGTGAACAGCAGACTTGGTTTCATGTTGCCGCGCAGTGTTCAAATTACATCGTTAAAATCAAGAGAAATTCAAGGTATCTTAACAAATCATCATGAGGCCGATGATGGTCCTAGGCAGACGCAAAAACGGGCGGCTCCGGAGAGCCACCCGTTGGAACTGGAGCAGAAGTCGTGCGTATCAGTTCGCGCGACCGGTGTAGGAGTTGTCCTCCGTCTTGACGTTGATTCGCTCGCCGACGTTGATGAAGAGCGGCACTTGCACGATGAGGCCGGTCTCCATGACGGCGGGCTTGTAAACATTATTGGCGGAGTCGCCTTTGACGCCCTCCGAGGACTCGGCCACGGTCATGACCATGGAGAGCGGGAGATCCACGGCGACGACGATGCCGTCCGCGACCATGAGGTTGTAAATCTGGCCCTCGATGAGGTAGTTTTTCACGCCTTCGATGAGGTCTTCATAGACGACGGCATCTTCGTAGGTGTTCGGGTCGAGGAAGTGGTAGCCGCTGCTGTCTTTGTAAGAATACTCGTGCGGGGTGCGCTCGAGCACGACACCCTCGACGCTGTCGTTCGAGGTCATGCGGAGGTTGAAGACCTTCTTGGTGGCGACGCTGCGGATCGACATTTGCACGTAGGACGCCATCCGCGGAGGGGTCTTGAGTTCGTGATCGATGACGAGGCAGACTTCGTTGTTGTGACGGACGGCGTGTCCCTTGCGGAGGTTGATGATGGGTGTGCTGGCCATGATTTGTGGAGGCGGGATAAGACGCGCCGCCGGGGGAGGCAAGCACGGAGTTTGGATCGGGAAAGGCGTGGCTCAGTCCTGCTGCTCGAGGATCCAGTTGGCGATCTTCTCGTCGTCGGCGTCCGCTGCCCACAGGTGGCGGAGGAAATCGGCAGGATGGAAATCGCCGTGTTTTTTCATAAAATTCCGGTCGCCGCCGCAGCCGAACATCAGGTCCGGGTCGAGTTCGCCGCGGAGCTTCGCCCGGCCTTTGGTGAGGAAGCGGGGCAGGTACGGCAGGCCTTTGAATTCTTCGCCGAAGCTTGGAACCTCGTCCCGGGTGAGCACGGTGTCGCTCGGGATGCCCTTTTGCACCGTCAGGAAATAGTCGCGCCGCACGGAAGCGATCAGCAGCGCGGTCGAGATCGTCGGCTCGCCTTCGCCACAGAAATCCTCGACGAAGTCGAAAAACTCGCGGGTCTTGCAGCCGATGGAGGCGAGGAACGTGAGGTCCTCCGGGGTGTAATAGGTTTCGAAGTCCCCGTTGCCGGACTGGAATTCAGCGGCGCAGCGGTCGAAGAGGGCGAGAAAGGTATCGTTCCAAGTCATAGGGGTAATGGAGTTCGTGATCAGCCTTCCGCACGCGTTTTCTTCTCGTAGGGCGCGATCTCGTCGATGGCGGCGAGGGTGGCGGCGTCGGGCATGGGTGAAAGCAGCGCATCGAGCGAGTCGTCTAACTGCGCGACGGTGCGGGCGCCGATGATGGACGAGGTGACAGCAGGTGAGCGCAGCGTCCACTGGATGGCCAAATGGCTCAGCGACGTGCCTTGAGCGGTGGCAAGGTTGCCAAGGGCGCGGATTTTCTCCTGCTGAGCTTCGACCTGCTCGATCTGAAGAAATCCTTCCGACCGGGCGGCGCGCGAGTCCTCCGGGATGCCGGTCAGGTATTTCGGCGTGAGCATGCCCTGCGCCAGCGGGCTGAAGACCACGCAGCCGATGCCTTCCTCCAACAGATAGTCGAGAATGCCCTCGCCTTCCGGCCAGCGGTTGAGGATCGAGTAGGGTGGCTGATAGATCAGGCAGCGGATGCCCATGTCCTTGAGGATTTTCACCGCTTTTTTCAACCGCTTGAGCGGGTATTTCGAAAGTCCCACGTAGAGCGCGCGGCCGCTGTTCACGGCGGTGGCGAGCGCGGACATGGTTTCCTCCAGCCGGGTGTGTGGGTCCGGGCAGTGGGAGTAGAAAATGTCCACGTAGTTCAGCCTCAGCCGCTTGAGCGACTGGTCGAGCGAGGCGAGCAAGTGCTTGCGCGATCCCGCCTGGCCGTAGGGGCCGCTCCACATGTCGTGGCCGGCCTTGCTGCTGATGATGAGTTCGTCGCGATGACACGCGAAATCCTCGACCAGAATCCGGCCGACATTTTCCTCCGCAGACCCAGGAGGCGGGCCGTAGTTGTTCGCCAAGTCGAAGTGCGTCACCCCCCGGTCAAACGCGCGTCGCATCATCCGCCGGGCTTCCTGGAAATCATCCACGTGGCCGAAATTGTGCCAGAACCCCAGCGAAATGGCGGGCAGAAGGAGTCCGGAATCGCCGCAACGCCGGTAAGGCATGCGACCGTCATAGCGTGCTGGATCAAACATGGCTGGAAACTGGCGGGCCGAATCCACCTTGCCAAGCTCAAGCCCGAGAAATCCGCCGTCGAGAAATCCTCTTGCTCTCCACCGACGGACCCTGCAACCTGCCGCCCACCAAGGCGGCTTGGCGGAATTGGTAGACGCGCTCGACTCAAAATCGAGTTCTAACGAGTGTGGGTTCGAGTCCCACAGCCGCTACTTTTCACTCACTGCGAAAGCCGGTATTTTCCCCGACACACGCAGCATGGCATCTCCCACCCCGAGTTCCCGCACCATCGGCATCATCGCAGGCAGCGGCGTCTATCCGGAGACCTTCATCGCCGCAGCCCGGCAGCGCTCGCCCGGCATCCGGCTCGTGATGTGCGCGTTCCCCGGCGAGACCCGGCCCGAGCTGGAAAAACTCGTCGAGGCCACCGAGTGGATTCGCATCGGCCAGCTCAGCAAGCCGATCAAATTTTTCTCCCGCGAGCGAGCCGCCGAGGTGGTGATGATGGGACAGATTTCCCCGAAGAACCTCTACGAACTCCGCACCGACCTGCGGGCGCTCATGATGTTCGCCCGCCTCAAGGAGCGGAATGCGGAGACCATCTTCGGTGCGATTTCCGACGAGCTCGCCAAGGACGGCATCACCGTGCTGCCGGCCACCACGTTTCTGGAAGACCACCTGCCAGGCCCAGGTCCCGTTTGTGGGCCGGTTTTCAAAAAGCGCCAGCTCGCCGATGCGGAATTCGGCTTCCGCATCGCCAAACAAACCAGCGCGCTCGACATCGGCCAAAGCGTCGTCGTCCGACACGGCACGGTGCTCGCCGCCGAGGCCTTCGAAGGCACCAACGCCTGCATCAAGCGCGGTGGTGAACTCGGTCGCGGCAAGGACGTGCTGCTCGTCAAGGTCTCCAAGCCGAACCAGGATTTCCGCTTCGACGTGCCCGTCATCGGCCCGCAGACCATCGAGACCTGCGCCGCCGCCGGGGTAGGGGGTATCGCCATCGAAGCCGGGAAAACCCTACTGCTAGAAAAAGACCTCGTCGCCGAACTCTGCGCCAAGCTCCAGATCGGCATCCACGCCCTTTAGCCCCTACGGCAGCAGATCCGTGTAAGTCCCTGGATCGCTCCCCGGGATCTCGATCGCCCCGCAGTTCTTCGCGTAAAACTCCCGCGGACCCACGCCGCCGATGATCGCATAGGCGTAGCCGATTTCTCGCAAGCCCTCCAGCGCCTTGAACAACAGCGCCTTGCCCAAGCCCAGCCCACGCGCCGCTTCCGAAACCCCGGTCGGCCCGAAAAACCCCCGCTGCGTCGTTTCATAACACGCGAATCCCAGGATTTCCTTGTCCCGCGTCGCGATGAAACACGAGATCGGCTGCCGCGTCATCGCCACCTCCACCTCGCTCACCCACTTGGGTGAAAAATTTGCCCTAACGAATTCCGCCACCGTGTGTTTTTCAAACGCCCGTGCCCGCCGCAGCGTCACGCCCTTCGCCGCCACCTCCGCGTAAAGTTCCGCCGATTCCGGCAGGTCGTAGAGGCGCACCAGCATGTCGATCATGCGGCGAGTCAATCGAAGCGCCCGCCACCGCGCAAAACATTCTTTCCACCGACTGGATCCGCCGTTTTTTGCCGAAACCTTGTCGGTTGACCTCGTTCGCCCGGTCCCCTTAGCCTCGTCCCGAATCCTCGATTTCAATCATCCATGAAAACTCCCATCACCGTCTCCATCACCGGCGCCGCAGGAAATATCGGCTACGCCCTCCTTTTCCGCATCGCCTCCGGCTTCGTCTTCGGTCCCGACCAGCCGGTCAATCTCCGCCTCATCGAAATCGAGCCCGGCCTGCCCGCCCTCGCCGGCGTCATCATGGAACTCGACGACTGCGCCTTCCCGCTGCTCAACGAAGTCGTCGGCACCGCCGATCTCGATGAAGGATTCAAGGACGCCAACTGGTGCCTGCTCGTCGGCTCCGTCCCGCGCAAGGCCGGCATGGAACGCGCCGACCTGCTAGGCATCAACGGGAAAATTTTCACCAGCCAGGGCCAGGCCATCGCCCGGAACGCCGCCAAGGACGTGCGCGTGCTCGTCGTCGGAAATCCCTGCAACACCAACGCCCTCATCGCCATGAACAACGCCGCAGGCGTGCCGTGCGACCGCTTCTTCGCGATGACCCGGCTCGATGAGAACCGCGCCAAAAGCCAGCTCGCCGCGAAGGCTGGCGTCCACGTGTCCAAGGTCACCAACCTCTGCATCTGGGGAAATCACTCCGCCACCCAATACCCGGATTTCACCAACGCGAAAATCGACGGCAAGCCCGCCACCGAAGTCATCACCGACCATGAGTGGCTCAAGAGCGAGTTCATCGCCACCGTCCAGCAGCGCGGTGCTGCCATCATCAAGGCCCGCGGCCTCTCCTCCGCCGCCTCCGCCGCAAATGCCGCCATGGACACCGTCCGCAGCCTCATCACCCCGACACCCGCTGGCGACTGGCACTCGGTCGCCATCTGCTCGGACGGATCCTACGGCATTGAAAAAGGCATCATGGCCTCCATGCCCATCCGCACCCTTGAGGGCGGCAAATGGGAAATCGTGCAAGGCGTCCCCGTCGATGCCTTCAGCCAGGGGAAAATCGACCTCACCATCGGCGAACTTCAGGAAGAGCGCGACGCAGTGAAAGACCTCATCCCCAGCTGATTCCGCAGCCCCTCAGTCAGTCTAACGGTCGTCACCCGAACCCGCGTGACGAACCCGCGTTTCACAACCGGAGGCGCGGCGACCTGATTGTCGCCTCTTTCCCGGGGAAGGCCTTGGAAAGGGACAGTAAGGTCCCTTCTCCTCATCGTGTGGACCCAAGATCGCATCTTCGGTTCTAAGAGATGGCACCCGTTCCATAAAAATCAGAGCCGTAGCCATGGCATGCATTTTTCAAAAAATGATTCTGCTCTCAATGATTCTGCCAAAAATCTTAGCAAGCAGGAGGCGGTGTGCGCACAGCCGGAGGATTCACGATGATGCGCGCTTCCGGATTGTTGATGATATAGGAATAGGCCCAGCCTAGCAGCACGGAGAGTTTGTTGCGGAAGCCGACGAGGAAGGTGATGTGGATGAAGAGCCACGCGAGCCAGGCGATGAAGCCCTGCATGCGGAAACCTCCGGCTTTCACGACGGCGTAGTTTTTTCCGATAATGGCCATCATTCCCTTATCGAAGTAGTTGAACGGTGGTCGCGTCTTCGCGTGTTCCAAGTCGCCCTTGAGTGCCTTGGCGACGTGGGCACCCATCTGGACGGCGGCGGGAGCGACTCCGGGAACCATTTGGCCATCGCAGTCCTTCATGCTGACGAGGTCACCGGCGAGGAAGATGTGAGGGTGGCCGGGAACGGATAGATCGGGATTCGGAGTGATGCGACCGCTGCGGTCGGTAGGCACACCGAGGGTGGTGGTGAGCGGACTGGCGGCGATGCCGGCGGCCCAGATGATGGCGGCGGCCTCGAGAGTGCTGCCGTCCTTGAGATCGAGCGCACCTTCCCGGACGTGGGTGACGCGGGTGTTGTTGCGGACTTCGACACCGAGTTTTTCCAAGCGCTTGCGGGCGTAGTCGCATTGGTCGGGGTCATAGGCTTCGAGGACGTGTTCGGAACCTTCGATGAGGATGATGCGCAGCTTGCTGGTATCGATGCGGCGGAAGTTAGACTTGAGCGAGCGATGCACAAGATCGGCGAAGGCTCCGGCGAGCTCGACGCCGGTCGGCCCGCCACCGACGATGGCGACGGTCATGAGGCGGGTGCGTTCCGCTTCGTCGGTGGTGAGCTCGGCGCGTTCAAGATTGGAGAGAACGGTGCGGCGGATGTTTTGGGCATCCGCGAGGGACTTGAGGCCGAGGCTGTGCGCGGCCCATGCGTCGTTGCCGAAGTAGCCGGTGCGGGCACCGGCGGCGAGCAGCAGGTAGTCGAAGTGGTAAACGGTGCCAACTTCGCTCGTGGCGGTTTTTCCAACTGGATCGATGGCGGAGATCTCATCCATGAGGACGGTGACATTTCCCGCCTTGGCAAGAATCTGGCGGATCGAGCGGGCGATGTCCGGCCCGGCGAGTGAGGCGGTGGCGACTTGATAGAGAAGCGGTTGGAACAGGTGGTGGTTCGTCCGATCCACGAGGGTGATGTCAAAGCGGTCGTCGTTGGCGAGGCGGCTGGCGCATTCCAGACCGGCGAATCCGCCGCCGATGATGAGGAGTTTGCGGGGCGGGAGAGTCATGGGTCTTGGGAGTGGATGATAGGTTAGAATTCGCTGGTTTCTTTGTCCGCAGCATCTTCCGGGATGGCGACGGATTCCAGAAGTTTGTCAAATCCGTCCAAGACTCGTGACAGGCCGTCGGCCCAGTGGTTTTTTTGCCAAGCCGGGCCTGCGAGTTCCAACAGGTGATCGAGAGCTTCGCGTTGGAGAAATGGCTCGAGGCCGTAGCCGGGCATGATGGCTGCCTCCTTGCGGACCGGATCGAGCGCGAGCAGCAAAGCGTGATTGTCTTTTCCCCGGCGGCTGTCTCCGGCGAAGTTCGCGGCATTAAAGAGCCAGAAGACGTGCATGGAGAACGGATGCTCCGTGGGAAACTCGTGCATGACGATCTGCAATACCAGCTGCGGGAAGCGCTGCTGGATGCGGGAGATCTGTTTTTTCAACTTTTGCTGCTCTGGCTGGCTGAGGGTGCGGGTGGTGTCCGCGACGACCGGTGCGAGGCGCGGCACGGCTCCGACCAGGGTGCTCGTCCGGGGATAGGTCAACCGGCAGGCCGGGCACTCGGGAGCAGCTGCCTGATGGGGTGTCTGGCAAAAGGGACACAGCATGCCCGACTCTACGCAGCCACCGTTTCACCTGCGAAGCGAAAATTTCTCATCGCGAAACAACCACCCTCCAGGTGGCAAGCAGGGTCAGCAGGGCTCCCGCGATTTCCATGGGGCGGAAAGATTCACCGAAGAACGCCAGCCCGCCCACCGCCGTCACCAACGGTAGCAACATCTGCAGCGATGAGCCGCGGGAAACGGACATGAACTGATAGGCCCGGGTCATGATCAGCTGTGCGACCGTCACGATCACCGCGCCGACGGCTAGCCAGAACCAGACCAAGGGCGGCAACTGGGGCACCTTCACCGCCGCCGGTGCCGCGATGATGAGTCCGTAAAATGCCTGTGAAGCGTAGATCGTCGCCGGGTGCTCCTCATGCCGCAAGCGGCGGATGATCACCACCACCCAGCCGGAACCGACCGCACCGGCGAGTGCGAGTAAATCGTAGGCGGAGGGGCGCAGCAGTTGCCCGTCATCGCTCAGGAATACCACCAGCCCGCAAAAGCCGATCAGCATCCATACCATCGCGGTGCGGTTGACCTTTTCCTTGAGCCAGAGGGCTGCGATCACTGAAGCGAAGATCGGATAGGTTAGATTGAGGATCACCGCGCGCCCGGCACCGAGATGGATGATGGTGATGTAGAAGGCCACCGTGCTCAGCGCCCCGACGATGCCCCGGATCGTGATCAACTTTCCGCTAAACATCCGCTTCAAATCGAGGCCCCGGCCCCGGCCGAAAAGGGCATAAACCACGAGCATCCCGACCGCCCCGCGGAACAGGATGGCCACCCAGCCGTCCGCCGCCGGTGCGTGGATGGCCACCGCGCGGATCAGCAGCGTATTCGCGGCGAAAAGGACCACCGAGCCGAGCATGAGCATCACGCTGCGGCGGTCGAAGAAATCATCGTTTTTCAAGTGCATGTCGGTTTCTGTTGGAAACCGGAACGTCCGGGCGGCGGGCGGGACTCACTTGGGATCCCCGGAACCAGCCACCGATGGCGCGTTCCGGAGAAGTAGGGGAAATAGTTCCGCTCAGACTCCACACGCCAACCCGTGCCACCGAATCATGGTGGCAGGAAGTTTAACTCGGAGTCGGGCGGGGGAATGCATCACGGGCGCGGATGTGGCAGGGATTCGGAGAGGCGTCAATCCTTTCGGACCGCGAGTCTCCAGACTCGCTTGCGAAAGAACCGACAAAGCGAATGAGCCAAGGCGCGCCCCTTTTGCATCCCTTTCTCCGACGAGCCTGGAGACTCGCGGTCCGGCGGCGGTCAAGCGCACTTCGGGCACACGCCGAAAAACTCCAGCTCGTGATAGAGATTCCGGAATCCGGTTTTCTCGCGGATTTCATCCTCCAGCTGATGCACCGGACAGGGCGCCTGGATCGGCTCGATGCTGCCGCAGCTGGTGCAAATCAGATAGTCGCTGTGTCTGCCCGGGAAGATCAGGGTGAAATAGGCGGCCCGCTCGTGCAGGCCCAGCCGCCGGACCATGCCGTGTTCTGCGAGGCGCTGAAGCAGGCGGAAAACGGTGGCCTTGTCGCACTGATCCGTGAGACGTGCGGAGGTGGCAAGTTCGGAGAGAGTCATCGGCCGCTTGCTTTCGAGCAGTGTGGTTAGGAGTTCTTCGAGGGCCTTGGTGCGGCGCAGGCCAGCCGCGCGGCAGCGGGCGATGGTTTCTTTGACGATGAGATTCATGACTTGCAAAACGTAGGTCGGGGCATTTCCCAAGACAAGCCCTTGTCCCGGGAGGTCCCTCTTCACCGCCGGACCGCTCCCACTCCGCCGCCCGGCAGGCTCCGCTGCCGCCGCTTCACTCCCACTCCAGCGCCTGGTGACCCCACCTCGTCACCGGTTAGCGCCCACCTCGCCGCCTGGTGACTCCCTCCTTGCGGCCGGGTTGCTTCTGCTCGCCACCGGGTAGCACCCACCTCGTCACCGGGTAGGTCCCACCTCACCGCCGGGTAGGTCTCACCTCACCGCCGGGTAGCTCCCGCCCGGTCGGAGCTTGTGTTCAACCTGCTTTCCATCAACGACTTGTCGTGAATTTTGGAAAAAAGAGCTGCTGCCCATGGCTCCGCAGTTCCTTTTTCTTCACACAATGTTCCTTGCCCTCTCCGAAACCACCCGGCAGTTTTCTATCAACCTCGTAAAAATCATTCCCCAGCCAACTCATGAACGACCGCGACATCCTCCGCCACGACCGCCTCGACCGCGTCAACACCTACGGCATCGAGAACCACTCCGACCTGCCCGCCGGTTGCGAGGCCATCCAGCGCTTCGCCAACGTTGCCACCCTCTCCGGCAAGCTCAACCGCTTCAAAGTTGACCAACTCCGCGGACCCACCAGCCTCCAGACCCTGCTCGACGCCCTCTGGCTCGACTTCAAGGACATCGCCCGCACCGCCCGCGCCATCGACCTCGACGAGCCCGGATTCATCGGGTTCTACCGCCTCCCCGGCGAACCCACCGAGAGCAGCATCAAGACCCACGCGGACTCCCTGCTCGCCCGCCTCGAAGACGCCCCCGCCGACGCCCCGGCCCAGCTCGCGGAAAAAGCCGCCCTCCGCGCCAAATTCATCGCCAAGCTCATCCCCGCCGACTTCGTCGAAGACCTCCGCGCCGACCGCGACGCCATCGATGGCAAAAACCTCGCCAACACCGCCGGCAACCTCAAAGGCCTCGAAAGCACCGAGAGCATCAGCGTCCTCCTCCTCGAAGGCACCCAGGAAGTCACCCGCCTCGACGCCATGATGCAGAACCTCTACCGCCGCAACCCCGCCAAGCTCCACGCCTGGCTCGCCGCCTCCCGCGTCGAACGCAGCCCCAAGCGCAAGAAGGACGACGGCGACGCTCCTGACGGCACCACCCCGCCCGCGCCGTAACCGTGAAAGCCTCCTTGTCATCTCGCTCCGGGTGGAAATGCTTGTTAGCCGAGTCTGGTGCCATACGCTCTAGATCCGGTGAAGCTCCTCCAAATAAAGAAAGAACTTTCTGGATCTGGGATCTTCCGAAAATACCCTAGTTGGACTGTTTGGAAAATCATCTTAGCAACCGACTTTATCCTAGACATTGTTATGGCAGCACCAAAAAACAATTTTTCCAGCCGGAAATGCCCTTTCGGGAGCGGACTTGTCGTCGAGGATCACATCGAGATAAATCCGAATAGCTCAAACAGTCGGGATGAAGATTCTAATGATATTGAATGCCCACAGTGTGAGAAGGAATGGAGTACAAAGAGCAGCGGGACATTGGTGTGTAAATCAGATTCTACGCGAGCTATTCCGTTCGAAAATCTGCAGTTTTAAACGGCAACCTCAGAAACGAGGATGACATTGTGCGCTTTGAGTTCTATCTGATCTTGGACGGTGTTCGAAAAATACAATCAAGATTTCAACCGACTCCCTGATTTTAAGCGGGGGGCTCGAATCGTGTTCTGGAACTTAAATCGCAAGTCGCTCACAACTCTGGTGACAGAACTCGTCCAAGTGAATGAGGCAGATGTGCTTATCCTGGCCGAGTGCTCCGCCCCTGCGGAGACGACCCTCGAAGCGTTGCGGTTGCATGTGGACCCGATGTTTTTTATGCCTAGATACAACTCGAATGGTCGATTTCATTGCTATTGCCGAAACTCGGAGCTTGACCTCACTGAGGTTCATAGCGGTTTTCGCACGAGCGTGCGCAAGCTGCGTATAGGATCGACTTCGGCTCTATTGGGGATCGTTCATGGTGTCGACATTCGGAACTATGACCCTGAGTCTCGGCAGGCGGCGGCTCAAGCTCTGGTGGATGAAGTGAGCTTTGTTAAAAATGAACAAGATAATAACCGCTTAATTCTCATGGGAGATTTTAATATGAATCCATACGATCGCGGGATGAATCTCCCAATGGGATTCAATGCCATGATGACCAAGACCTGTGTTGAGCGGGAACAGCGGACTTTCCTAGGCAAGAAATACGACCTCTATTATAATCCCATGTGGAGCTTATTTGGTGATGGAACTGCTGGGCCGGCGGGTACGTGTTACAACACGAGCAATCAAGGTCCGTATGGTTGGAGTATGTTGGATCAGGTAATACTAAATTACTCAATCGTGCCGAGTTTTGGAGGTGTGCAGATACTGACTCATGCCGGAAACCATTGTTTGATCGATGCGAAAGGGCGGCCCAATGCATCTGTAGCTTCGGATCATTTGCCTATATTGGTAGAAATCAAAAAATAAAAATATGAGTAGCTATTGGCCATCAGGTCTTAATTTAGAAGATACGTCTAGTCCTCTTGAGATAATTGAGGCTGCGAGGCAGCAATGGGATGCTCGCAGTAATGGGATGCTAACATTAATTGTGCAGATTACTCAATCTTATAACAAGAACGACATGATGATTATCCATGCGAAGCATATTCCATCAAATCGAACTGCTACGCTTTTTTCGGTGGTGCATAGGCCTAACTTACCCTACCCAGCAATTATTCAGCCAAAAGGCGACGAATTGCCGGATCAATTCAAGAGGTCTTACTATAAGCCGGGGATCGCCGAGATGTCGAACTTTACTGGAGTAATGTCGGGACGCGACATTACTAATGAATGGGTTTGTGATACACCCACAGAGTTCCGGTCAAAGCTTGAGAAAGTGTTCAACTTGGGATCTCTGAAGGCGGACGTGCTAAGTTTGGTATCGGGTGCTGCACCGGTTGATTCGCACGACGGCAGCCAAGCGGAGGACGGGCCGCAGGATGAGGAAGCTGAAGACGCAAATTCCTAGTCAGGGAACGGGGTCAGTTCCGGCTAACAGCCGTTGACGGAAATTGGATTCACCCGGCCCTGCCTCAACCCTTGCCAGACGAGGGCGATTCCCTAACTTGCAGAGGCCCGGTGGCTGCGGTGATGGCCGGACTCCACCTTGCTCCGCCTTTTTTACCCAAACGAACCCATGCATCCGAAAATCCGTGAACTCGCCGATACGAGCCAATTCAGCCGCCGCACGGTGCGGGAGGCGGCGGATTACCTGCCGGAGGACGACGCCTTACTGGACGCCGCCATCGGTGAGGCGGTGACCCGGCGGGATATCATGGGGTTTCTCCTACTGGTCTGCGCGGCGTTGTTGCGGGAGCGGCCGGTGCTGTCCCGCCACCTGCCGCGCGGCTTGCAACTGGTGTCTGCCACCGCTCCCGCTTGCTGCCTGGCCTGGCATGTCACGGGGGACGATGTGGGGGAGCGGTTGTTCGAGGGGCTCCGGCTCGGCGGGATCCATCAGGACTTCCACTTTGCCATCCTGACGACCATCCTCCAGTGGAGCAAAGAGCACGGCAAGGAGCTGCCCGAGGGATTCAAGATGGACGCCCGGATGTGGGCGCGGCGGGAAAAACTTAGTAACGAATCGGTGGGGCTGGCGGTCGCCATCGGCGTGGAATCCGGCGACGAACGGTTGATCGACATCGTGTTGAAGAGCAACCCGCGCCAGAAGTCCCGCGAGGTGGTCATCGGGGCGGGATTGGCGCTGGCCGCGAAGTTGCTGGTATTGTCGCGCAAGCCGATGATGGAGGCGATCCGCGAGGCCCCCGAGCAGACGGTGTCCGGCTACACGGTGCGGCGGTCCGTGGAGCACATCGGGCGGAATGATCCTTGTCCGTGCGGGAGCGGAAAGAAATACAAGCGCTGTTGTTTCGAGAAGGACCAGCATCGGCTGGAACTATCCACGGATGTCGCGGGCAAGACCCACGCCGAGCTGGATGCGGAACTGGAGGAACACATGACGCTGGCGCGCCTGGGTAAAACCCAGCCCTACGCGCTCTCGCGGATCGATCCGGAAAAGCTGGATGCGGATTTGCTAGAGCCGTTTCTCGAAAGACTGTTGGCACTGGAGATGTTCGAGGAAGCGGTGGCGGCCTTCGAAAAGCTCGGCATGCGGGAGGAGCTGCAGAAGATGTGGCAAATGATGACTTTCTATGCCTCGCAGGACGAGCGCAAGGATCTAGCGGAACGGCTGATGCGCGTGCGCGGCGAACCGCCGGAGAACCGGGATGACCTTAGCCCCGGGTTAGAGTTGCTGCTGGTCCGGGACGATCCCGCCGCGTTCTTGAAGTGTATGGATGAAATCGCGATGGAGGCACTCAGCTTGAACCGGATGGCGTCGGTGAGTGATCTGGCATTTGGCCTGATGTTTTCGCCGCTGCGGTCGGTGGGCATCCTGTTATCCCGTGGCGTTCTGCCGGTTTGTCCAAAGGAGGAGGCCGTTACCATTCTGGATCAGATTTTGATCGCCCGTGACAAGCTCGACCTCTCGCCGGACGAGCCGTTCAGCGACGTGCTCGACAGACGATTCGCCGAAGAAGAAGTGGCCGGCGGTGGCAAGGACACCGAGGCGCTGTGCCTCGCCCGCCAGAAACTCGAGGCCAAGGCGGGCGAGGTCCGCCAGATGAAACACGCGCTGGAGCAACTCAAGGGCGAACTGGAGCGCCGGGAAAAGGCGTCGCCCGCGAAAAAGCTGGCGGATGTTTCCGCCCCGCCCGCCGCACCGGTGGATGAAAAGGCGCTCAAGGAACTGCGGGACAAGCTGGGAGCGCTCAAGACCGACCTCAAGGAGCGGCACGCCGAGCGGGCGGAACTGCGCCGCGAACTCAGCAAGACGCTCTCGGACTTGGAATCGCTGCGCGAGACTGCCGCGAAAACGGCCATGCCGGAATCTCCCGTCGCCGCGGCGGATGCGGAGGATCGGCTGCTGTTACCCGGAGACGTGGACGGCAACCAGCCGATGCGCGTGATCGAGTTCCCAAAGAAATTCCAACAGACGCTGGAGAAATTCCCTCGGCAGGTGGGACGTGGGGCGATGTCGCTGCTCGGACGTCTGGCAGGAGGGGAACCCGCCGCCTTCGTGGGAGTGGTGCGGCTCAAGGATTGCCCGGAAACCCTGCGCGCTCGGGTGGGCATCGACCACCGGCTGCTGTTTCGTCTGCAACCGGACTGCATCCAAGTGGTGGATCTGATCAATCGGCGGGATCTTGAGAAGCGTATCAAGACGCTTTAAAACAAGCTCTTCGCGCCCCGAAAATGCCAAACCAACGTCGCCCTGGAACCGGGGGACTCGACCTCAAAGCCATTTTAGTGGAATGCTTGCGCGGCAGACTCCACCGGGCGGCAGCTTTTTCACGCCATGGCTTGCCGCTCGCGCTCGCGGTCCACCGTAGGGGGCGCTCCGAACATCCTGCGATACTCGCGGCTGAATTGCGACGGACTCTCGTAGCCGACGCGAAAGGCAATGCTCGCCGCATCCTCGTCGCGCAGGAGCAGCAGGCGGCGGGCTTCTTGGAGGCGGATTTGCTTTTGGAACTGGAGTGGACTCAGCGAGGTGACGGCTTTGAAATGCCGGTGAAACGAGGGTCCGCTCATCCCGGCGATCGTTGCGAGTTCATCAATACGGATCGCCTCATCGTAGCGGGTTCGGAGGTGATGGATGGCCCCGGAGATCCGGAAAAGCTCGCTCGCCGGAAAGGCAAGCTGCCGCAAAATCTCGCCACTCGGCCCACCGAGTAGGCGGAAAATGATTTCCTTTTCCGCCAAGGGGGCCAGCACCGGGATGTCTGCGGGGTGATCAAGCAGGCGAACCAGGCGCAGCACCGCATCGAGCAATTCGTCACTCAGCGTCGTCACGGCGAAGCCTTTCATGGCATCCACCGGGCTGGGAGACCGCGGCATTTCCAGCAGCAATGAACTCAGCAGGGTGAGATCCAGCGTCAGCGCCAGCGCGAGGTAGGGGGCCTCTATCACATGCGCCGCCACGGGCAAATGAGTGGGCGCGACGAGGTAGCTCATCGGGTAATACTCAAATCCACCTTCCCCGAGAAAGACCCGCTTCCGCCCTTGGGCGACGAAGCAGATCACCGGTTGATAGATATTATAACAGAGTCCCGACGTTGAATCCACCCGATACAAATCCAGCCTCGGGATGGCCGTGGGAATATGTTCGCGGTGGCACTGGCGGGACAGAAGTGTGCTGAGTTCATTCATAGAGATTTCCTTCCGATAGTCGCCTTCCTCCTCAGGTCAAGTGACCATCACGCAAAATCCCGCCTCGTTTGATCGGAATAGGCAAGAATCTGATCGTCCTGATCTACCGCTTGGCGGCACTTTTCGTTAAGGTCCTGCCAACCCTGTTTCTACACCATGACCACCATGAATTACCAACTGCTTGGCCGCAGCGGCCTCCGTGTTTCAGATCTTTGCCTCGGCACCATGACCTTCGGTGACGACTGGGGCTGGGGTGCCGCCAAGGACGAATCCCGAAAAATCTACGATGCCTACCGCAGCGCGGGCGGCAATTTCATCGATACCGCTAACATCTATACCAACGGCTCCAGCGAGAAACTCATCGGCGAGTTTCTATCCGGCCACCGTGAGGAAATGGTGATCGCCACGAAATACACCAACGCTGCCGCCGCCTTCACCGGTCAACCCGGCACGGATGCCAATGCTGGCGGCAACCAGCGCAAGAACATGATCCAGTCCGTCGAGGCGAGTCTCAAGCGACTCGGCACCGACTATATCGATCTCTATTGGCTCCACATTTGGGATCAAATGACGCCAGCCGAGGAAGTCATGCGAGCCTTCGACGATCTTATCCGCTCCGGCAAGGTCCTCTACGTCGGCATTTCAGATGCACCGGCGTGGGTCGTCGCGAAGTCTAACACGCTCGCCGAGTTGCGTGGCTGGACCCGCTATGTGGGATTGCAAATCGAATACAGCCTGCTTGAGCGCAGCGTCGAGCGTGAGCTTGTGCCCATGGCGCTCGATCAACAGATGACCGTCCTCGCTTGGTCTCCTTTGAAAAACGGACTTTTGACCGGGAAATATCTGCCCGAAAACCTCCCCGCCTCCAAGGCAGCAGGTGCCCGCATGCACAGCGAGATGATGCAGGGCTTCGGTGGGATCGATGATACTTCCCACTACATTGTCCGGGAAACACTGGCCATCGCCGAAGAACTGGGTGTCTCCGCCGCACAAGTCGCGCTGGCATGGCTGCGTGCCCGGCCTGTGCCGGTGATCCCGATCATCGGTGCGAGTAAGCTCGCTCAGCTTCATGATAACCTCGCCAGTCTGGAGCTAAAGTTTTCCGCCGCACAGCTCGCCCGCCTCGACCAAGCCAGCGCGATTTCCATGGGCTTTCCCCATGATTTCCTTGCGCTGCCTTCCGTCCGGGCGATCACCTCCGGAGGTCTTGCAGATCGGATCAAATTCTAACTTCTTATGAAAAATCACCCGTTCGGGGGATGGACATGAATGACTCTCCAACTTAGATATAGAAATCAGCATCCGGAAAATCAGGATGCTGGTGAAACCCACCTTTCATTCCATCTATTTTGGAAGCGAAGAACAAAAAACAAAAAACCATGATTCATAAAAACCAACTCATCTCACCTGTCACACGCATGTCCTTGGTCATGTTAGCCGGAGTTGCCTTTGCACAGGCAGCTACGAACTCAGCAATGAACCAAACAGGAGTGAATCAGCTTAGTGGAACAGGCACCTCGATCACAATCGCCGCAGTCGGTCCCTACGACTGGGAATTTTTTAAAGTTCCAGCCGATGCAACAACTGGTACAAATCTATCACCACGGGCGGAGCGCGGCTTGGATCCATCCACAGGAGGAGCCAACCTTCAGGGGAGCAACCTTACAGATGGCAAAAAGGTGATTATTCTAAAAGGTCAGTGCGACATCAATAGTAGCAGCCAGACCACCATTATGCAGATTTTTAACTATGATTCTGGTGTGACAGATTCAAGTTACCCTTACTTCCAGCTAAAGGCGGAAAAGAAAGTATCAGGAACCAGTCTATGGCCGCTGACTGTTGGAGGGGTTGAAATTTGCAGGGTGAACGACTCGGTGTTCGAATTTGAACTTCGAACAAACAACAAGCAGTGGAGGCTGATTATCAAGCAAGGTGGTGCCACCATCTACAACGAGATCCGAACGCTGAATGGCACGAGTGGGCGCGCAGGCGTCACCCGGTTCAGGTTTGGTGCCTACCACCGCAACGGTGTCGGAGCCAAGGTCGCTGCTGATGTCCGTTTCCGGGGCACCCAAAGCAGTAGCATCACGGTATCAACGCCCAACACTGGTGTCTGAAGCTTCCAACGAACATCAGAGGACCGTTAGGGTGATTTTGTAATCCCGCTCGGGACTCCACTGTGGGGGTCCCGGGTTCACCAATTCCGAAACCTGAAAATGAAAAACACGCAATTGATTCTACAAATCGGTCTGTTGGGACTAGGTGTTTTGCTTGGGTCTCAAATCCGAAGTAGATCCGCTGATAGAAGCCAATTGGATAAAGATCAGCGTTCTGCCTCCGCGACCGATTCTCGGCCCGCTCGTTTTTCAAATGATTCAAGCCGGAATCGATCAGAAAGACGTCTGGATTCACGCCCTACCTTCAGAACTCACAAGGTATGCTCCGGGATTCTTCTGGACAGACTGGTGGAATTGCATCGGAGTGATTTCCAGACCATCATGGAAGGCAAGGAGAAGGAAGGGATTCGTGAGTTTCTGATTTTGCTGGCCGACAAGGATCCCGACGAACTGCTTGCGGCGATTTCCAATGATCTAAGTTTATCGGAAGATCCAGATCTTGTGCTGTCGATCGTCAACGGGGTAGCTCTGAAAAGCCCCGGTTCTGTCGATGAGCTGATTGAAAAACAACGTGGTATTCTATCACCCGAGTTGTTTGAATCCATTTTAACGTCAGCGTTTCCGGCGATTGCAAGAAGTGATCCTCGCTTTGCAGCGACACTGATCCATGAAATCACCCATCCTGAACACAGGGAAGTTGCGATGATTGAACTGTCAGGGGCTTGGATCAAAAAGGACACGAAAGAAGCTCTCGGCTGGTTGACTCAAGTGATGCAATCCGGTGTCTCCAGCGAGACTGTCGAGCGATGCTACGAAACGATCATTCTTGGTAGCTTGAGTCATGATCCCATGGTGGTCGCACAAGTTGTCAGTAACATTGAATCGGGCAAAATGCTTCAGCGCTTGGTGCCGGTGATCGGAGTCAAGATGGCGGAGACTGATTTGACAGGTGCAATCGAATGGGTGAAATCAATTTCTAACCGAGAAGCAAGGCAGGCTGGTCTCACGAAGATGATCGACTTTCATGCTCAAGCCCACCCTGAACTGCTTTTTGATGTGCTGGTTGGTGAGCTTCAGGGAGGCGCGTCCAAACCTTATTTGGACCTGTCTTCGTTCACAAAGCATCACGCCGATTTTGTGATGAAGAATCTTTCGAGCCTACCCCCGGCCTCGCAGCCTGATGCGGCCGAGAGTATCGCACTTTCCATTGTCGAACGTGATGGCCTTGATTCCGATCTGGTGAATTGGATCTATCAACTACCACCGGGTGCCGTTTTTGACCGAGCTGCGGAAGTGTATGCGTTGAATCAGGTCACCCGAAACGCCAGAACTGCCGTGGAGTTTGCCGGGCAAATCGAAAATCCTCAGAGCCGTGCGAACTTGTTATCTCGCTTGGTGGAAAATGCGGAAATTGACACCAT
>JBOFET010000538.1:0-3825 GCA_051648225.1 Luteolibacter sp.
GTGCACTCGGACTTCCGTGCGAACAATTTCCGCCAGAACGCGAGGGGCATGGAGTTCGAACTTTCCGCCAAGGGCAAAACCTATCTGGTCCGCGCGCCGTTGATCGGGCGCTTCAACGTTTACAACCTTCTCGCCGCCATCGCCGCCGCCAGTGTCTGTGGCATCAAGCCGCGGGAGGCGGTCGCCGCGCTGGTCGAGTCCCCGCAAGTACCCGGCCGCATGGAAAACGTCGGAAACGCCGGCGGAGCCACGGTGTTCGTGGACTATGCGCACACTCCGGATGCCCTGGAAAACGCCTGCCGCACCCTCAGGGAACTCGATCCACGCCGCCTCATCACAGTCTTCGGCTGCGGTGGAGACCGCGACAAGACCAAGCGCCCGTTGATGGCCGCAGCGGCGGCGCGTCACAGCGACGCGTGCGTCGTCACTTCCGACAATCCCCGCTCCGAGGATCCTCTTACGATCATTCGCGAAATCGAAAACGGTCTCAAGGGCAAGACCTTCCGTAGCATTTCTAACCGGTCGGAGGCGATCGATTTCGCCATCGCGAACTCGCTCTCCGGCGACATCATCCTCATCGCCGGCAAGGGCCATGAGACGACCCAACAGTTCGCTACGGAGACTATCGACTTCGACGACAGGAAACACGCAAGCAGAGCGCTCCGGGACCGGGCGCAAGCCATCTCAGACCTGCGATGAAAACGATTTCTGCCCAAAAACTATCCGAAATCCTCGGCTTCCCCATCGCTGCGGGCAGCGGCGACGTGTTGGTGAGCGGCGGTGTCTCCACGGACACCCGCAACTTGCCGCAGGGCTCGGCGTTTTTCGCGCTGCGCGGGGAGAACTTCAATGGTGACACCTTTGCCGCGCAGGCTCTAACGAATGGCGCGTCCGTCGCAATCGTCCAGTGTTGGGAGGATGTGCTACCTCCGGGTGCGGCGGTCATCGTGGTTTCCGATACCCTGCTCGCGCTGCAACGTCTCGCATGCTGGTGGCGCAAGCAGCTGGACATCCCGGTGGTGGCGATCACCGGGTCTAACGGTAAGACAGGCACCAAGGATTTCACCTCCGCCGTGCTTGCGCGGAAGTTCCATGTCTCGGCGACGCTTGGGAATCTAAACAACCACATCGGCGTGCCGCTCACGGTGCTCTCGACCACTCCCGAGCATACCGCCGCCGTGTGGGAGATGGGCATGAACCATTCGGGAGAAATCGCTCCCTTGTGTGAGATCGCCCGGCCGAAGTATGGAATCATCACGAATATCGGCACCGCACACATCGAGTTTCTCAAGACCCGTGAGGCCATCGCCGAGGAGAAAGGCATGCTCGCCCGCGCCCTGCCTGCGGATGGGATCCTTTTTCTTCCAGCGACCTGCGAATTCAGGGACTATCTGCGCCAGCGGACGAAAGCCTCCATGATCGCCGTCGGAAACGGTCGCGGCCTGGTGCGGGCGGAGAATCTTCGCTTCGGCAAGGACGGCACGGATTTCACCCTCGTCATCGAAGGTGAGAATCCGGTGGAAGTAAATCTGCCAGTGCCCGGCCGTCACATGGTGACCAACGCGCTGTTAGCCGCTGGAGTGGGCTGGAAACTTGGGATCACTCCGCTGGAAATCGCGGTGGGGCTGTCCAGCGCCGTCCTAACTGGCGGAAGACTTGGCCGCTACGAATCGCGTGGAACCACCGTGATCGACGATACTTACAACGCGAACCCCGAGTCGATGGCAGCTGCCATCGAGACTCTGGCAGATACTCCGGTGCTCGACGGATCCCGCCGCATCATCGTGCTCGGGCGGATGGGTGAGCTCGGGCCACACGCTCCCGCCGCCCACTTCCGGACAGGTGTCCTCGCCGCAGAGCGGAACCTAACGGTGATCGCCGTGGGTGAAGGCTCCGAAGGCATCGCCGAGGGTGCGAAAAATTCACCCCATTTCCCCGACCTCGATCAAGCGGCCGCATGGCTCGCGCACGAGGTGAAACCCGGCGACGTGGTGCTCTTCAAGGGCAGCCGCTCCGCCACTGTAGAGCGCGTCATGCACGCCGCATTTCCCCGAAACTGATGCTCCCTGCGATTTACGATTTCTGGCACCAGGCATACGAGAATGGAGAATCGTGGGCGGTCTCCTGCCGTTTTCTCAACCTGTTTCAATACATCACTTTCCGTGCGGCGTGTGCGGGATTGCTGGCGTTCATCTTCTCGGTGATTTTCGGCCCGCGGGTGATCCGGCGGTTGATCTCTCTCAAAGTCGGCCAACCGATCCGCACGGCAGAGGAAGTCCACAAACTCGCAGAACTGCACGGTGGTAAAATCGGCACTCCGACGATGGGCGGCGTGCTCATCATCGGTGCGGTGTTAGTCTCGACGTTGGTCTTCGCTCGCCCGCTCAATCCGTTCATCGCTGTCTGTGCCTGCACCATGGCGGCGTGTGGGCTGTTGGGATTCGTGGACGATTACAAGAAGGTGAAGGAGAAGAAGTCCGACGGGATCAGCAGCCGCAAGAAACTCGGCTGGCAGCTCGTGATCGCCCTGGTGGCCGCTTGTTTCCTCTATTTCAAAAAGGAGATCTCCGGCTTCGGCGCGACACCCGAACAAATCGCGGACGGTCTGGCCGGATATCGGTTAGGCGAAAATCCCATCGGCATCGGAGCGATTTGTTTTCCGCTTTTCAAGGAAGAGATCATCGACCTGCACTGGCTGGTCATTCCGTTTTTCGCGCTGGTGATCGTCGGTTGTTCGAACTCGGTGAATCTGACAGATGGGCTCGATGGCCTGGCGACGGGAACCACGATCAGCGTGGCGCTTTCCTATGCGTTTCTGGCCTACCTCGCCGGTCACTTCTACATGGCCACGGAATACCTTGTGATCCCACACAACCGCTACATCGGCGAGCTGGCGGTTTTCCTAATGGCATTGGTCGGCGCGTGTTTCGGATTCCTGTGGTTCAACTGCCACCCGGCCAAGGTGTTCATGGGAGACACCGGTTCCCTGGCGATCGGCGGTGCGCTTGGCACGGCGGCGCTGTGCGCCAAGCAGGAACTCCTGCTCATCATCATCGGCGGGGTTTTCGTGATGGAGGCGGTGTCCGTCATCCTTCAGGTCGGCAGCTTTAAACTGCGGAAAAAGCGGATTTTCAAGATGTCGCCGATCCACCATCACTTCGAGCTGCTAGGCTGGCATGAGAACCAAGTGATCATCCGTTTCTGGATCATCTCCATCATGCTCGCCCTGTTCGGACTCGCACTCCTCAAGATCGCCTGAATCTCACATGGAACTCACCGGAAAACATGTCGCCATCCTAGGCGTTGGCCGCAGCGGCCGCGCGGCGGCGGCGCTTGCGCTGCGTGAGGGTGCGCGGGTTTCCGCCTGGGACCGTGCGGAGGTGGAAGCCTTCGCCGACATGCCGGCGGGCGTGGAAATTCATCCGCAAGCGACTGAGGACGACGGTCGCGCTTTGGTCTCGGACCTGCTGGTCGTGAGTCCGGGCATCGACACTTATGGGTCCTACGTCGGGGCGTTTGCCTCACAGACCGGTGAAGTCATTGGCGAGGTGGAGCTGGCAGCCCGCTTTTTCCAAGGCCGCATCGTCGGCATCACCGGGACTAACGGAAAAACGACGACCACCGAGTTGGTCGCGCGGATTCTCGCACACGCCTCGCTGGGAGGCACGGCTTGCGGCAACTATGGCACCCCGTTCGCCGATGTGGTGCTTCAGTCGGTCCCTCCGGCGGTGGTTTCCCTGGAACTCAGTTCGTTCCAACTGGAGACGATCCACACGCTGCATCCGGTGGTGGCGGTCTGGCTAAATTTCGCCCCGGACCACATGG
>JBOFET010000539.1:0-12553 GCA_051648225.1 Luteolibacter sp.
TCAACGCCATGCTCACCGCAGGAACGAACAAACCAACGGAAGACCGCCATGCCAGCGCCTGGTGCATCGGAGGAATCGCCGGATTTACCGCGATGTTCGTACAGTCCAATTTCAGTTTCGTTTTCCACCTTGTCCCACAAACCATTCTCATGGGAATTTGCCTGGCGTGCGCTGCGTGCGGCAGCCGTGATCCGGGGAACACATCGGGCACGGTGGTATCAAAAACTCTGCTAACCGTCACCGCGCTGCTCTGCGTCGCATTCATTCTGCCGCTCGGACTCAAAGCCACGAAAGTGACCCATACACTGTGGCCAACAATGTTCCAAAGAAAACCCCTCACCACTCCTGACGCGAGAATCAACGGTCTTACGACCGCCATCGAACTCTGGCCGGACTCCACTTTCTTCCGGGAACGCGCCGCGATTTATCAAAATCTAGCAAGAGATTCCGGTGAAGCGTGGGCAAGCTCAATGGAGATTCAAAATGCCCTTGATGACTATCAGGTCGCTCGAAAGTTGCATCCTTATGAACCTGTTCTTGCCATCAATCATGCAAACCTTCTCAGTGCGCTGGGCCGCGACTCCGAAGCGGAAATGGCCTACTCAGCGGCGATTCAGCTTCAAGGAGGGATGGAGGCAGGCTTCTTTGGCAATTTCCATTTTGCAAATCACCTCTACAAGAAGGGCCTGCGCCAGTTTCTCGCGGGGAAATACATGAAAGCGAACGACACTCTTGAAAATGCGGTGGCACATATTGATCGATCCATGGAATCGAGTCCATGGCGGGAACGTGAATTCCGCGTGCCAATTCACGAAAGCCTCGGAACCGCCAAGGAAAAGATCAGGGACTACACGGGAGCACTGGAGACCTATGATAAAACCAGCACGATGGTTCACGGAGCCACGGCGCATTACCGCGCCGGGGTCTTACTCGGCCGAATGGCGGTGGAGGCTTGGGCAAACCGAAAACCGTCAGACGCCCTCGCCCTGTTCCTGGAAGCAAAAAAACGGGCAACCGCCTCCAACTCTTTCCCCAAAGATGTGACACCCAAACAGCGCGCGGAATACCTCGCCTATCTTGACCGCACGATCAAGTTTCTCGAAGGAGCGAGGGTCACTCCCTCTCCGTTTCCGATCCGCTAGAATGAGTTCATTCCCGGATCAACTACGATGGATCGGCACCTTTTGATGCGTTGTGAGTGGATGTTGATTTGAGGTCTTCCAGCCGGATCTCCTCCGAAATCTCCTTCAGCTCCGAAGCATCCATCGCCTTGTGGACTGCGGGCAGCGCTATACCGATTTCCGAAGCCTTGGCGCAAGCACTGGCAACTTACGCTCACAGCGTCGCCAGCTTCGAAGGACGCAGCGACTTCCACCGACTGCGGAGCTATGTCGATGGGTTGGAAATGATCACTGGCCAGTGTCCGTCGCCACAGAGATGTCATCTGAAACGAGGATTCCTAACGAGAAACATTTCGTCAAACCAGCCGCTCTAACGCCGCTGTAAGATTGCCAGAAGTCAGTGCACTCGAATCAATCACCAATCCCGGAAACACCACGCTGGTGATGAGTCCCTCGTCATCCGCTGGAATTTCGACAAACTCGTCGTCCTTGAGCTGCCACCAAATCAAGCGGTTTTCATCCGCAAGCCACACCAGATACTCAAGCACTCCGGCGCGCAGATAGGTGCGCTTTTTCTGATGGAGATCGTAGGAAGCAGTGCTCGCTGCGATTTCCGCGACGAACTCCGGCACCCCACTGATGTAGCCGTCCGAGTCCACGTACGCCTGGCCGTTAGCCCGCATCAAGAGCAGGTCAGGCTGGGGTTCGTTGAGCGTGTCAAGCCGGACGATGGCATTGTCGGCGACGATCAGGCCAGGGTGTTTGGTGGCGTAAACTTGGAGTAGGGTGGCAAGTTTCACGTGAGGGATGCCGTGAACGTCGGCACGAACTGGAGAAGCCATATAAACAATTCCTTCGATGAGTTCCGCCTTTTTCAAGCCGGGCATGGCGGCATAGCGGCGCTCGAATTCCGTGCGTGCCAGCACATCCCCCTGCTGCAATTGCGGCGGGTTGGCCGACATCGACCGCGATTTTTTGAGACCAGTCATTGCAGCTCAAACTAATCACAAAACCGCTCATGGCAAGCCGCGAGCCCGTTCCACCGACTCCCCCCCTTGACCAGCGAGGATCGCGCCCCAACTTCGACCATGCCCAAAACCATTTTGTTCATCGGAGGAAACTCGGGGATCGGCCTAGCGACAGCCCGGTTGCTGAAGGAGCAGGGAAACTCACTCATCGCAGCCGCCCGCAGCCCAGGACCGCTGGCGGAACTCGGCATCACGGTGCAGCCCTTCGATGCCCTCACTCCCAGCCCGTTGGAGTTGCCGCCGGTCTTGGACGGACTCGTCTATTTTCCCGGGAGCATCTCATTGAAGCCATTTCATCGCCTCACTGCAGATGATTTCCTCAACGATTTCCGCATCAACTGCCTCGGAGCGGTCGCCGCGCTGCAAGCCGCGCTACCCGCTTTGAAGGCCGCCGAATCAGCATCGGTCGTGCTGTTTTCCACTATCGCCGTCGCGCAGGGACTTTCCTTCCACGCTTCCATCGCCGCCGCCAAGGGCGCGGTGGAAGGAGTCACCCTCTCACTCGCCGCCGAGCTGGCTCCCAAAATCCGCGTGAACGCCATCGCTCCGTCGCTCACCGACACGCCGCTCGCAGGAAATCTGCTAAATTCTGAGGCGAAAAAGGAAGCCGCCTCGAAACGCCATCCGCTCCAACAAGTCGGCGACCCCGGAGACGTCGCACAACTCGTGGCCTTCCTCCTCTCCGACGCCTCCCGCTTCTTCACCGGCCAGATTCTCCGTCCCGACGGCGGGCTTTCCTCCGTCCGCACCTTCTGAGATGCAAACCTTCACCGCCGAGGACATCGCGGGCATGGAACTGCTCGCCCGCGTCCAGTTTGCCACTTCCCTGCCAGGAGCCAAACCGATCAGCCTGGTGGGTACCATTGATCGGAGCGGCCAAACCAACCTCGCCCCGTTCTCCAGCATTCTCCATCTCGGGTCGGCGCCATGCTTGTTAGGAATGATCAGCAGACCGGACTTGGTGGACCGCCACACGCTTGCCAATCTATCGGAGACCCGCACCTGGACACTCAACCACCTCCATCCGGGGATCGTGGATGCCGCCCACCAATGTTCCGCTCGCTACCCGAAAGAAGTTTCCGAATTCGACACCACCGGCCTAACCACCCATTTCGAACCCGGTTTCACAGCTCCCTTCGTCGCTGAATCTCGATTCCGGATCGGCTTGGAACTGGAAAACATCATCCCCATTCCCGCCAATGGCACCCAACTGATCGTCGGCCGAGTCGTGCTCGTGCAAATCACCGAAGGCGCTCTAACCGCTCACGGCGGTATCGACCTTGTGGAACTGGAGTGCGTCGCTTCCACCGCACTCGATACCTATTTCAAACTCCAGCCACTCGCCCGTCTCGCTCATGCCAAACCCGGCATCCCTCCCCAAAGAATCTAGCAATGCCTGAAACGACGCTCATTTACCCGCACCAGCTATTCGCGAAGCATCCCGCGATCCAACAAGGCCGGGACATCCGACTCATTGAGGATCCTTTGTTTTTCGGAAACGACCCGCGCTGGCCAGCCGCCATGCACCAACAGAAACTCATGCTGCATCGCGCCTCAATGAAGGCGTATGCCGCCGAACTCAAAACGGCTGGGCATCGCGTGCATTACATCGAAGTCCCGGAAGGATCGACCACTGACAGCGCGGAATTACTAGAGAAATCCATCCCGAAGAACATCACCGGACTCCACCTCGCCGATCCAGCGGACTGGACCCTCATGAGGCGGGTCAACCGTTTCGCAACGACTCGCGGCATCGACGTCAGCGTCCACGGATCGCCCAATTTCATCAGCCCACCGGAATTCATCGCCACCCACATCGCTTCGAAGAAAAAGCCCTTCATGGCCAAATTTTATGAAAGCCAGCGCAAGCGGATGGACCTTCTTCTCGAAGCGGATGGCACGCCCGCCGGCGGCAAATGGTCGTTCGATACCGAGAACCGCGCGAAGTTGCCGAAAAACCACGTGCCAGCCCGCGAGCCCCTTGCCAAAACCAACACCTTCACCCACGAGGCCGCCGAATACATCACCCGGAAGTTTCCTAACAATCCCGGCGGTTTGAATCATTTTCGCTGGCCCGTCACCCGCGCCGATGCGGAAACCTGGCTGGACCAGTTTATCGACGAGCGTCTCGAAAATTTCGGCCTCTACGAAGACGCGGTATCGATCCAGCACGCCACCATCTACCACTCCGCCATCACCCCGGCGCTCAACATAGGCCTGCTCGATCCGCAGGACGTCATCGACCGCGTCATGGCAAGGTCCGGAACCGTGCCCATGAACTCACTGGAAGGCTTTATCCGCCAAGTCATCGGCTGGCGCGAATTCATGCACGGGATCTATCGGCACCGCGGCACGGAAATCCGTAACGGCAACTTCTGGCATTTCGACCGCCCGCTCCCTGCTTCTTTCTACGACGGCACCACCGGCATCCCGCCCATCGACCGCGTCATCCGCCAGCTTCTAACCGAAGGCTACTGCCATCACATCGAGCGGCTCATGGTGCTGGGGAATTTCATGGTGCTCTGCCGCATCCGACCGGACGACGTTTACCGCTGGTTCATGGAAATGTTCGTGGATTCCTACGACTGGGTGATGGTCCCTAACGTGTATGGCATGTCCCAGTTCGCCGACGGCGGCACCTTCACGACCAAGCCTTATATCTCCGGCTCCAACTATCTCTTGAAAATGTCCGACGAGCCGAAAGGCCCGTGGTGCCAGATCTGGGACGGCCTCTTCTGGACCTTCATCGGCGACCACACCCCGTTCTTCCTCAAGAATCCGCGGCTTTCGATGATGGCAAGGAACTGGGAGAAAATGAGTCCGGAAAAACAATCGGCACACCGGGACGCGGCGGATGGGTTTTTGACCGGGCTGGAATGACAATCAAACCGCCACCGGCTTCTTTCCCACCCCGCGGTAAAACACCGCGAAGATTACGAAACACGCCGCGATCATCGCGGCGAGGATGGCCCAGAACTCCATCCATCCCTGACCGTCCTCGGTGACATAGTGGTTCCTCAACCAGCCGCAGACCATCGCTCCGGCCAAAGGACCGATGCCGCTTGTCACCAAGGCTAACAACCCTTGCGCCTGCCCCCTCAGTCCGGGGTCCACCCGCCGGTCGAGAAACACCTGCGCCGTGATGAAATAGAAGGTATAACAAACTCCATGCAGCGCGATGCCGGCGATGTGCCAATGGATCAGCCCGGTCTCTCCCGCGTAGGCGCTCATGCCGAAGCGCACCACCGAAAACCCCAGCGCCCACAACAGCACCACCTTCAACCGGAATCTCACCATCACCACGCCCACTAACAACATCGCGACGATTTCCGAAATCTGCGCGATCGTCATCGTCGCCGTGGAGCGACCGTCTCCTAACTGTTTCAAAAGTTCGGGAGCATACATATAAAAAGCTGTCAGCGGGATCGAGAACAACGCGGTCACTACGAAAAACACACAGTGATCACGCTGCTTCATCAGCGAGAAGGCATCGAACCCGAAACGGCTTCTCCATGAGGTGGCCCTGCCCAGCGGCGGCGTGTGCGGCAGCATGAACGCCGCCGCGCCCGCGACCACCCGCGTCGCGGCGGAGGCATAGCCGGCGACCACGCTGGTATCCGCGCGCAGCACGTAGCTGGTCAGGACTCCGGCCAGCATCCACCCCAGCGTCGCCCCGACCCGGAAGAGCGGAAACTGCCGTTCTCCATGAGGCAGGCGGGTCAGCGCGATGGTCGTGAGCAGTCCCCAAGAGGGTCCGGAAAAAATCGAGTAGGTTCCGAGTAGAGCCACAAACCACCACGGACTCCAATCCGCATCCAGCGAGGCGAATGCCGCCAGCAACGCGACAGCAGCGAGAAAAGAAGCCCACACGAACAAGCGGTCCGCTGCGACCCGCTGGTCCGCAAGGGCACCTCCGATCAAGGGCGACATCAAGGCACACACCGGTTGCACGACGAAAACCAGAGCCACCCAGCCGCCCAGTCCTTTTGCTTCGAGAATATTCGTCAGCGCGGGCAACCAGAAGCCAGGCGTCATTCCCTGGAGAAAAAAAACGAGCCAGAGCCAGCCTAGCGATCTTTCGGGCCGGACCGGACCATCGGGCAGAGTTTGCACGGGAGGTCTGTAAATGCCCGTCATCCAAATGGCCAGCGGGTTATCCAAGCGCTGCGACGAAGGCTTGTGGGGGAGGCGGCTGGCTCCGGGGGGGGAGGTCCCGGAGCCCACCAAACTGATTTTGCTGTCCTTTCTCCCGGCAGCTAAATAGCTATACGCCGCCCAAGTTAGGATCACTATTACGTGATCGCGGGGTGCCGCCCATTCTGTTCATGTCCGCCAAAAATTTTCACGTCCGCCAAGCCGCTGTCTCCGCTCTACGCGCATGGGCCAAGGGGCACGACTACGCCGAGACTCTCATCGAACGTCACGCCCAGCGCCGCAAACTCTCGTCCTCGGACCGTGGCCTGTTGCAGGCGATTTTGTTTGGCGTCCTGCGCCACCGGCGTCTGCTAGACCACTGGATTGGCAAACTGCGCGAAGGAAAACTCGATGCGGAAACCCGCGACATCCTGCGTGTCGGACTCTGCCAGCTCCTCATCCTCAATCTCCCCGACCACGCCGCGGTGAACGAAACGGTGGAAGCTGGAAAAGCGAGCGTGCGCAGCCTGATCAACGCCGTCCTCCGCCGCGCCACGCTTTCCCGCAAGCGCTTGTTGGAGGAAATTTCCGATCTCCCACAACCCGTCGCCCACTCCCATCCGGACTGGTTGTATAACCGCTGGCGCTCCGCATTCGGCACCCGGAACGCCATCTCACTCATGGAATGGGACAACCTGCCTGCCGTGAATTTCTATCACTTGAATCCCCTCGCGCCCGCGCCGGCATCCCTGCCAGGCACTCCCGTCGAGGGCGTGCCCGGGTTCTACAAAATCGACGGCTCCTTGCCCTCCGCACTGCTCGCATCCGGCACCGTTTACATCCAGGATCCCGCCACCCGGCACTCGGTCGAGTTGCTAGAGCCGAGGCCCGGAGAGCGCATCCTCGACGCTTGCGCCGCGCCGGGAGGAAAGGCATTTCTCATCGCCGCCGCGCTCGGTTCCGCTGAAGGACTGCTTTGCACCGACTCGAACGAAAAACGCCTGCCAAGGCTTGAGGAAAACCTCGCACGCCTGCATGCCGGAAAGGCCGCCATCGCCGTGCACGACTGGACGAAGCCCGCACCCGCCGAGTGGCGCGAGGCCTTCGATGGCATCCTGCTCGACGTGCCCTGCTCGAACACCGGCGTGATCCGCCGCCGCGTGGACGTGCGCTGGCGGTTGCAAGCGCCCGACATCGAAAAAATCGCCGTCACCCAGCGGAAGATTCTCGAAAACGCGCTCGCCTGCCTCAAGCCCGGCGGCCGCATCGTCTATTCCACCTGCTCGATCGAGCACGACGAGAACCTCGGCCTCGTCGAGGCATTCCTCGCCGATCACCCGGAACTCACGCTCCACTCGACCCGCGACGCGCTGCCATTCCGCGATCAGACGGACGGTGCCTTCGCCGCACGCATCGAGCGGAAATCCACACTGGCCAGCTCCGAACAACCGCACTAAAAAATCGCCATGAAATCGTGCCTCGGCATCATCCTCGTTTTTGTCACCTTGGTCTCAGTCCTCGGCGGCGGTGCCTTCCTCTGGTATATCAGCAGCACATCAGAATTCTCGCGGGCGGATGACGCCGGGAAAAATCCCCCGAAAGCGACGATCGTCGCTCCCAAGGCCGCTCCCGTCCGCTAGACCAGCCGGGCGTAACAACCGCGCAGACCGGTCCGCCATTTTTCGAGAAACGCGAGATTTCTCGCAGCTTCCGAAGCGGCATCCACCGCCGCCGTTTCGGAATTCTCCCAAGCCTGAAACGGCACGCACTCGCGGTCGATCAGGCGGTCCACTTTTAAAATGGCCGTTTCCACCGCTTCACGGCAGATCTGCGTTTCCCCTTCCAGCATCGCCCGGACCAGCACGGACTTCGCCTCCTCCCGCTTGCGGATGCACACCTCCGCCCGCTGGGTCACCGCGCCGACTTCCGAGAAAACCTCCATCAACAAGCTCTCGATGCTCCCCCGGACATCGGCCGCCATGCCGCGCAGTTCCAACCAATGCCGCAACCGCCGCGACGGACTCGAAACGATTGCAAAAGCTTCCCGCAACGCGGCGAACTCCCCCTCCCCGCCGCCGGCGTCGGGATGCGCCCGCTTGCCCGCCTCGCGGAACAAGTCGCGCACGGCATCTTCAGTTAGAACCAGCCGCGGCTCCATTCCTAGAATTTCAAAGGCATTGATCACGCGGCAAAAAACTGCCCACGTTTCCCGCCGCCCGTAAAGCACGGCGACGCTTGAATCACTCCCCGTTCCCTTCTAACCTCCGCCCGCCATGCCTGAGCCGAAAAAAATCGCCCTCTTCGGCGGCACCTTCGATCCCGTCCACCTCGGGCACCTCCATCTCGCCACGCGGGCGAAGGCCGCGCTGGATCTCGACCAAGTCCGTTTCCTCCCGTGCCGGATTTCCCCGCACAAGGCAGACAGCCAGCCGGCAAGTGGCGAAGACCGGTGCGCCATGCTCCGTCTCGCAACCGCCCCGCTCCCGTGGGCTGCGGTTGATGATTTCGAACTCCACCAGTCCAGCCCGAGCTACTCGTTTCAAACCGCGGAAGCGATGGCACGGCGATTTCCCACCGCGCGACTTTTCTGGATCATGGGTGGCGACCAGTGGGATGTCCTGCCGACTTGGAAAAGTCCCGAACGCCTCGCAGCGCTCGTCGAGTTCATCGTGCTCACACGGGGTGAGTCCCCCAAGCCCCACCCGGGGTTCCGGCTTCATGCCATGCCAGACGAAGGCCATCCCGCGTCCGCTACTCGCATCCGTGAGCGGATTAAAAATGGGGAATCCGCCGATGCGTGGCTGAATGCCAGCGTGGCGGACTGGATCCACCGGCACGGACTCTATCAGCCCTGATCCGCCGGGAATCACGGCGAGGATTCTATTTCTTGCCAAACGCCCGCAGGAAACACAGACTGTTCAAATGAACGGAGAATCCGCCCTGCTCTGCGACCCGCCCGCCGAAAATCGCGATCCATTCAGCTCGCGCATCCAGGACATGCCCTACGACCAGCGTCCGCGGGAAAAACTGGCGCGGCTCGGCCCGTCCGCCTTGGACAATGCCGAGCTGATGGCACTTTTCATTTCCACCGGGACGAAAGGCCGCAGTGCGATCGACATCGGGCGTGACCTGATCGCCCGCTACGGCTCGATGGGCGCTCTCGGCGGGTTGCCCGTCGGCGAGCTGTCCAAGGTCAAGGGTCTCGGCCTTGCCAAAGCCTCCAAACTCGCTGCCGCCTTCGAACTCGGCACCCGCGTCGCCCGCGAACAGTTGCAGGAGACCCCGCTCGATACCCCGCAGCTCATCAGCGATTTCTTCGGCCCCCAGCTCCGCCATTTGACGCAAGAGCAGGTGATCGTCGCTGTGTTAGACAGTCGGCTGAGGCACATGGGCACCGACGTGGTCTCGGTCGGCACCGTGAGCGAGTCGAACGCCCACCCACGGGAAATCCTCCGCCCGGTGATCACCCGCGGCGCGTATGGCTTCGTGCTCGTCCACAATCACCCCTCGGGCGACCCCAGTCCAAGCCGCTCGGATGAGGTGGTCACCCGCCGCCTCGTGGAGGTGTCCGAGCTCATGCAGGTGCGGTTTCTCGACCACGTCATCATCGGTCGCCCCTTTCCGGGAAGGGCATCCTACTATTCATTTCGCGAGGCGGGCATCATCCCCTGAGTTGCTTTTCGCATTCCGGCCTTTAAAATTGACGGGAGTTTCGCATGTATCGTCTCCACCTCACCCGCAACCTTCGCTCGCTGGGATTTTTGCTGACCTTCGTGGCGGCGATCGCAGCGGTAACCGGGCTGTGGTGGGCAAACCACACCGGGCTGCCCGGCCCTTGGCGAGCCACCATCGAGCAGGAAGTGGCGAAACAAGGGGCCTATATCAAGATCGGCAGCCTGAGCTACACGCCATTCCGGGGCGTCGTCGCCACCGATGTCCGGGTCTTCTCAGAACCCTCGCACCGCCGAGAAATCTCCCGGTTGGAAGCCGTCGTCCTCGACTTCGACAAAACCAAGCTCGCCCGCGGAATGGTCCACCTGAACAAGGTCGAACTCAACCACGCCAGGATGATCCTCCCCGTGGATCCGGACAATCCTGATTCCGAAACGCTCCACATCAGCGACGCCAGCGGGGCGATCTACATGCCGGGCGAGCGGCGCTTGGAAATCCGAGGTGCGAGGGGAAAAATCGCCGGCATCGAAGTCTCCGTGAACGCGCGGTTGATCGGCTATCAGAGCGACGGCAAGAGCCAAGCGGACGACCCGAACATCGGAAAACGCCGCCAACTCCTCGCCCGCGTCATCGGCGAGCTGGAAAAATGGAGTTTTGATGAGAATCATCCCCCAGCGATCCATTTCACCATCGAGGGCGACGTCAACGACCGCTCGTCCATCACCGCCAAGCTTTCCCTCGAAGTGCGGGACATGGAGAAAAACGGCCACCGCCTCGACGAAGTCAGCGGGGAAGCGGACATGACCGGCGACGTTCTGACCATCACGTCGTTGCGGGCGAGTGACCGCCGTGGACGATTTCAAGGCCACATCGACTACAACCTCATGGCCAAGGAGGGCCGCTTCGACGTGGTTTCTTCGTTGGAAATCCCGTCTTTGCTGACCGCCTGGCTGGGAATGCCCGCGTTGAGCAGCGTCCAGATTTCGGGCAAGCAAGCACTCAGTGCCGAAGGGGAGTTCCAGTTGGACGAGTCGAATCAACCACAAATCCAGATGACCGGCCACGTCCGCTGCGAGGCGGTAAAACTCCGCAGTGTGCCGTTCGACGCCGTGGATTTCGCCTTTTCATGGCGGAAGGACCGCACCTACCTGCGCGATCTCCAACTGGTCCGGCCGGATGGAAAAGCGGCGGGGAAGGCGATCATCGAGTGGCCCTTGGTCCGGCTGGAGCTTCACACCACGTTACCGGTTCCTGTTTACCGACCGTTTTTCGTCGGGCAGCCGCTGGAGAAAGTGCTCAACGACCTCAGCGAACGGGAAAACGCCGCAGTGGACCTGTCGCTGGCAGGTGGATTCGACATCACCAACCGCTTCGCATGGGCCTACACCGGCTCTGGCAGTGTCAAAAATCTCAATTACCGGGGAGTCCCGGTGAATTCGGCGGGTTGCAAATTTTCTCTCAACCACCACGAGCTCGACTTTCACGAAGGCACCGTGGTCTTCAACTACTCGAACTACGGGCTTCACAAAACCTTCAGCGGAGCGGAGACAGGCACCGCGAGCGTCGGCAGGATCCGCTTCGACGCCCGCGCGAAAGTCGTCCATGTCGAGGACGTCAGGGGTGAAATATGGGCTGCGCCGATGGTCCGCTTTTTCGCGCCGAAGGTGGCAGACTCGCTGGAGCAATACCGCTTTCACCAGCCGCCGGAAATGAGGGCGTCCGGCGTGGTGGACGTCACGCCGCAAGGACGGACGGACCTCGACGTTTCCTTCAGCTCGGACCAATCCGCAGACTACGTTTTCCTCGGTGCAAACGTGACACTGGGAAACCCCAGCGCCCGCGTCACCATCCAGGGAGAACGGGTCCTTATCCGGGATCTCAGGCTCGACGCATTCGACGGCCCGGTCGCCGGGGAAATTTCGTATTTGGGCAAGGGGCGTCTGGAAGGAGAATTGAACTGGACCAAACTTTCCATCCCCGACCTCGCATCCACCTACGGATTCCAAATGAAAGGCGGCGGCGATGTCACCGGGCGGATCCGCTTCTCCCTGAATGACAACAAGGTCGAAAGCATGGCGGGGAGCGGTCTGCTCGCCCTCGAAGATGCGGAGCTTTTTTCCGTCCCCATGTTCGGCCCGCTCACCCCCCTCGTCGGCGGCGTGTTGAATGATGACAACGCCGGCATCCAGCGTGCCAAGGATGCGTTCTGCACCTTTGAAGTCAAAGATGGTATCCTGAGCAGCAAGGATTTCCAGACATCCACCAGCTCGCTCAACTTCGCGGGAAACGGCTCGGTGGACATGAAGCAGCAGACGCTTGATATGACTATGCGTCTGAATGCCCGAGGCTTGTTAGGCATCCTCACCCGACCGCTGCGGCCGTTTTCCGGGCTGTTTCAGTTTCATGGCTCCGGGCCGTTGAAAGCGACGCGCTGGGAGAGCATGAAATTCACCGAACCACCCGGGACGGAAAACGAAATCCTGCTCGCACCGCCGAGGGCCAAGGCAATTCCCGTTGCGCCTTGATCCCAGATTTCAAAAGACACCGCTTGCGCTGCCAATCGGAAAGGTCTAATCCTTTCCTCGCGTCGGGTAATGC
>JBOFET010000540.1:0-10757 GCA_051648225.1 Luteolibacter sp.
GCTTGAGGGCGGTGAGCAGGAAGTGAAAACGGTCGGGGGTGAGGTGGGCGCTGAGGATGCGCTCCGGGGAAAGGTGGGAAACGGGGGCGGCGGGCTGGAGAGTTAGCTTTCGATAGAGCGTGCTGAGAGCCTGCTGATAGCTTGCGAGCGAGTAGGGGGTGAGCTGGTCGGGGGTGGTGGTGGGGCTGCGGTCCGCGAGGGTGGTGGCGAGCCATTCCGCAGCGGGCCGGGTGGTGCCATCGATTTCAACCAAGGGCACTGTGCGATGGGCGGGATCTGAGCGGAAGCGCTCGATGATTCCCTGCTGGAGCGGTTCCGGGAGATTTCCAAAGTCGAGCCACTCGCCCTGACATAGTTGGGTGAAGGTGGAATCGATAAATTCCTGGGAGAGCGGGCGGTGGTAGGCGCGGAAGGTGCGCTCGAGGTTGGTGGTGAGTTCGTCACGGAGCAGGGTGAGATCGACCCAGCTGGCGGGGACGAGCAGACGGTCGTAGAGGTGGCCGGTATGGATGCCGTGGCGGGCGTGCCTGGCAGTGAGGTGGGGTAGGTTTCTCCCGAGCAGGGGCTTGCGGTGGGCGGCGGCTTCGAGGAAGGGCATGCCAAATCCCTCGGCGACGGAGGTGGTGACGAAGTGGGTGGCGCTTGCGATCCAGGATTCGAAACTGCTGGTGGCACCGGCGGCGGGGGCAAGGCGTCCGGTGACGGCGAACTCGATGGGGAGGCCAGCGCGGGCGGCGAATTTCCGCCAATGCTCGTGGATGGGCACGGCGGCGGGATGGAGAGGGGTGCGGCTGATGGCGAACCAGGTGTGCGGCGGGGCTAGGGTGGAGAGGAAGACAAGCTCGCCAAGGTTTTTCCGGCGGATGCCGCGGATGGGAGCGAAGAGGATGGTGGGTGAAGAACCGGCGACGGGGAGGGGGGAAGGCGGAAGGGGGATGGAATTGGGGAGAAGGGTGGCGTTTTCCAGAGGCAGCCCGGCGTCGGTGAAGGTGTGGAGGTCGCGGGAATTGAGGAAGGCGTAGTGGATGCGTGGGGAAAATGGATAGAGTGTGGCGTGGCTGGTGATGAGCGGGTAGTTCGCGGGGCGGCCGTCTTCGGCAAGGTCGTGGATTTGCAGGACGAGGCGCTCACCGGCGGCGGCGAGGCGGGCGATGACTTCGGGAAGGAGGACGTTTTTCCCGAGAGAGTGGTTGTGAAAATGCCAGATGTCGGGTGGTGCGCCGAGAGCTTGTGTAGCGGCGGTCCGGAGGCTTGTGACGAGTTCTGCAGGGGTGTGGGTCCCGGGATCCGGGAGGTAGCCTAGGGCGGCGATTGGCTCCGGGTGGGACGCCCGGGCAACGGTCTGGGGCGAGGGCTCTCCGGTGAGGATGACGTGGGGGATGCCGGCGCTTGTCAGGGCCTTTGAGGCGGACTCGATGACGGTGGTGACGCCGCCGGGTGCGAGATGGTAGTGGACGATGGCGACTCGCATGGCGGTTTCTTCCAGAAGAAGCGAGAATCGGCCTGAAGGTGGGACGACGAGCGAAAGAAACTAACCGGCGGGCTTGATCGAGATGAGCATGGCGTTCTCGGCTTTGAGGTATTTTTTGGCGAGGGCGTTGATTTCTTCGAGGGTGATGGAGCGGTAGTCGGCATCGCGAGTGCGGGCGAGGTCAAGACGCTTGGGGTCGGACTGGGACTGGCTGAGGACGGTGGCGAGCCAGTAGGTATTGTCGCGGAGTGATTTTTCGAGCTGGCCGAGGGTGGGCTTGAGGGCGCGGTCGAGTTCGTCGGCAGTTGCGCCGTTCGTGGCGAGTTCATCGGCGAGTTCGCGCATGGTTTTGAGGAGGAGGTCGAGGTCCTCGGGTTTTCCGATGCTCTGGCCGATGAGGTAGCCGACGCCTTCGAGGGCATCGGATCCGGAGGCACCGGCGTTGGGGCTGTAGGAAGCTCCGAGTTTTTCGCGGATTTCCTCGCGGAGGCGGTCGCCGAAGATTTCGCCGAGGAGGTTGAGGCGGCGGAATTCCTTTTGATTGCCGCGGATGCCGACGGTTTTCCAAAGGGTGGAGGCGATGGCTTGAGAGACCTTGGAGTCGTAGGTGAAGGTCTTGGCGGCGGGTGCGTTAGGGAGCTTGACCCTACGCGCGTCCGGCAGCGGGGGCGGAGCAGCGGCGCGAGGGGGAAGGGCTCCGAAGGTGGCGAGCAGGTCGGGGAGGATTTGCTCGATTTCAAAATCTCCGACGATGGTGAGTTCGAGATAGCCTTGGGTGAGCTCGGGGGTGAGCCACTTTTTCGCATCGGAGATCGTGTAGGAGGCGAGCTTCTCGGGAGGAGCGATGGTGAAACGGGAGTCGCCGCCGTGGAGCCAGGATTCCATTTCCTGCTGGGGTCCGGCGGGGGAGTGCTTGAGCTGCTGATACATCATGGGGGCGGCTTTTTGGAACTGCCAGAGCGCTTCTTCGCGGTAGCCGGGATCGGTGAGGGAGGCGACCATGAGGCGGACTTGAGTGGTGAAATCCGCTGGGGTGGTGGCTCCGGTGAGGGTGAAGGCGTCATCACCGATGGCGAGGGTGCTGGCGACGTTTTTACCGGCGAGGATTTGCTGGAGTTCATCGCTCGAGTGCTTGCCGAGGCCACCGCCTTCGAAGACTGCAGCGGCGAAGGCGTCCAGCATGGGCATGTCCTTGGGCTGGGTGAGTTTGCCAGAACCGACGCGGGCGAGCAGGCGGATTTTTCCTTTTTCGAAATCAGTGGGCTTGAGATTGATGCGCACCTGGTTGGAGAGCACGAGCTGGGTGGTGCCGAGATCGGCGACTTCCTTGCGGGAAACGATGGTGCCCGGCTTGCCGAAGTCGGTGTAGCCGAAAGGGACGGTCTCGCGCTGCGCGGGAGCTTCGACCGGCTTGCCGCGAGATTCTTCGAAGAGGGCGGCCAGGTCTTGTTGGGCGTTTTCCGGCTTGTCCTTGGCGGTGAGAATGAGGTGGTAGCCGGGTGCGTCCCAGAAGGTTCTGAATGCGGCGTGGACGGATGCCACAGTGATGGAGTCGAGGGCTGCCTTGGCGAGTGCGAGGTCGGTGGCGGGGTCGGAGAAGACGGTGTTGTCGTTGATGGAGCGGGCGAGGACGGTGGCGATGCCATCTGACTTGCGGGTGGCCTTTTGTTTGACATGTTGCTCGTAGGCGTTGAGCAAGTTGGACTTGGCTTCGGCCAGCTCGGCCTCGGTGAAACCATGATCGAGTGCGCGGCGGAATTCCTGCTCCATTACGGGCACGGCCTCCTGCCAGCGGTCGTCCGCTGCGGTGACGTCGAAGGAGCCTAACTCGATGTGATTGAAGAGATTGTTATAGGAGGCGGACCCTGAGGCGATGGCGGAACCCTCGACCTTGGAAAGCCGGTCGAAGCGACGGCCGATGATGGAGTGGGCGATGCCGAGGGTGGTCCGCTTGGTGCGGGTGGCTGCGGTGTCCGGCTTGGGCTGATAGGGGCGGACCAAGGTGAGTGACACGTCGGTGGAGGTGAGTTCTTTATCGGCGAATACGGCAGCCTCGACGCCTTCGGGTTGATTGATACGCCCGAGATCTTGGTTTTCTCCGGGGGCGGCCGGGTTGGTCATGGATGCGAAAGTCTCCTGGATGGTGCTTTGCATTTCCACGGGATCGATGTCGCCGACGACGATGAAAGTCATCCGCTGGGGCGTGTAGAAGCGGGAGTAAAGGTCGGTAAAGCGTTCGCGTGGAGCGGATTTGATGACCTCTTCGGTGCCGATGGGAAAGCGCCGGGTGATGAGTGAGTCGGGTAGGATTTCTGCGAATTGCTGCTCCATGATGCGGCTGCCGACGGAGTCCCGGCTGATTTTTTCCGACAGGATCACTCCGCGCTCCCGCTCGATTTCCTCGGTGGCGAGAAGTGCGCCGTCGCCAAAATCCCGCATCACCGTGAAGCCAAGCTTGAGGGTCTCGGGCGAGAGATCGGGCAGATCGAGCATGTAAACGGTCTCGTCGAAGGAGGTGTAAGCGTTGGCATGGGCACCGAAGGAGATGCCAAGGCGCTGCATTTTGGGAATCAGATCGGCAGCGGAGTAGGATTTCGAGCCGTTGAAGACCATGTGTTCGAGGAAATGGGCGAGGCCGCGCTGGTCGTCCGCTTCCATGAGGGAGCCGGCGGCGATGTGCAGGCGGAGGGAGACTCGCTTGGGTGGCTCGGAATTCGGGTAGATGATGTAGCGGAGTCCGTTGTCGAGGGTGCCGAAAATGGCGGCCTGGTCGGGTGCGATATCAGATGCCGCCTGTGGCCACGGGGTGGCGGTTACTTTGACCGCCTCGGGCTGCGGCGGTGGAATCGGAGCCGGGGGGGTGGGGGCCTCAACCCGCTTCGTCGCGGTGGGTAAGTGGGTGATTGGCTGCTTTTGAGAACGCAGCGAGAGGAGAGTCGCGGCAATCGCGAGGATGAGGATAAGAACGAGCGGCGTGGCCTTTTGCATAGCGGGACGGTGGTTGAGGTGCGGGCGGTTTGGCAACGCTGAAAACCAATCACGAAAGGAAGCGAAATGCTCATGCCGGAAAGTTTAAGAAAACGGGGTTGCAATCCTCCAGCGGGCATGGTGGTTTTTCCGCGACCAATCGATGATGTGCGCGCGTGGCGGAATTGGTAGACGCGCTAGATTCAGGTTCTAGTGGGGGCAACCCTGTTCAGGTTCGAGTCCTGTCGCGCGCACCATTTCAAATGGCTGATCACCCGAACGGGGGATGATCACACCCGGTTGGGGGGTGGCTGAAACTTGGTTTTAAGTTGAAATGACGGTCGGCACCTACGTTATGATGTCACCTGTCATGAAAGGAAATTACCTGTTATTCCTCGGTTGCCTCGTTCCCATACAGATAGGATTTTGCGAACCTTTGTTTACTCAGGAAGGTAGTGATCCCTCATTCGAGGAAGTCATGAAGAGCGGCAATTTGCCGAAAGGGAAGGAATCTAAAATCGGTGTGCGAGGGTCGATCATTAACGCGGAGAATGAGCGGGTAGAAGTCACGCCTGAGGCGAAGCGTCCGGTTTCAAAGACGATCAAAATTCATACTTTGGGAAGCAGTGTGATTCCACGTGGTGATTTTGGAAAGTGGTCGCGGTGGTATCAGGAGGATGGTAGCACGCAGGTTTTCAGATTATTCAAAGGCGAGACGAATGTGCGGAACGCGCGGGGGAATGCAGCGCGGATCGAAGCCTTCAGCAATGTGAGTTGGAAACGCGGTGATTGGCACGAGTGGAGTGGAACCTACACGATCGTGAAACCGCATGGCGCGGCGATTTTCCAAGCGAAAAACAACGTCAACGATTGGTCAGTACAAATCAATATGAATGCCAAAGGTGATATCATTCTGAATCACCGCCGGGCGAAGGATCAAGTGATCGCGACTGGCATGGTGGAAAAGCCTTTCCACATCCGGGTGAGGGACAATGGGCAGGACTACGAGGTTTTTCTAGATGGTAAGAAGGTCGGAGCCGGTTCGTATGCAAGGCCCGAGGGCCAGACGGGTTTTCGCTGGGGAATGTATCTCGGCAAGAGCTTGGTAAACCATGATGCGATGATCTTTGTCTCAGGTGCGACCGTGGATGGCAAGTAACGCGGTCTCCGTATCTTATTCCACCACCACGTGGGCGACTCCGGTGACGGTCGTGTCCACATGCCATCTTGCTCCGACGCGCTTGGCCGGCGAAGGTTTACCGTTGATCAGAACGCTCTTTGAAGAGGAAGAGGCTGGTAGGTCTAACTGGGCGGCAATTCCTTCGGGCAAGTTGAGCTTCATTCGGAAAGTGGTTTCGTTTTCCCAATCCACTTCGATCGGCCCGCGAGGGGTGGGAATTCTGCCTTTGGCGAAGGAGAGCGTACCCGTCTGCGGGCGGATCCGTGCCTGCTTCCATCCGGCGGTGAGCGGCTCCGCACCGAGGAGGAAACGCGGCAGCAAGTTGGCGGGTGCAGCCCCCCAAGCGTGGTTCCAGTCCTGGTTGGATTTGTATTTTTGATCCCAAGCCTCCCAGGTGATGGTGGTGCCACTATCCACCATGTGCCGCCAACTGCGGTCGGTGGGTGCGGTGATGAGTTCCAGCGCCCGGGTCCCGGCGTCGTTGATAAAGAGTCCTTCCATCAGGTATTGCGCGGCATAGACCGAGCATGCCATGCCGCGTCTTTGCACGGCGTCAACCACGGCAGGGATATGCTCGGCGGGAACCAGCCCGAAGGCCAGCGGGAAGAGGCTCGCGTGTTGGGACAGGTGGTCGGTGCCCTCGCCATCGCGGTAGGCTCCCGCAGCGGGATCGAAGAGCAACTGTTGAAATGCGGTGTTAGCCTTGGCTGCGTTGGTGGTGAACTCGGCGGACTCTTCGTCCTTACCAAGGGCAGCCGCGATTTCCGCCATCATCCCGAGAGCCCGGATGTGGAAGGCATTGACGACGGTGTTGACGGGCTTGAAGACATAGCCATCACGTTCCTTCGAGGGCCAGTCCACAAGGTCGAGTTTTTTGATGTGCTTCGCGCTGCTTGTGATCAGCCCGTCGTCACGGGCACGATCCAGAAGAAGCTTTGGTTTGAGCGATTCATAGCGGGCGGAAAGCCACTGGGTGTCACCCGTGTGTCGATAGTCGGCATAGGCCATGAAGATCATATGAAAGGCCCATTCCGTAGGCCAGGTGGGATATTTCATCAGATGGTCGAAGGTGTCGCGCGCCATTTGTATATCGTAGTCGGTGGTATAGTGGCTGATCTGGTTGAGATAGGCATCCGCTTCATAAGGAATACGCTCGCGGTCGCCATCGACATAAACGCCGGCGAAGGTGGTCGCCTTGATCGAGTAGCGACAGAGTTCCCAGATACGGTTGAGAGTCGGGTCCGAGCTCTCGAAGCTGGCGGCTTTGTCATCCCAAGTGCTGGCAAAAGCTGACTTGCGGACGATGTATTGAGGCTGGAGTTCACCCGGCCAACCCTCGATCTCCACCCAGCGAAATGGCAGGACCACGCCCCATTCCGGCGGGGTGGTTACCGCAGGAGGAGTGTTCGGAGTGTCGTTCTGTGTGTTGCGTTTGTCGGCAGGGGGTGCGGTGAGAATGGGGGAAAACCCCTGGAGGTCAATGTGGGCCCTGGCGTAGCGCACGCTGCCCGGTGGCACCCGGTTGATGCGCCCGTCTTGCAGGTCCTCGCCAAAATGCACGGTCACCTGCCGGGCGGTATTCACGGGTGGTGTCAGTTGGATGTTACCGAATGCAACCCGCCCGAAGTCGATGAGAATCACGTTAGGGTTCACCTGTTTGATCGAGACGGGTGGCTCATCGACGAGGTGCACCGGCGCGGCGAGACAGCAGCCGATTAGGGCAAAGAGTGGAAGAATGAATGCGAGTGAAGGTTGTTTCATGAAAAAGGGGTGATCTGACTTCAGTCCTGATGGAAGACTTCCTTTAATGGCACGCGGACGGGCGAGTTGTCTGGATTCACAAGCATGATATCTGCCATATGCGCCCACCATTTCTTCATCAGGTCGGTCTTACGCAGCTCTGCGACGGTGTTATCCGGAGTGACTTTCTGGATGGAAAACAAGGTTTCGGTTTCCTCGTCGAGGAAGATGGAGAAATCACGGATGCCGGCATCGCGGATAGCCTTGGCGAGCTCCGGCCAGATGGCGTCGTGGCGTTTTTTGTATTCGTCCCCCATGCCGGGTTTCAGTTTCAGCTTGCTGGCAGTGATGGTTAGATGGTTCGCCTTTTTTTCGGGCGTGGCGTTCGGATCGACGGCCGGTCCTGCCTTCTTGACAGGTGGGTCTTGGGCGGAAAGGTGACGAAGCGCAGTCGCCTGATCCTGCCAGGTGCGTTCGAGTTCCTTCACTTTTTCAGGATGACTCGCCGCCACATCGTTAGTCTCACTGCGATCCGTGCGCAGATTGTAGAGTTCCCACGGTTCACCGGATTTTCCGACGAGTTTCCAATCGCCGTCGCGGATGGCGCGATGGCCGTCATGATAGAACCAGAGTGGATCGCGTTTCGAAGTGCCGTCTTTGGTGAACGACGTTGTGAGGCTTTTTCCAGGCAGGGCAGGAACCGTCAATCCGGCCACTTCAGCCGGGCGGGTCGCGCCGGTAATTTCGAGTGCCGTTGGCAGCAGATCGATCACATGCCCGGGATCGTGGCGCAGCCCGCCAGTCGCCGAGATTCCGGCGGGCCAGTGCACGATCAACGGAGTGGTGATGCCACCCTCGTGGGACCACGACTTGTGCAGGCGGAATGGTGTGTTAGAAGCGGTTGACCAGCCCGGGCCCAAGCAAAGATAGGATTTCGCCGAACCCATCGGCGCGGACGGGTCATGGCCATCGCCGCGAAGGATCTGCTCGGCACTTGCCCCGTTGTCGGAAACGAACATGATCAGGGTGTTTTCGAGCGTGCCCATCGCCCTGAGTTGCTCAAGCACGCGGCCGATTTCGATGTCCATGCGGTGGATCATCGCGGCGTGAATCGCCATTTTGGTGGCTTGGAAATCCTTTTGACCCGGCGTCAGACTGTCCCAAGGAACGGCGTGGCCGACTTCGTTCGCGCTGATCTTCTGGTGTTGCTCTTCATCGGATAGATTCCAACGGGGAGCTGTCTCGGATTCGAGGGGGGACAGTTCGCAATTGACGATGCCCAGCTTCTCCATGCGCGCGAGGCGCTCCTTCCGGATGGCATCCCAGCCGACCTGATAGCGGTTCTTGTAAATGGCGATGTCCTCCGGCAAGGCATGCAGCGGAAAGTGCGGTGCGGTGAAGGCGAGGTATTCGAAGAATGGCTTGTTCGGAAATTTTTCGGAGTGGTCCTTGAGGCATTTGATCGCGTGATCCGCAGTGAACGTGGTCGCGAAATAGCCGCTGTCCGGCGCCACGGGCGGCAATTTCACGTCGTCTTCGAAATGGCTCTGCGGGTTGAAGAACCGGTTGTGGTCCTCGAGCGAGTAGGATCGGTCAAACCCCGCAGGCAGGCGTTCGCCGTCCATGTGCCACTTGCCGGAATGATAGGAACGGTAGCCCAGTGGCTTCAGATAGGCGGGCAGCATTTGAGCCCAGCGCGGGCGCACGCCGTTTGCTCCGCTGCTCACGCCTAACATCCCATATTCCCCGCGGTTCACTTCTGGTAGGAGGTCCCGGCGGATTGCCTGGGGGTAGTGACCAGTGAGAAGGGACGCGCGGGACGACCAGCAGCGCGAGGTATTGTAAAACTGGGTGTAGCGCAGCCCGTTCTCCGCCAGTTTGTCGAGATTCGGCGTTTGGATCTCACCGCCGTAGCAACCGACATCGGAGAACCCCATGTCATCGGCGACGATCATGAGGATGTTCGGTTTATCTGCTCGCGCTGCGGCCAGTCCGGCGCATGCGACGATGAACAAAGGCAGAAGGAGAAACCATGATTTCATCGGTTAGTTGGATTGGATTTTGGGATCATTTACGGGATACGAATCCTGTCCGGCCTTGCCGCCAGGGAATTGATAGAGACGCAACTCGGACGGCGGCGGTGCTTCGCGGTATTCCAAATCCCGGTTGGGTCCCAGAGTTTCCCACCGCAGCACCCAACGGTCTTTGTCGCCTTGCGAGACCCTGGTGCGGACGCCGAGTCCGGGAAATGTGCCAGTGGGCGTTTCAAGGGCTTTGGGCAGTGCGAAATCGGATGCAGGAAGGATGTCGATGAGTTCCAGCGAGGTGCCATCGAGAAGCCACTGGCCCGAACCCGCGGCGTTCGTAGAGAAACTGGCGGTTAAATTTCCATCATCTGCCAGCGAGGGTGCGCCGAGTGTGATTTGCCTGCCTTGTGAACCGCGACCGGAAAAATCCCAACGGAAGTTCCAATCACTGATCTGCTTGGACACCCAGTGACCTTGCTGATCCGGACGGGCGACGAACGCTTGGGATTTCCCCACGTTGTCGAATCGATGATAGAGAGCTACTGGATGCTTTTCATGGTCAAAGCCCAGAGTGTGGGCGCTGTTGATGAGGCCGTCACCCGGTTTGGCCGGATCGATCACGTCCGCGTGTGTCAGTTGGATCGGGCGGGTGAGCGGCTTGCCGGAACTGGTTTCCCAATGGATCAAATCGCTGCTGCGGGCGTAGGACAGGGTATGATTAGTCATCGCGTCAGGAGTTTCGCGCCACATCCAAATCAGGTGAAAAAGACCGTCGGGTCCTCGTTGTGGCCCGGAGCTGTAGGCGCTTCGTTCACCCTCGCCGTCCAAGAGAGGACCCTCGAACAAGCGCTTCCACTCCTGTTTTTCCGAATCATAGACGTTATAAAAATCGCTGCCATTGCCGCTGCCGCCATCCCGGTAGCGGAAAAGCAAATCACCGGCGTCATTGGTGAAAAAGTTCGGGTAGGTCGTGGTTTTCTCGTTTTCTCCGGTCATGTGGTCGATCCTCTTCAGCGTCGTTAGATCAAAGGGGCGTGTGGTCCGGTAGTAAACCAATGGGTCCGCGTGCATGTTTCCTGACAGATGCAGGCAACCGTCCCGATCCAGCGCGAGGGTTAGATAATTATGACTGTCCCAGCCGGTCACGTTGGACATGCGGTTGCGCCGGGCGACCTCGATTCCTCCGGGCTGCACGCTTGTCCAGTCGGTGGAGTGGAGTTTGCGGCCCTTCACCGTCAAGCGGCGTTCCGAATCGTAGTAGGCGATGAATTGGTGGTCGCGCTCGGTTAGGAGTCCGAAGTTCACGGGGTGACCGGCCCACACGCGGTCGATTAGGATTCCGTCAGAAACCGCATCTGCCGGGCATGATGCT
>JBOFET010000541.1:0-9659 GCA_051648225.1 Luteolibacter sp.
TTGCCGCAGGAGTCGTTCTCACGGCGGTGATCGGCCTCATCGGCTACCGCTTCATCGACAATGCGGCTCACGCCGGAGGATTGCTGGCAGGCATGATCTACGCGGCCATCGTTTTCCCAGCATCAGCTTCGCCGGAACGCCCCCGGTCCAACCTCATCGACCGGGTGACGGGAAGTGCCGCATTGGGGGTGCTCGGTGCCACGACTCTGTTCGCGGCGTGGAAAATTTTTACCACCCACTGAGTGCTCGGCTCAGGAGGATTTCCGCAGGGAAAAGGCCAGCACCATCAGGGCGATGGCGATGATCCAGGAACCGAGCACGCGGATGCCGACGCGCGCCCATTTCCGGTCTTCCGCATTCGAGGCACACACGGCGAGGTAGAAGACCGCTGCATTCAGGCTCAACCAAGTGCCGGCCAAGGTCTTGAGCATGCTCACGGTGGAGCCACTGTCCACGGCAGAGTCCAAGCCGATGGCCACCGCCGCCGCGCCGCAGAGCAAGCCGCGGAGCCAGGCGGGAATTTTCATTTCCAAGGTGACCAGAACTGCTGTGATGAGGGCGATGCCGATGAGCAGTGGTTGGCCGAGCTCCCCCACCCGCCCGCTGAGAGTCCACAGCAAGGCGGCAGCCGAAACCGGGGCGAAGATGCGGAAGGGAGTCTTCAAATCGAGCGGGGTCCGCTGGCCTAGCAGCAGTCCGAGACTGAGAATGACCAGCAGGTGCGCGGGCGTCATCAAAGGATGAAGCGCCCCGTTCGCCACCTCGCTGGCACCTTCCACCATCAAGTGGGCAAGGGTCTCCGGAAGCGGTAGCAGGAACATACCCGCAACGTTTCTGCGGGTAGCCGGGCACGGCCTGAGTGATTTCGAGTTCACAAACTTTTCGTGAGAAACCCAAGGCCGACGAGCGCGATGGTCGCACCACCCACCCGGATCAATGTCCCGCCCCACGGCCATCGGGTGAGGAGACCGAAGGCGATGCCACCGAGATGAAGCAGCCCGGTGGCGATGACAAATCCGATCGCATAAGTGAGCGGGTCGGCGGCATCCGGGAGTTCCGTGCCGTGTGCGTGACCGTGGAAAATGGCGAAAATTCCCACCAGCCCGGCGGCAATCCAGAGCGGCGGCCGCGCGGCCAACGCCACCATGCCCCCAAGCACGACGCCTGATAGAGCGATGCCCATTTCCACGCCGGGGAGCTGGACCCCGACCACGCCCAAGGCCCCGCCGAGAGCCATCACCACGGGAAACACCACCGGCAGCATCCACATCGCACGCCCGCCGAGGATCGCCCCCCACAGACCCACCGCGACCATGGCGACGATGTGATCCAATCCACCTAACGGATGGGAGAAACCGCTCACCAACCCACCCACACCGCCCGAAGCTTCGTGGGCGCTTGCCGTGGCAGGCAGCGAGAAAACGAGCGCCAGCAGAGTCACGGGAAGCCGTTTCATGCAGGTCTTCATTTCAGCGCTGGAACTGAGATCTCGAGGCGGAAATCCTCCGGCGATCCATCACTTTTTCCGGATGTGCCACAGCTCCACGATCTGGTTCCGCTCCGGGATGCGGCTGCTGAAACGGCTCGTCTGACCCAGATAGACCGCTTGGGTAAGCTGGCCGGGGCGCTTGATATTCGTGATCAACTGGGCGGCGGCGGTGGCCCGGTCCGAGGAGAGAGTCTGGTTCGCATCGACATTCCCCGTCTCGGACGCATAGCCGACGGCGAGCAGCAGATCACCGTCCGGGATTCCATCGACCAAGCCACGGATCACCGCATCATCGGCAGGAGTTAGGACGCTGGAACCGGTGGCGAAACCGAGCGTTTGCACGACGTTCGCCCCGAGGCTAACACCCAAGGCGCTGTAAGCGGAGGAGATTTCAGAATCGGTCTTGCCCTGCAGCTTGCGGAGGCTGCGGAACAACTCGACCGCCGCTGGGACGAGTTCGTTTTCGGAGCGGGCGAAGAGCCGGGCGTTGTTCAGGTCCCCTTCCAAGTCCCTCACGCGGGCCTCGAAAAATTCCTTGGCGCGGAGGGTTTCCTCGAAGCGGCGCTGGAGGTCGGCATAGTCGTCTGCGGAGACGCCCGCGCTCATGGTGCGCATCTTCTCGCGGACTTCCTTGAGTTCGGCGGAAAGCGCGTCGCGCTGGGATTTTAAATCGATGAGATCGCGGCGGAGAAGATCCATGTCGGACGCACCGACCAAGGCGCGCTGCAAATCGGTCTGCAGCCGGGTATTGTCCGCCGTGAGCGCGGCGCGGAGTTTTTCCGAGCGCAGGATTTCCGCATTCCGGGCGGTGAGTTCATGGTCCTTCTCGGACAGCATTTTCTGATAGCTACCTGCCAGAGCGACGAGTGAATCCGCATCCTTCTTCACGCGGCCGGCGATTTCCTCGATGGGTTCCGAAGTGCCCTCGATGGGCCGCAGCCCCATGGCGATCCGCTGGTTGTTATACTCGGAGCGCAGGGCATTGGCTTCCGCCTGGAGGGCGGAGAGATCGGCGGTGGAGGTGGATTTCAGGAAATTGCTGTTTTTGAGCACCATCACGATGAGCACGCCGAGCAAGGCGATGATGACAAACGCGAGCGCCACGGCAGGTGGGAGATTGCTCTTCGAGGCAGATCCGGCGGGGATGCTCTCGTGTGGCTCGGCCTCGGCCGCTTCTCCGGTTTTTCTCAACGTTTGCTCATCCGACATGGTCGGAGGTTGCCCAGCTCCCGCCACCGCTGTCAACACGCCGATTTCACTCGGACGGCTCCAACAGGCTGAGGAAATCTGCCGGGCGGTCGAACAGGTGGTTCGGCTTGGAAGCGGCCAGAGACTGGCGGGAATTGAATCCCCAGGTGACGGCGGCGATGGGGATGCCGGCTTTCTGCGAGGCTTTCACATCGCGCAACTCGTCGCCGATGTAGAGCAGCTCCTCGCTCTCTAGCGAAAACGTCTTGCGGATGGCGCGCAGGTGCTTGGCCTTACCGGTGAGCTTGGAGGTGGAGGAAATGAAGTCGAACTGCTCGCGCAGCCCGTGGTTGCGGAGGAAGAGATCGACGTTCTCGGTGGCGTTCGAGGTGAGGATGCCGAAGCGGCTCACGTGACGGCGCAACTCTACCAGGACCTCGGGCATGCCCTCGATGAGTCGGAGCTGGGTGATATTTCCCCGCATCATCAAGGTGCCGCGGGAGATGAGCGCCGGGACGCGGCGCTTCGGAATGCTGAGGTGCTCGAGCAGGTCCTTGAGCGAGAGGTGGCGGAGGTGGTCGAGTTCGTGCTCGGCCACCTGCCGGATGCCGTAGTCCGGGGCCAGCTTGTTGAAAATCAGACGGGTCTCACCCAGGGTGTCGGCGATGGTGCCGTCGAAATCGAAAACCAATGTCTTGTAGATCATTCTCACACTTTCAAACCACAGGAGGCGGGCTTAGACCAGCGGTAAATTCGGGTGGATATCGTCGTCCAAGCGCGAACTCTCCCCGGCTAGATGGCGCAGCAATGCGGCGAAGGCGATCATCGCTGCATTGTCCGTGCAAAGGACCGGCGGGGCGACGCAAATTTCCAATCCATGCTCGGCTCCCGCTTGCTGGAAAGCACCCCGCAAGGCTTGGTTGAGACTGACGCCACCGGACAGCGCGATGCGGCGGCGTCCGGTTTCCCTAGCAGCACGCAAGGTCTTGCGGACAAGGATCTCGATCACGGCTTGCTGAAATGAAGCGGCGAGATCCGCCACGGGGAGCTGGCCTTTTTCCTTCTGGAGCGTGTAAAGCACCGCCGTTTTGAGGCCGGAGAACGAGAAATCGAGGTGCGGATCGTGCAGCATCGAGCGGGGGAAATCATAGGTCTGCGGATTTCCGCTGCGGGCGGCTTTTTCGATTTCCGGCCCGCCGGGGTAGGCCAGTCCGAGCATTTTCCCCACCTTATCGTAGGCCTCACCGGCGGCGTCATCGCGGGTGCCGCCGAGTTTGCGGTAGCGCCCGGGGCCCTCGACATCGAGCAGCAGCGTATGACCGCCGGAGACGATCAGCGCGACGTGCGGCGGCACCGAAGTCTGATCGAGAAACGGCGAGAGCAAGTGCCCTTCCAGATGATTGATGCCGAGAAACGGACGTCCCAGCGCACAGGCCATGCCCTTGGCCGCCGTGCTGCCGATCAACAACGAAGAAGCAAGCCCCGGTCCGGTCGTCGCGGCAAATGCTTCAATTTCGGTCATGGCGACTCCGGCATCTGCTAGAGCCTTTTCCACCAGCCCGCGCAGATGCAGCGAGTGATTGCGCGAGGCGAGCTCGGGCACCACGCCGCCGTGCTCACGGTGGAGCGGGATCTGGGAGTGAATTTCCGAGGCTAGCACCTGGGTCGGCTGGCCGGCGGAACCACGCACGATGGCCACCGCAGTTTCATCACAGGAAGATTCGATCGCCAAGAGCAGTGCCACGCCCAGGTTCTTAGTCGAAGCCGCCGCGAACACCCGAGAAAAAAGCACTCGGCCCAGTGGTTTTCACGGTTGCAGGATGGGCCTGAATCCCCAAGGTCCGGCGCGGAAGTTTGAGATCGCATGGAGTTCCTGAATCAAATCCGTTGGCATCCGAAAATCGGCGATCCCACGATGATGGGCTGGTTCACCGTCGTCATGTACGGCATCGCCGCGCTGCTTGCCCTGCGGGTGTGGTATCGGCAGCGGGACCTGCTGTGGATCTTCGTCGCACTCGTCATGACAGCGCTCTGCGTGAACAAACAACTCGATTTGCAATCGCTCTTCACCGACATCGGCCGGGTGGCGTTTCGTCGCTTGGGGTGGTTCGAGCAGCGCCGTGTTTTTCAAAAATGGTTCGTACTCGGAGTGGTCGGCATCGCGGGAATGACGGGCGCTTGGTTTGTGTGGCACCGCCACGAGTTCTGGATGCGGCACAAGCTGCTGTCCTCGGGATTGTTCTTCCTCATGACGTTCATTGTGGTCCGCGCGATTTCGTTCCACCACTTCGACGTGTTCATCAAAAGCGAGCATCTCGGCGGGGTGAGAATGAACTGGGTCCTGGAACTTGGCGGCATTTCCATGATCTGCCTGGCCGCCCTCCGCGAGCCGGCTAGATCCTGCTAGTCCGGCTCACGCGTCCTCCATCATGTCCCCCACCACCTCTTCCGGGTCGATGTCCGCCCGCTCGTAGGAGGAAACGGCGGCCCGCACCATGGCCACCGCGCTTTCGCGCTCGTCATGGATGACCTGCACGCCGAGTTCCCTGAGCCGCGTGACCTCGCCCGGATACTTCGCCCGGCCAAAGATGAAGATCCCGGCGTTCCTCTCCCTCACAAGCGGCACGGAGATACAAGTCGCGTTCACCGCCGGGAAGGTGAATGCCACCAATCTCGCCCGGCCAATCCCCGCCAGATCCAGAGCCTCCGCGTGGGTCGCATCCGCGAAAAGCACCGGCTGCCCCTCCCGCTTCAACATGCGCACGGTTTCGGAATTCAACTCCATCACCAGCGTGTCCACCCCACAGCGTTTCAGCGCCTCATTGAGCGACCGGCCGACCGGGCCATAGCCGCAGATGATCGCGTGATCGGAGATTTCCTTGATTGCTTTGATTGGCGTCATCTCGTCGGGCAGGAGTTTGCGGCTGCCGATGAGTCCCTTGCGCTCCAGCCATTTCCCGAGCGGCATCGCCCCGCGCATCAGGGACGGCACCGCCGCCATCGTCACCGCCGTACACACCAGCAGCATCTGCTCCACGCTCGGGTCAAACGGCCGGTAACCGCCCGCCTTGCCGATGAGCACCAGCGAGAACTCCCCCGTGCTCGCCAGGCTGGCCGTCGCCATCAATGCCGGCCGCCCCGGCAGCCTGATCCATTTCAAAACCAAAAAGATGATCCCACTCTTCAAAACCAAAATCACCAGACTCCCTAACAAAACTCGATGCCAGTCTTCCGCGATGACCGAGAGATCGATCAGCAAGCCCATTGAAATGAAAAAGATCGCCAAAAACAGATCCTTGAATGGCAGAATATCCGATAGAATCCGGTGACTGTAAATCGACTCGCTCACCACCAGCCCGGCGGCGAAGGCCCCCAGCGCGAGCGATAAATTCAACGCCCCACCCGCGAAGGCCACCCCGGCGCACAACCCGATCACCGTCAGCGTGAACAGCTCCCGGCTGCGCGTCCGCGCCACCGCGTGCAGCAGCGGCGTCAACCCGTAACGCCCTAACAACCACGCACCGACCAAAAACAACCCGCCCTTGAGCAGCGCGATGCCGATCTGCCCAGCCGCCGATCCCTCGCCTTGCCCGTAAAGCGCCGGCATCACCAGAAAGAACACGATCACGAAAATATCCTGGAACAGCGCGATCCCCAGGCTCGCCCGCGCTCCCGGATTATTCTGCTGCCCAAGCCCCTCGAACGACATCATTGACACCGCCGTCGAGCTCAACGCCACCGCCGCCCCCAGCACGATACTATCAGCCACCGGAAATCCGAACGCCGTCGCTAACAAACCGACAATCCCCGCCGTGATTCCCACCTGCAATCCGCCACCGATCAACGCCGTCCGCCAGAGATGCTTGAACTCCGTCAGCGAGAACTCGATGCCGATTGTGAACATCAGCAGCACCACACCGATTTCCGCGAGATTCAGGATCACCGGGCTGCCCTTGTCCACGCCGGTCACCCACAGCAGCCCGAAGTTCCCGATCAGCACCCCGCTCAACAGATAGCCCACCAGCAGGCTCTGTTTGAACTTCACCAACACCAGCGAGATGAGCACCGCCAGCATCAGCACCAGGGTCAACAACGCGAAGAGCGGCGACACATTCGCCATCCCGCTTGCTAGAAACTGCCCCCAGAAACCCATCCCCGCCAGCCTCCCGGTTTATCGAAGATCGGCAAAGGAGAAAACGAAGAAACTCAGCGATCCAACCGGTCAATCGTTAACCCTCAGCCCCACTTCACGCGCCAATAACCGCTGCCGTTTGTCGAAGCTCCAGAACTCCGTCGCACCCAGCTCAACCGCCGCCGCCACATGCAGGATATCAAAACTCCGCGTTCTCATGAGCGATGTGTGCGCCCTGCTGAAGCCTATCGACCGAAGGAAAACTCTTCCCCAATCCGGTTCTACCATTTGCCACATTCCAGACTTTTGCAGGCTTTCCACTTGGCGCTCACATTTTGCGGCTACGACTTCATCGATCGCCCCTTCTGCTACCTTGAGGCGAATTGCATTGCAGACTTCGAGTTTCAGCAAGTGATTGAAAAGACAAGGAGCCACCAGGCCCGCTGTCAGTGCGATGGCATTCCCGCTGTTCGGATCATGCATCACGACAGAGGCCAACACGCTGCTTTCCACATAAATCATCTCACCAGCGATAGCCCTCCCGGTCTGGATCTAGCGCACTTCCCTCGAGCATGGGCAAAGCCTTCAAGTATTCCCCTTGCTCTATCGCCCATCCCGCCCAGTCGATTTTTTTGTCACCCGAGGCCTCAGGCTTCTCCATCGGCACCAGCTTTCCCACCCGTTTTCCCCGGCGGGTCAACACGATTTCCTCCCCTTTTTCCACCTCGTCCATTAACTTGGAAAGATGGTGCTGCGCTTCACGAATCGTCGCGGTTTTCATTGTTGACACTTTTGACGCACAAAGCTCCCTGCGTCAATTTACAAATCCCAGAACACCTTCGCCTTCCCATTCTTCTCTCGCGCCGCCAACGTTCCTCACTCCAAATGCCACTCGTCCGCCACTGCCGGTTCACCGCCGTCGATTTCGAATCGGCGGGGGCTGCGCGTGGGAAAACCGACAGCCCGGTGCAAGTCGGCCTCGCGTCGTGGTCTTTGGAAACTGGCCACCGCGACGCGTTCGTTTCCTACCTTTTCACCGACCAGCCGATCCAGTGGGCGGCGGGAAAAGTCCATGGCATCGGCCCGGAACAACTCGCCGGTGCCCCGTCGCTCCTCATGCTGTGGCCGGAGTTCAAGCGCCGTCTCACCGGCGCTCTCGTCGTCGCCCATGGAAAAGGCACGGAAAAGCGCTTCCTCCGCGCGTTCCCCGGCCATGGATTCGGCCCGTGGATCGACACGCTGCTGCTCGCCCGCGCTGCTTGGCCGGAGCTGCCGGATCACTCGCTCGGCGCGCTCTGCGAACAGCACGGACTCACACCAAGCATCCAAGCACTCGTCCCGGCGAAGTCCTGGCATGACGCGCTTTTCGACTCCGTCGCCTCGCTCGTCGTGCTTGCCCACTTGATCGACACCCTCGCTCTCGGGGAATTTCCCGTCGAGGCACTGCTCCAGCCCGACACCTCGACCTGGCACCACCAACGGCGATCCTGAAATCCCATGAAACGTCTTCTCTCCCTTCTCATCATCGGCAGCAGCATCGCCACCGCGCAAGAGCCGCCCGGCGATCCGGACGCCGCGCTGGTCCGCTCGCTGCTCGGTGAAAATCTATCCGACCGCACCTTTTCCTTCGCCACCGTGGCCGACGCTTGCTCGGGAAAACGCGTGCTTCCTCTCACCGAGCATCCCGCCCACCTGCGTGTCACCGCCGCCATCACGGCCGCGCTCAAGTCCACCCTCGCCGAGCTCAACAAACCCTCCTCCCCGGTCCGCGAACTCCGCCGCATCAACGAGGCATCGAAATTCTTCGAAGACAGCATTCAACGACACCTCGCCGCCACTCCCGGCCTCAAGTGTGAAGTCCCGCCGAACCGCGAGGGCGATCACCAACGCTCCGGCTACCCGGACCTCCGCATCGTGGATCTGGAGTCCAAGCTTGTCTTCTACCTCGACCCCAAGCTCGTCGAACAAGGCTCCGCCGAAAGCACCTTCCGCACCTTTTATTTCGAACCCAAGAACGAAACCCTCAAGATCACCGATGACGCCGTGCACCTGCTCGTCGGCATCGAGCACGACGGCCAGGATCCGCAGTGGACCTTCACCGGCTGGCGGCTTGTCGATCTCTCGACGCTGCGGGTCCGACTCAAGGCGGAGTTCCAGGCGTCGAATGCAGAGCTCTACCGGAACACCGGACTCACTCTACCTGATTCTGCCCGTTAGCCTCCGCCTGATGCCCTACGGGCGGGTCACCGCCACGGCGTTGCTGCCGCGCTCGTTACCCGTGGTGAGGATGGCGTAGATCTTGTAGCTGGCCGTTTCTCCGGGGGGGGGCAGGCCTGCGGCGGTGAGGTATTCCAGCGCGCCGCCGCCGGGGAGGGTGGCCAGGGTGCTTTCCGCCTCCGGCTGGTAGGTGGCGGCGGGACTCATGCGCACCTGGTAGGAGGCGAGATCCGCATCCGTGGAGGCGGACCAGGTGAGGCGGACCAGGTGAGGCGGGCCTGGGCTTGCGGCGCGTCCCACCCGCCCGTGAGGACCACGGCATCCGGCGTGCGCCCGGGCAGCGGGCGGAGGCGCGGGATGCTGAGGACGAGCGGGTTTTCCTGGGCGAAGAGCGACTCCACCGTGGGGCGGTAGCGGCCCAGGATCTCCTCCGCGCGGATCTGGAGGGCGTTGCGCTTGTCCAGCCCGCATGAATCACCTTGCGAAGCGCATGAATCGTAAGCGGTCAACAGAGCACCTCTCGCATTTTTGCCAGAGCTCTGGCGGCTATGGCATCTATGCAACCCGGCTCTCGATGGTCTGACAGGCGGCTGGGCGGGTTGTGATCCAGTTGGCGGGCAGCAGAGCTTGAAG
>JBOFET010000542.1:0-3304 GCA_051648225.1 Luteolibacter sp.
CATCACCGGTGACGGCATCGCCGAAGCCTTCCAGGAGTTCGCCAAACGGGAGGGCCTTTCGTTCGCGCCGGGAAAAAGGTAAGCCCCTTCAACAAAGCCAAATACGAGGCTTTGTTGGAGGGGCTGGAAATCGCGGAAGTCAATCTATCCAAACTGGAACGCACCAAGAGAATCGATGCCGAGTTTTTCCGAAAGGAGTTCATTCGGAATCAAGAAGCGATCTTGAAAAGCTCGTCGGTGCCAATTTCCGAACTGGTTGCCGTTTCTGACGGCAATCATTTCTCGATCTCGGATGACTTTATTGACGACGGAATTCCATACTATCGCGGTCAGGACACCACCGGGCAATTCTTTGCGGAGCAATCCTCGCCCATCGGCATCACGCGGACCGCATTCGAGAATTCACACATGCGGCGCTCCCATCTAAAAAAGGGCGATGTGCTGTTGTCGATTGTTGGGACGGTGGGATCACTCGCACTCGTCGGGTCCAACCGAGAAGCAACCTGTAGCTGCAAGCTGGCGATTTTTCGGCCCAAGTCCATTGAATCGGAATTTCTGGCAATCTATCTGGCAAGCAAACCGGGAGCCGCTCAAATCCAGCGATTCCGCAGAGGCACGGTCCAAACTGGATTCTTGCTGGAAGATACCGATCAAATCTGCATCCCTCAGCTCACAAAGAAATTTACGAAGGCGATTGTAAGCAAAGTCGCTGCCGCGCGGGCGGCTCTTGAGTCCGCCAAGGAGTTTCAGCAGCAAGCTGAGGAAAGCATTCTCTCAGGTCTTGGTCTTGATAATTGGCAAGCACCCAATCCGTTAACATACGAAGACAGCGCTCGAAGCGCATTTTTGTCAGATCGTTTGGATGCAGAGTTCTTCAGGCCCAAATTCGACGCACTGGAGGAAAAACTGAAAAAAACCGGAAGCGCCGTAAGGCTTGGTGATGTGGCGGCATTGATCAGCAGAGGAGGCCAGCCTACTTATACGGACGATGGCCTTCCCGTCATCAACTCCAAACATGTCAACCACGGGCGGGTTGTGAGCAATGATGACAACCGCCGTGGCGAAGCAGACGGGAAATCTCTGAGGATCCAACAAGGCGATGTATTGATCAACGGAACTGGCGTCGGCACCATTGGCCGCAGCGCTCCTTACCTCGACGAACAGGACGCGTTGCCGGACAATCATGTCACGATTGTCCGCGCTAAAGAAGGAGCTATCGATCCCGTCTATCTTGCGATTTTCCTGAATAGCCAAGCGGGTCAAATGCAGGTGGACAAATGGTTCAAGGGCTCATCCGGGCAAATCGAACTCTATCCAGATGATATCGCAAACTTTTGGATATGGGTTGCACCACCGGAAATCCAAAAATCCATCCGCGATCAGGTCATGCAATCCAGGGCGGCATTGGCCCACTCCAAATCCCTGCTCGAACGCGCCAAGCGCGCCGTCGAGATCGCCATTGAAGAGAGCGAGGAAATCGCGCTCGCCTACCTCGACGGAAAGCACTACCTCGCCGACGAGTTACTGCCCAAGCTCTTCAGCCCGAACCGCCACTACATCGACCTCGCCACCGTCCAGCGCACCATTGAGGCCGAGGCACTCGTTTATGAAGATGCCACCATCAATCGCTACCTCCACGAGTGGACCCGCGACGGCCGCATCCACGATGCCGGGCGCGGCTGGTATTCCAACCTGCCCCATACCTTCCAACCCGTTCGGGATACGCCACCACTGCCGGAACTTGAAAAACTCCTCAGAAAGAAATTCCCGCTGTTGGAATTCACTGTCTGGAGCACGCGCCAGCTCACCACATTCTTCCATCATTACGCCGCCCGCCATGCGACGTTCCTGATGGTGGATCGCGATGCCATGGAACCGGTGGCCGATATCCTGATGAAGGCCGGACACCATGTCGTTATCCACCCGCTGGGAGACGCGGCGAAAAACTTCGCGCTTACGCAGGAAGAAACCATCATCCTCCGCCCGCGCCTCAGCAGCGATCACAAGGAGACCTTCGCGCCCGCCGAGCAAATGCTCGTGGATTTTTACCATGAGATCCAGAAACTCGGTCTCTTTGATCTCGCGGAATTCCAGAGCGTTTTCGAAAATCTCGCCAACCGCTACCGCCTGAACATCCCCGCCCTCAAGCGCTATGCGGAACGCCGGAAAATAGACTCCGCCGCGCTTCTCAAACTGGGCGGCATCAGCTGACAAAAACCATGATCCCGCCTGACCGCCACACCCGGGAATGGATCGTCGCGCAGCAGGTGCAGCTCGGCATGGCAGATCCGATCATTCTGGAAAAAGCGATTTTCGCGCTGACCTTGCTGGATCTGTTGAGTCGGACGAATCTCGATTTCGTATTCAAAGGAGGCACCGCCCTCCTGTTGCATCTGCCCAGGCCCAACCGCCTTTCGATCGATATCGACATCGTTTGCAACGAGGCGAAGCCCAGGTTCGAATCGCTTCTCGATTCGCTCATCAGCAGAAGCCCATTCCTCCGCTGGGATGAGCAAGTCCGAGGCGAGCAGGGACTTCCCGGCCGCCGCCACTATCGCTTCCATTTCCAATCGCCTACGCAGAACTTGGAAATGCATGTTTTGCTCGATGTGGTCACCGAGCCCAACGTCCTCGCCCATCTCATCACTCGTCCGGTTAACACTCCGTTTCTGGGAGTGACGGAACCGATCACAGTCAGAACCCCGCGCTTGGAATCCTTGCTCGCCGACAAACTGACTGCATTCGCACCTGGGAGTGTCGGCGTTCCTTTGACCGCCCAGTTCAGCCAACAAGTCATCAAACAGCTCTTCGACATTGCCCAGCTCTACGACCACGCAAAGGATCTATCCATCCTCGCGGAGGACAATCGAAACGCCTTTCAAGCCGAAGCGCGTTACCGGGAATTCAGCGGTTCCTACGCCGATTATCTCGACGATGTGATCCAAGCGGCATTTCACATTTGTTCGTTGGATCTCAAAGGCGCACCAAAAGATCGTGGAGAAGAAAGCCGCCTCTATCGGCGCGGTATCGTCCAACTTGGCAACCATCTGGTTTCCTACCCATTCCGCCTTCCAGAAGCAAAGGTAGCCGCAGCCAAAGCCGCGCGGCTGGCCATGCTCCTCAAAGGATCGGACTTTTCAAATTCCCTCCCGGTGTTTGCCCCGGCTCTAGGGAAGCGCTGATTAAAGGCGCAAGTCCGCTCAAAGATTCTTCATTGAGATTTCGGAGGCTTCCGGGATCGCCGGAAGCCGGTTCCAAGATGGGCCTTCTTGGTCCGAACGGCCCCATCCGATGCTTTTGTTGA
>JBOFET010000543.1:0-23506 GCA_051648225.1 Luteolibacter sp.
AATGGGTGAGGCGTGCCGGGTTTCACCATCAGAACCGCCCGGAAAATTCATCCTGGAAGCGGAAATACACGCAGCCTCGCAAGTCGCGGGGGAGCTGGACGCTTATGGGAGCGAAATTGCGATGACGGTCCGGCAGCAGCCGTTAGCCCTGGAATGGCCGCGCCATTCGCCGGGCGGACTCTGGTGCGCAGTCTGGGTGCTGGTGCTGATCGGTGTATTTTTCCGCCAAGCGGAGGATCCGTCACTGGTGGAGTGGGCGGCATCCTCCAGCAGCGGGCTCTTCGGTCGCGGCGAGTGGTGGCGGCCCTTCACGGGGCTTTTTCTGCATGCGGACATCGGCCATCTTGTGGGAAATCTTGTGGGCGGCGCGGCCTTCGGGATGTTAGTCGGCCGATTGATCGGCCCGCTCCGAGGCTGGGTGCTGATCCTTGCTTCCGGCACGCTGGGAAACGTCATCACGTCCGCACTCGTCTATCCACAGCCGTTTCAATCGATCGGGGCTTCGACAGCCGTCTTCGCCGCACTGGGAATTCTATCCGGTGTCGGCATTGCAGAAACCCTGCGGGAGCGGGTCCACCTGCCGTGGTTGAGAATTTTTGCTCCAGTCATGGCCGGATTAATTCTGCTAGGTTGGCTGGGTGGCGGCAGCAGCCCACAGACCGATGTGCTCGGCCACGTCTTTGGATTCGGCTCCGGCCTCGCCGCCGGTGCGCTGGTCGGGGCGTTTGAAGGGAAGCCGGCCGTTCTGGCAGCCTAGCAAGCCCGGCCTGCCACAGCCGCTCAACTCATGACCGGCCCCCCGATGAGCACCGGGGAAGGTCACATCGCACTCGACACCCCCGCCCTGCCGCCGCCACTGTTTCCCCGGCGCGTCCGGCCCATGACTTTCATCCGCACCTATCTTTGGCGAATCATTCTTCCTCTGCTCCTTGCTGGCTTGGGTGCCGGACTGTGTGGGCTGCTTGTCCCCACGGAAATGGAGGCAGTGAACCAGCAGCTGATCGGCTTCCCGGACTCGGACGCCCCCGCGCACCAGGCCCGACCGGTCATCATGATGGCGCTTTGTTTCCTGCCCGCCTTGACCTCGCTGCTCTACTCATTGAGCGGGACGATGGATCGCTACATCGTCCGGCAGTTCATCGGCATCTTTTTCATCTGCTTCGTGGCCTTGGTGATGATTTGGCTGCTAGTCGATCTGGGAGACAAGATTTCCGACTTCCGGGGACCGGACAATGTGGTGTGGAGCATCACTCAGTTTTATCTCACGCGCTCCCCGGCGGTGTTGTCGGTGATGATTCCCTACGGCCTCTTGCTCGCGATGCTTTATTCGCTCGGTAAACTCTCCGCCAACCGGGAAGTCATCGCGATGATCCAGTCGGGGCGCAGTTTGGTGAGAATCACCATGCCGCTGATTTTACTTGGAGTGATTTTCAGCCTGCTGTGCATGGGCTTGAACTACCACTGGGCACCCGCAGCGGAGGGCAACGCGGAGATTCTCCTCAAGGAAGCCGGGGGCAAACCCGCAGCGGCGGCGGCAAACGTGCTCTATCGGAATCCCGAAAACCGCCGGCTCTGGCTCGTCGGCACCTTTCCCAGAGATTACCAGACCGGCAAACCTCTCGGCGAGGTGGAGATCACCACGACCCGGCCAGACATGACGCTGGAAAGCCGGCTGAGTGCGAAAAGCGCTTCCTGGGACCGCTACACGCGCCGATGGACTTTCGAACAACCCGTCGTTGGAAACTTCAAGCCCAACGAACCCGTGATTTTTGAAACCCACAATGGCCCGTTGACTGTCGATTCCTGGTCGGAAACTCCGTGGCAACTCATCAAACCCGGCCTCAGCGCGGAAAACCTCGGCATTCCGGATCTCAACAGCTGGCTGCAAACGAACCAGCGCATCGGCCTCTTCGCGGACCCGGCACCCTATCAGACCCAATGGCACTACCGCTGGGCGCTGCCCTTGGGCTGCCTCATCACCGTGCTGCTCACCGCACCGCTGGGCGTCTTCTTCTCGCGACGCGGTGCCGGTGGCGGCGTCTTCCTCGCGGTGATCCTTTCCGGACTGATGCTGCTGCTCACGAGCATTTCCGTGGCGCTGGGAGCGTCCGGCACCCTGCACCCGGCGCACGCCGCTTGGCTGCCCAATGTGGTGTTCACGATTCTCGCACTGTATCTTTTCCATCGCCGAATCTCCGGCCAACCCATCTATTATCATCTCCGCCGCCTGGTTCCAGGCAGCGACTAATCGATCCAATCCCATGGCTTTCGCAGAAAACTGGCATGTCCGATCCCGTGGCCGCGAGTGCGCCGCGACCCAACGCGCTTTCGTCGATGGCGAGACCATCGTCACGGCACTTTTCCCCGATCCCGAGTCGAGCGGCTACCTGCGCCGCGACTATGGCGTGGAAGGCTGGCAGTCCCGACAAGAAGTGGGCGAAAAGGTTTTTTCCTTCTGGCGCACCACCTACACCGCCGCCCAAGTCCATGAACCCACCGCCGTGGAGAAACTCAGCGCGGAGGAAATCCTCCAGCGCTTGGTCGAGGAGGATGAGGATCACACGGAAAACACCCGCTACATCCTCGCGGTCATGCTGGAACGCCAAAAACTTCTGCGCGAGACCGACAGCCAGCGAACTCCATCCGGCATCCTGCGGGTCTATGAACACCGTAAAACCGGGGAGGTCTTCATCGTGAAGGATCCGGACATCCCGCTCAGCGAGGTGGAGGCAGTGCAAAACGAGGTCTTTATCCTCCTAGAGAACAACGGACGCATGCCTGCCGCTCCGGAGGAAGAACAGACCGAAATGCCCGTTTCACCGGAGACTGGCGGCGATGTCGTCCGAGAGTCTGCCGATGAGTCTTGATTGGGCAGCCACGCTGGCGTTGTAGCCATCCGTATCCAGCGGCTCGCGGTCGGTGAAGGTCTTGGAGGCGACCACCCGCCGCTCTGGTAACTGATAGGCACGCCAGCCGGCTTCGATCAACGCGTAGCCATCCGCCTCGCTGTGCAGCTGCCGGATGTCGAGAGTCACCTGATAGCGGATTTCATCGTCCCGCAACCACGGGTAGGTGCGGACATTGCCGGTCTTTAAATTGCGGCCGAGATTCGCCGCGACGACACGGGCAACGCTGGCGGAGAGATCCCCCGCCCAGCGATGGTCTTCTGCGACGGCGAGTTGGTTAGGAGCCTGCTGGGTGACGAGGTTTGGGCGGTCGATGTATTCAGCGAGCGAGACAGGTCCCACGCCGATGGCGACTCCACCGCCCGAGGGCACCGGACCGCTGGCGGTGAGCATGTAGAAGGACTTGCTCGACTGGCTACAAGCGGCCAGCAACGAGGCGAGGATGAGAATGAGAAATCGGTTCATGGAAAATAGGCTCTAGCGGCTACCTTTGGGGGCTTTGGGAATGGGATTGCCCGAGGAATCACGCCCGAAGATGAGCGAGTTCGGCTTTTCATCGATGGAGGTGACCATCGAGTTCATGGATCTCAGCGCGGAGCGGAGTTCATCCAGCGTCCGCAAGAGGTCGCCTTGGATCGCCCCCTCCGGTCCGACGCTGGCGACGGATTTCTCCAGCGCAGCAAGGGTATTCCTTAGATCTCCGGGCAGCGCGGTGAACTCGGACGAATCCAGCGTCTTTCGCAATGAAATCGTGACTTCCTGGATCTCCTTCAGGGCCTTGCGGCTTTCTGCCACGGTGATCGCCGCCTCGTCGGCAGCGGTGCCGATTTTTTGCATCGTATCGTCGAGTGGCAATGCCTGGATCTTGTCGAGAATGGCCGAGAACTTGGTTTCGAGCTGGGCGAAGCCGGAGGAAATCGTCGGGATGGATGGAAAATCCCCTACCTTGCCAAACTCGACGGGGACGGGATTTTTATAGTAGTCGAAGTCCACGAAAAGCGCCCCCGTGAGAATGCTACCGATTTTCAATGACGCCCGGAGGCCGCGCTCGACTTCCGCAGCGAGAAACTCCTGGTCTGCCTGGATGATGCCGGACGCGGCTTTTTGCCGGAGCAGTGAGGGATCGATTTCGACCAGCACCGGAATCCGCAGATCGTTGTCCGCCTTGAAATACTCGAAAGAGATGTCCGCAACGCGGCCGATCGGAATTCCCCGGAACTCCACCGGCGCGGACTTGACCAGCCCACGGACGGATTGGTCGAAAAGCAGGACGAATTTCATCGTCGGATTGAAGGAGGATTTGTTCGCCGCATCCTCATTGGCGAAGAGGGTAAACTGCTCACCGTCCGCGACCTTTTCCGCCGCCTCGATTCCGTCATAGACCCCGAAGGTCACGCCTCCAGCCAGCATGGCTTGAAACGATGGTGTCCGAACTTTGAAACCGTCCGCACCCGCGCTGATGTCGAGGCCGCTGGTGTTCCAGAACCGCGTGTTTTTGCGGATCAGCGACATGTAATCTTCCTGAATGAAGGCGTCGTAGGTCACCCGCTGGGCCTTGAGATCGAGGGTGCGGCTCTCAATCCGCCCGACTTCGAAGCCACGATAAAAAATCGGCGAGCCAGCAGCCAGCGAACCCGCTTCCTCGGCGACCAGTGTTAGCCGCCGCCCCGGGATGTTCTGGTTGGTCGCTGGTGGTGTTTCCAGACCATTGAAGTGATTGACCTCTGCGGCATCGGCCGGTCCTGGATCGAGTTCGATGTAAGCACCGGTGATCAGAGTCCCGAGTCCGGAGACATCCGTGGCTGAGACCCGCGGGCGGACAACCCAGAAATTCGTCCCAGTGCGCAGCAACCCGACGGAATCCGGCAGCATCTCGAGCTGGGTCACCACGGATTTCAAGTCATCCGCCAGTTTCACGTTCTTGACCACACCCACACGCACGGAGCGGCAGCGGACTTCGGTTTTCCCGGCACCGATCCCATCGGCAGTTTCAAAACGGACGTAGGCGACGGGTCCCTGCGAGGTGAGGCTCCGGTAAATCATCCAACCGCCGATCAATAGCGCGAGGATGGGGACCACCCAGACGATGTTCCAGCGCTGCGCCTGCCTGTATTCGGGTTTCACGGCAGGAGTTGGGGTCGTTTCCGTTTCGCTCAAGGATTTGTTTTCTTAAAGGGTGATGAGTCGGTTTCCAGCGTTTCAAAGCGATCCCACAGTAGCCGGGGATCGAAGCTCATCGCTGCGAACATGGTAAGCACGACCACCCCTCCGAATGCAAGCGCGCCGGGGCCGGGCGTGACCGTCATGTAGTTGCCGATCTGGACCAGCGCCACAAGAATGCCGACGACGAAGATATCAATCATCGACCAACGCCCGAACAACTCGGTCAACCAATAGATCCGCCCCAACACTTTGGGCGACGGGTGAAGCTTCCCGGACGCCGCAAGACACAGCCACGTCAGGGCGACGATTTTCAACAACGGAATGAGGATGGACGCCGTAAGGATGACCAGAGCGATCGGATAGGCACCGGAGTTCCAGAAATACAGGATGCCACCGACGATGGTATTCTCCGTCGAGTAACCGAGCTCGACCATGGTCATCATGGGCAGAAAATTCGCCGGAACGTAGAGCACCAGCGCCGCGAACATGAAGGCCATCGTCCGGTTCACACTATCCGGTTTCCGCAGGTGCAGCGGCGTGTCGCAGCGCGGACAGCGTCCGAGCGTCACGGGAGAGACCTTGCCGCATGTGTGGCAGCCGGCCAAGCCCTGTGAATTGGCTCTCGGAAACCGGGTGCTCATCGTCCCGCCACCTCCAGGCGATCCCACAATTCATCCCTGTCGATACCCGAAATCGCCGCCGCCATGCAGACCATCACCACTGCAAACGCCCAGAATCCCGGGCCGAAGTGCACTTCCGCCAACATTTCAAGCTTCAGCAAGCTGACCAGGACACCGAGCAGGAAGACCTCGATCATGTTCCAGGGTTCGGCGCGGTTCAACCACTTGGCGACATGGATCGCTCCCGGTGCGATTTTCCCGACCATTAACGGCGCGCACACATAAAGCAGTCCACTGGCGAGTGCCAGCGGCGTCACCAGGGTGAAAAGCGCTAGCGCAATTCCTAACATCGGGCTTCCCTCGGTGATGAGTGCGCGCGCCGCAGACACCAGGTTCAGGGTGGTCCGCACACCGGCCGCATCCATGGTGAGAAATGGGAACTGGTTTACCACCACCATCAGGATCAGCGCCGCACTGGAAAAAGCGGTCACTCGCACCAGGGAGGCGGGTCGGTTTTGATAGAGAATCGCACCGCAGCAACGGCACCTCGCCGCCTGTCCTTCCGGCAGCGGCTCCGCCTCGTGCAAGGTGTCGCAGAGATGACAAGCCGCAAAATGCGGGCCTCCCGGCGGCTTCGGCCATGGCAGCAACTCCCGCCGGATCCTGAAAAGGGATTTTCTCATCTTATCGGTGAGCGACCACCCGCTGTGCCAGTTCGCCCAGACCCTCTACACCGCATTCCACGAAATCTCCAGCCTGCAAATATTTCGGCGGACTCATTCCCATCGCCACTCCCCCAGGAGTCCCCGTCGCGATCACGTCGCCCGGCAGCAGCGTCATGAACCGGCTGACGTAGCTCACCAGCTGCCTCACGGAAAAAAGCATGTCTCCCGTCCAGCCATTCTGCCGCAGCTCGCCATTGACCTTGCACCAGAGCCGCAGCCTTTGAACATCACTCACTTCATCCGCCGTCACCAGCCATGGTCCCATCGGTGCGAAGCTGTCGGCGCTTTTTCCCTTGGTCCATTGACCGCCCATTTCCTTTTGAAACGCTCGCTCGGAAAAATCGCAAAACGTCGAGTAACCGGCCACGTAATCCATGGACTCACGCTCGTCCACATACGAGGCTGTCCGGCCGATCACCACCGCGAGCTCCACTTCATAGTCCAACTTCGTTGATCCGCGAGGGATGACCACATCATCTGTCGGGCCGCTCCAAGCGGTGGTGGCCTTCAGGAAAATGGCAGGCTCCGTTGGAATCCCCTCATCCAATTCCTTGGCATGATCCAGGAAGTTTTTCCCGATACAAACCAGCTTCGAAGGCCGCTCAACCGGCGGTCCCAAGCGGATCAAAGGATCCACTTCCACTCCCCCCGGACATCCGTCCGCTACCCACTCGCTCAGAGATTCGATTCCCCCCATCGCGAAAAACCCCTCATCGTAGTCGTTGAACTCGCTGCTCGCATCGATCCTCCGCCCATCCGGCAGTAAAATTCCGGGTTCCTCACGCCCCTCCCCGCCAAACCGAATCAGTTTCATGAGTTGGATGTAACAAACCGGACGGCGATGGGGAAATCGAATCTTCGCCCATTCACCGGGTGCAAAGGAAAGCTCACTGGCTGTTTCCCGGACAAAAAAGAAGCGGCCCGACTGATCATCACTCCTAGGAAAAACCCATTAACCCGGGAGGCATCTCAGTCGGACCGCCTTGTCTTGCGACGGGGAAGACTTACCACCAACCCTGATCGCCCGCAAGGATAAATTTTAAGCATGCTCAAAAAAATCACGCTTGCTGCCCTATTGGTTCAAAAAGAAAAATAGAGGACAAGAATCGGCATGAATGGGCGGGTGAAAGGGATCCTCTGGCCCGTTCAAGCCACCTACTTTCGACTCCGGCCACAGGGTTCCAAGTTTCGGTGAATTTTTGGATGAACATTGACCCGAGTGCCTCTAATTACCGAGTCTATGAATGTGTCCATGTTCCGCCTTCTTTTTCTATCCGCCGCCCTCACCGCACTGATTTCCCCGGCCGCCGCGCAATCGGGAAGCTCATCAGTCGCCAGCCTGATCTCAGAAAACAAGACGATCGCACCGGGCCAGCCCTTCACTCTTGCCCTGAAGCTCGACCACCCACAGGACTGGCACAGTTACTATCTGAACTCGGGAGGTGTAGAACTCCCACCCAGCATCGTCTGGAAACTGCCTGATGGATTCACCGCTGGGACCATCCAGTGGCCCGTGCCCGAGGTGAAGGACGGCTTTTTCGGAAAAAGCTTCATCTACTCGGGCAGCCCGGTCTTTCCCATCGAGATCACCCCTTCAAAATCAGTTGCCGTGGGTGAAACAATCACCCTCACCGCCGAGGCCTCGTGGCAGATTTGCAAGGAAAGCTGCATCAACGAATCCAAATCCTTCACCCTCACCCTCCCTGTCGCCGCCACTGCGGAAAAGGATCCGGCCCAAGCAGACCTTTTCGCAAACGCCCGCAAAACCCTACCGCTCCGAGACCCGGCGATCAAACTTACCGCACATTCCCAGGGCGGCGATGTCGAGCTCCGCATCACTGACGCCACAAATACTCCCACCGACTTCATCCCGAACCAGTCCTTCCTCCAGCCCGCAAGCGCTGGCGGCAGCATCCAGCGCGATGGCGACGACTGGCTCATCACCCTCAAGCGCATCAAAAAAGACGCCCTCGACAACGACGTCCCTCAAGGAACCTCCCTCTCAGGCATCCTCACCGGATCCACCGCCATCGCGATTCCCGAGACCCCCATCGCCAGCCCTCCCGCCAAGTCACTTCCATTCTCGAAATACCTCACCGTGCTCGGCGGCATGTTTCTCGGCGGACTCATCCTCAACCTCATGCCCTGCGTCTTTCCGGTCATCGGCCTCAAGATCATGGGCTTCGTCCAGCAAGCCGGCCAGAACCGAAGAAAAATCGCCCTCCACGGCGGCACCTTCACCCTCGGCGTGCTCGTCTCGTTCGGCGTGCTCAGCAGCATCCTTTTTATCGCCCGTGCGACTGCCGGCCCCTCCAAGGGCTGGGGCTATCAGCTTCAGGAACCGTGGGTGGTGTTCGGCCTCATGCTGCTGATGTTTGTTCTCGCGCTCAACATGTTCGGCGTTTTCGAAATCGGAGCTTCCGCCACATCAGTCGGAGGCTCGCTCCAGTCGAAACAAGGACTCAGCGGCTCGTTTTTCTCAGGAATCCTCGCTACGATCGTCGCTACTCCCTGTTCCGCGCCGTTTCTCGGCGTTGCCATTGGTGCCGCCATCGCGCTTCCCGCCCTCCAGTTCTTTGCCGCCTTCGCCGCCATGGCACTGGGACTGGCCCTGCCCTATCTGATTCTATCCATTTTTCCCAAGCTGATCGATTTCCTCCCACGCTCCGGCGCTTGGATGGAAAGCTTCAAGCAAGCAATGTCTTTCTTCCTCTTCGCCACCGCCGGCTACCTGCTCTGGGTCTATGCCGGCCAGATCGGGCTGGAAAACCTGCTAGGACCCATCTTCGGCCTCAGCGCCATCGCCATCGCCGCATGGATTTACGGTCGCTGGAATCTACCCCACCGCCCACTGAGCACGCGCTACACCGCCATCGCACTCACCCTGCTGTTTGCCGCTGGCGGGTTCCTACTCGCCAAGCCGCCGCAGAAATCCGCGCTGGTCTGGGAACCTTGGTCACAGGAACGCGTCGATACCCTGCTAGCCGCTGGCACCCCCGTCTTCATCGACTTCACTGCCCAATGGTGCGCCACCTGCCAAGTGAACAAAAAGCGTGCTTACACCGACGAAGTCATCGCCCTGATGCGGCAAAAAGGCATCGTCGCCCTCAAAGCAGACAAAACCAACCCCGACCCGAAAATCGACGAGAAACTCACCGAACTGGGGCGTTCCGCGATCCCTGTCAACGTGCTGCTAGTCCCTGATAGAGATCCAATCATCACTCCCGAACTCCTCTCCCCGGGATACCTCCAAGAGTTGTTCAGCAGGGAACTACCAGCGAAGTAACATCCCACCGAAACAAGGTGATGGCTTCGGCAGAGAGAGTGGTTGAAATACGAAACTCAACACCCAGTGATTCAGAAATCCTCAGTCATGACTTGGAATGCGCCAAAATTCAAAATGCTCTGCTTTAGGTCTTGAACCTCAATGGCAATTAAGCAAACCTGCGGGAAACCTAGACCAATCATGACAGAAATTCGATCGCCACGGGAAATGAGAATGCGGGAAACCTTGGAAAAGGACCCTTCCGATTGGGACACTCGCAGATCGCTGGCCTTTTTCCTGTATGATTTGGGATCCTTTGAAGAGGCGGCAGACATTGTCTGGAATGCCGATGAGATCCCGAGCATCGACATTGAGCTGGCCTTCGCCGCACGCATCCTTTCCAAGGCCCGCCCTCGGAGGGCGATCCGATTGTTGACCTCACTTCTCGAACACAATCGTGGCAAAGCGGTGCAAAATATGGGACTTGCGAATGCCCTTCTTCACCATGGCATGGTCCTTCAAGCGGCTCGGTTTTACGGTGCCGCACTCGAGGCGGACGCTTCGTTGGTCAATCCCGATCTCGAGCACTTTATTCTTTGGACCGATGACGAAGAAACCATCTGGGGTGGTTTCAAGGAACGCCAGCCGGACCTTGGCGAGCTTCCTTGGATGAAACGCGACCCAATGGAAGCGCTAGAACTCACCAGTAAAATCAGCCTTCACACGACCCCCATCAGACTGCCAAGGCTTGAGAAAACCCAAGCGGAACAACTGTCAAATCCGCTCTACCAGCAAAAAGCCGAAAGAGGCGCGCCACCGACCCCACCGCCTTCTGTAACCATCCCAATGGACAGAGTAGATCCAAAATACCGCCTCTATGATTCTGTCTTAGGTGCGGAAACCGGCCCATCGACGGCACCGTCCACACCCGCAGCGCCAAAGAAGGAGCTTGCCAGGCCCAATTTCGGATCCACACCGCCTTCTGCCAGGCCTCCGACCAAGCCCTAGAGAACTCTTCAAGGTCCACCGCAGCCGTCCGAGATTTGGATTTTGGATCTTTAGGCCGATTGCCGGAACAGAGTCACAAGGAGCAGCAGACTCCGATCCGACGAAGCCCATCAAATCGGCGATCAGACGAGCCGATGCGCATTTCGTCGGCGGCTCATGGGCCACGGCGATTCGGAGATCGCCGCTCCTTGCCTCAGCGTCGCACCGCGCTCCAAGCGGGAGATCGGAAGGATGAAGCACCACGAACCCATCGAATTTCGCGAATCCTTGGTTTTAAAGTGACCTCCAAGCGATCAAGGCCGCTCAGTCGGCACTGATCACGTCCCACCCAAGTGCCGACACGTGGGCGTAGCCGACTGCGCTGGTGAAAGTTCTACCAAGTGACACCATTGGGCTTCTCCAGAGCTGCCACGATTCGCTTTTCCGGTGACATCAACGGACAACCCCATGTGGCTTACTACGGCAAGAGTAGTCTCGCGGTTGTTCGAGACTCTGCTTTATGGCGCAGCATTTCTGCCAGATGCTTATGTATCTCTGTCGATGCCGTCGCCGGCAGCCAATTTAGCGCTGCTCGAAGCAACAAACTTATGCACTGAGAAAGACATACTCCCAAATCATTTTTCTGTTAGTCCATCTATCAAAAACCAGTCACCTACGCGATCACGTAACGGCTGTAAACAAATTAAGTCTTGTGAACTATTTAGGAAAAAGTAGAATCGGCGCTCATGAAGAACAAATTTAAAGCATCTTCCGCTGTCTTGAATTCTAATACAAAGAAAGACAAAACCCCAATGTTCATCTACTCCGCGATGGGGCTTGTTCTCTTGGTTTCCGTTTGCGGGATCTTTTCCTTTTCGATGACAATCTCATCGGAAACGGCGCGGAGCTACCAAACTGCAAAATTTGTGGCTGGGATGGAATCCACTGTCCAAGAGACAGCGAAGAACCTCCAGCTGATCGAAAGAAAGTTGGCAACCGGCGAAAGCACCACTGCGACTCAAGCATTGCTCAAAGAAGGTGCAGAAAACTTCGCCTTGCATCTCAAAGCGTTGGAGAAGGGAGCAACACTCAGCAATTCGCTTGGGAAATCCATCGAATACCTGCCAAGAACAAACGAAGCAGAACTTGGTTCAATCGCTAAAATCAACAAAATCTGGGAACCGGTCTCAGACGACATACTCACTCTCACCTCTGGAAGCCTGCGCCCGAACGCGGTTACCTCAACTCTCCAACAGATCCATGACAAATCGAGCGAACTAACTACCGTCATTGGATCCTTGTTCGACCAGATCAAAGACACAGACACCCAAGCGTTGGCAAGCTACAGCACGATACGCGGGTTTCTGATCGCTTTGGCTTCCATCGCTCTCATCGCCATACCGACTTATTTTTTCTATCTTTTGGGGAAAAAAGAATCACAGCGCGCCGAACAAGCCTTGGCCGACCTTGGAACCACTTCCACTCAGCTTGCCCTGATGGAGCGCGCTAAGTCTGAAACCGACCGGATCATGGAGACCGTGCAAGAAGGACTTTTTCTAATCGATGAAAAGGGAATCATTGGCGATCACTACTCTGACGAGCTTCCAAGGATCTTCAGACAACAAGAACTGGCTGGGCTGAACCTTTTCGGCATCCTCCAGCGGCACCTGTCTCAGAAAATGTACACTGCCTCGCGCGATTTCTTCACCATGCTCTTCGACGCGAACCGAAAAGAAAAAACCATTCTGAAGGTAAATCCACTCACCGACGTTGAAATCAATTTTCCGGATCCTAATGGTGGATTCATCAGTCGTTATCTCGGATTTTCATTCCGCAGGGTTGTCGAAGAAGGAAGGGTCGTTCGAGTTTTCGTGGCCGTGCGGGATGTCACCAACCAGGTGCTGCTTGAGAATCGGCTTCGTGAATCAGAGAAGAGCAAGGAACGGGAGCTGGAGATTCTTTTGAGCATCATTCACATCCCGGCTGAAGACCTGACAGGTTTCATCACCCTCGTCACCGAGGAATTGGATTCCGTCAACAATGCAATGCGGGCCGAGGACTTCGCCAACTCGGGCGGCAAACAACAAGCGCTCCGCATCCAGCTCGAAACTGTCTTCCGCAGCATTCATAACATTAATGGCAATGCCGCCCTTCTGCGCCTTGGCTATTTTCAAAACGCCGCACACACGTTCGAGGAACAAATCAAAAGTCTCCAAGAGCGCTCTTCTCTCAGTGGAGACGACTTCCTCTCGCTGGTCGTCGCCCAAGCGGGACTACGCGAAGACCTAGCAAATCTAATCGAACTAAGCAACAAACTCAAACAGATGGGTGCGAATAGTCTGAAATCAACGCAAGCGAGTCCGACTTACGACAGCCAGGCCTCTCAACTTGCCGAGCAACTCCGTCAACTGGTTCACAACACCGCACGCGATCAAGACAAGGTCGCCGATCTTGAGGTCGATGAATTCGCACTCCATTCCTACTCCCAAGGCAGAAATGACATGGTCCGCGATGTTCTCGTACAATTGGCACGAAACTCAATCGCCCACGGAGTCGAAACACCTGACGTACGGACTGAAAAAGGCAAACAAGGCGGTGCCCTGCTGTCCATCCGAGCCCTTCCATCACCCGCACCGGGTGTGGTTGGACTGGCCTTCCGCGATGATGGAAGAGGCTTGGACACCAAGCGCATTGGCGAGAAGGCAAGGTCAATGGGACTTGTCAAAGATGATACCGAATTGTCTGACCAGGATCTAATCAAGCTAATCTTTGAACCCGCATTCTCTACAACCGAACAGGCTGATATCCATTCAGGCCGTGGTGTGGGGATGTCCATCATCAAGGAAAAAGTCGTGAATGCAGCAGGAGGCTGCATCGAAGTCGTAAGCGAACCCGGCCAATTCTGTGAATTCCGCCTCTATCTACCCGCATGAAACTACTTATTGTTGATGATTCATTGATTATCCGACGTGCGATTGAACGCACGTTGGGTTCGGAACGGTTCACCGAAATCCGTGTGGCTTCAAACGGAAGGTTGGCAGTTGCCGAATACAAAAAGTTCATGCCGGATGTCGTCACGATGGACATCACCATGCCTGACATGGATGGCCTCACCGCTGTGGAACTTATACTTGCAATGGATAAGAATGCAGTGATTCTAATGGTCTCCGCTCTCGCAGACAAACCTACTGCCGTCGAAGCAGTCAAACGCGGAGCCTCTGGGTTCCTACTAAAGCCAATTACCGGAGAAAGCCTTTTGGAAGCAATCGACGACCTTTTCTAGAAAAACCCCTATGCAAATGATTCAACAGGAAGAAGAAGAGGCGATCTTAAAGACTTTTGCAAGTAGCGTAATCCGCTACTTCATCACGACTACAGGTACCGCCGCGACCTTAAAGACGTCCTATCTAGGTTCTGCGGAAGACCAGTTAGCGCTGGAGTTTTCTGCTGTGATCGGCATTTCTGGAAGTTATCGAGGCAACGTATATTTTACGGCATCCCGGGCAAACCTGAACGATTTGTTGATCGCGATTGGCGAGAAAGACATTGACGACAATCTTTGCGGAGAACTCGTCGGGGAGATTGCGAACACATTTGCCGGAAATGCCAAAGAGGCGCTTGGCAGCGGATTCATGATTTCCACACCCTTTCTTCTTCATGGTCCCAATGAGTCGGTTAGGACGGCACATGGTATGCCATGTTTCGTCCTGCCAATCGAGTGGAACAACTATTCATCCCGTCTATTAATCTCTCTGGAGAAAACCAATGAGTAGCAGCATGACAAGTTCGGAGGTGTCCGAGAGCGTGGGTGTCTTCATTAAAATGATGACCCGCTGTCTGATGACTCTGAGTCGGGTCAGCCCGACATTTGGAGAACCATCAATCGAACTGGTTCTTCCAAAGCTACATGCTTACAACGGCTTTATCAGTATCGAAGGCCCGCTCAACGGCTGGCTCGGACTTAGCTTTCCCAAAGAATTCACCGACGACCTTCTTTGTTTCGTATCAGAACCTAGCCGTGACGAGGAAATCCGGATTGATATGGCAGGTGAAATCGCGAACACCGTGGCCGCGAACAGCCGGGAGCATTTTGGGAAGCGACTGATCATTCACCCGCCACTTGCCACAGGAAATGGAATGATTGATCCAAGCCTCATAGAATCCTCCATGTTTCTCAAAATACCCTTCAAGTGGCATGGACATCCAGCCATCCTGCTGATTTCTTTATACAGTTAGACTGCTCATCCACCGCATCATTTAAAACCGATATGAAACAAGAAAAAATTCCCCGCTACCTTCTGGCTGAAGATTTTGAAGTGAGATCTGAGGAACTGAGTATGCGCAGGTGCATCTGGACCGTCGCTTCCTCCATCGCGGAACTCCGACTTGAAACTTCGTTTCGAGACTTTTCCGAAAGTCTTTCACTGAGTGAAAGCGATGTCAGTAGCGCAATTCTTGATCTCCTATCACACCGACTGATTCATGAAAATCTGAGTTTCGATGAGTCGTCACCTGTTCCGGTGAAGACGGTTCGCGAGTTGCTAAAGGGAACTTCCTCCACCCTTGCGCTCGGGATATCGGGTGATGAAGATCCGACAAACCCGATTCCTGAGGCTGCGGTTTCACCAACTGCGATTCACACACGTTTGGGCGAATTCCCGAAAATGAAGCGTCAAGACAGCACCGTCGTGGGCTGGATCTCAGGTGAGAATGAGTCCACCCCGACTGTCCCGGATAGGTCAATCAAAGCCGGTGTGGTGAAAACCATGAGTTTGAAGCCTTCACCTATCGCCAGAACGGCAAAGCTGCCTGATCGAAGAAGACGCACTTCGGGCGGGACCGAGAAAAAGAGATTCAAGCTCCAGCCGATTATTTCCCAGATCGAGAAATTGAGCAAAGGCGGCATCGAAGGCAGCGTGTTGGCCTATCAAGTATTTCTTAAGGTTCCTGCCAAACTGCTGCGGGACGAAGGCATCGAGTCGTTCCATCTCGTCGATGCCAATACTGAGTTCACGAATCAAAGATTGTGCCAGGCAATCATCAGGGCAACCACGGAAATCACCGGTTACAATCTGAAAATCGAGGGATACAACAAATCAGAAAGCTTAAATTTGATTGAATCGCCATGACTCATGAAGTGACTGAAAAACTCGTTCCCGATTCGGAGGAAAAGGACCTCGGAGAGACGTGGATGCTCACGAATGGAACCGTAATGTCGAACGTCGATGCCGAAACAAAAGCTGCGATCATCCGTGAGGTCGAGTTTGCCCATCTCTACTTTCTGGATATCATCAACATTCTCAAGATCGACGGAAACACGGCTGGCATGATTATTGAAAAGGAATTTTCGACTTTAACGATCGCACATCTGGTCGAAGACCATGGCCTCCTTGCTTCGGCGGAGGGAGAATGGATCGAAGGAAGAAGACCTTGTCTTGAATACTGCCTTGCTCGTATTTGATTCACCCATTTTTCTACAACTGCAATCCATTGAAATCATATGTTCAGTAGCCTTAGCGATCGGCTTGCAAACCTCAGCGGTTACGTAGGGTGTGTGGAGATCAATACGAATTTCGAACTGTTGGAAAACTCAACGACTCGGGATTCTGAGACGATGGCGGAACTTTGTGGAGTGCTGATTGGCTATCTGAAGGTCAGGCAGGCCAGCTCCAACAAGGTGTTGTCTGTCTCTGTGGTTTGTAGCTCTTTCGTTCATCTGATGACCTCAACGAATCAAGGCTTCCTGCTATTACAGTTTGAGAGAAATCAGCAACTCAGCGAAGTATGGAGTTCTCTCGACGAGATCCTGACGGAATTGAAGGCAATCCACTGAGCAAATCGTCTATTAGAAATGCTCTGGTCGGCTCTTGCAGGATTAAGTGAGCGAAGTAATGGCAGACGCGGCCTCAATTTGAGAGATCGGGCGGTCCACTGGTCGGCAGCCCCTCGCTTCGCTGGTTTTTCGGAATTGCTAACGCGGGCTTTGGATAGCGAAGCTTCCCGAAAGCACTTCACGGAGCCGCCGGGTGACGGGGCCGGACGGGATCGCACGGTGCCCGAGCCGGGAAACGGGCAGGACGCCGATGGTGGATGACGTTAGAAAAATTTCTTCCGCCGCTTGCAACTGAGACGCATCGAGATCTCCGACTTCACAGGGGATGCCGGTTTCTCCGGCGAGCTCGATCACAAGCTCGCGGGTGATTCCCGGCAGGCAGCCTGAACCGAGCGGCGGAGTGAAGAGAGTGCCGTTTTTCACGAGGAAGAGGTTGGCGGTGGCGGCTTCACAGAGGTGGCCAGCGGTGTTGAGGAAGATTGTCTCGTCGAAGCCCGCGCGGCGGGCGTGATCAAGGGCGATGAGATTCTCCGAGTAGGACGCGCATTTCAGGCCGACGAGGGGTGAGTATTCGTTGCGGGGCCACGGAGAAATGCAGGCGCTGAGGCTGTCCGGCGGGACGAGCGCGGGAATTGCAGACATCCAGACGAGCCGGTCGCTGCCGGGTGTGAGATCGTGAATCGGACCGCTGCCGCCAGTGACGGTGAGGCGGACACGGGCGCGGACGGTATCCAGACCGTTTGCGACAAGGAGTTCGGCGGCGATTTCCTGAAACGCCGGGAATTCGACAGGCCAGCCAAGTTTATCATGGCCAGCCCGGAGGCGGGCGAGATGACGATCCGCGAAAATCAACCTCCCATCCACGGCGAGCATCGTTTCGAAAAGGCCAAGCCCGTGGAGAAAGCCGCGGTCCGTGGGCGAGGCGGGAAAATCTTGAGAGTCAAGCCAGTGGCCGTTGCACCAGAGTTTCTTCATCGGTGGCCAGTGTGTCGTGGCGCTGCGGCTTGTAAATGGCAGATGCACTGCGGGCGAATTCCGCCTTTGCCACCCCGGGGAACCGTGACAGCGTCCCTGGCATGCGTTTTTCCATCTTTCTCAGCGGCGCGACAATTCTGGCCATGGGCGGGATTTCGCTGGGCCTGCTGGCCAAGCAGGACGCAGTGGGATTCCTCACCGGGGCGATGCAGCTCGGCGGTGGGATCATGATCTGCGGGCTTTTCTCGCTGAAAATGCATTGGCACGGTCTGATCGGCGCAGGAATCCTGGCGATGTTGGGAGCGGCGCGTGGATTGGGAAATGTCCCGGGATTGGCAAAATTCGTGGCCGGAGACCGGACTCATGGGACCACGCCGGTGCTTGAGTTCGGTGTGACGGTGATTTGCCTGCTGCTTTTCGGGAAAGTCATTCGGGCGCTTTTTCAGGAGCGGGTGCGGCGGATGCTGGAGCGGGAGGAGTGACTGGATTTGAAGGATCTGGAATCGGCGCTGGCTCAGGCTTGGGCAGTAAATCCTGCCACTGGTGCAGCTCGTAGCCCGCGCCGAGACCGCCCATCTCGCCGAGGATTTCGTGGCAGCGCTGACGCCATTTTTCGTAATCTGGCGGGCCACGCTCTGCATCGCGACTGCCAGGAAAAACCAGGTAGGTCACCTTCAAATCCGAAACCGGGCGGCTGTAAGGCGAGGCCTTGGGGTTGATCTCTCGTGCCATCCGCAACGAACTCTCGCCAACCTTGAAGGTCGGCCCTCCATCGCCGACAATGGCCGGAAAGATTTTCTCCCCGTGAACGACGACGGCATAGTCTCCGACGTTCGGCGCGTAAGGCTCGCTCGACGCGAGGATGTCGATGGGGATGACGATGAACGGATCGTAGTCGGCGATGAGGAAACTGCGGGCCTTGAGGTCGTCGATGCCGCGCTTGAGATATTGAATGCGCTCCCGCAGCCAGGTCTTGCGGGCAGCGGCAGTGCCGGTAGTGGCGAGTTCCTTGTTCGCGGCGGCGAGGCGTTTCTCCCAGCCAGCGACCATCGGGTTTGGCGTCTTGGTTTTCTTAGGCCAGCCGTAACTGGTGAATGGCTGGTAGTGGGTCGAATCGACGATGTCGTCGGGCATTGTCGCGAGGCGGTCGCCATCCGAGCCATCCGAGACGACGTCCATTTCCGCCTGCATGAAGAACACCTTGCGCCCACTGGCGGTTTGGAAATTGAGAATGGTCTCGCAGTCGTAGATGTTGTGTTTGGTGAGGAGTTCGTTGAGGGAATTCGCGTCGCGGCGGACGCGGCCGACCTTGTTTTCGTAGAGCTTGCCGAACCACGAGGAAACAGTGGCCTTCTCGATGAGTGGCGGCAGGCCGGGGAGGATTTTTGCGAGATCCGGGCTGGAGGATTCAAGCTCGGCCATGGTTTTCGCGGGAGTGGGTAAACGCAGCGACAGCTCATAGGTGGCGGTGTAGCTGGCGTTGTCCATGCGCTCTTTTGAGGCGATTCCGCCTTTCCCGATCGTCACGGAAGTCTTGAACGGGATGCCCGAGCGGAGCTTCCGGACATCCGTCACACTGCCTACTTCGACCTCGGTCTCGGGTATCTCTTCCGGCTCCTCAGCCTTCTGTTTCCCGGCATCTTCGAGGGATTTCTTCAGTGCCGCGATGTCACGCTCGTATTTTTCCTCCATCTCGGCACGGATGCGCGCCTCCGCCTGGCGGTAGATATCCTGGGTGTCTGCGGCCACAGTCACCGGTTTTGGCGAAAAAACCTCCCGCAACCCACGCTTCACTTTGGCGGGAAAACTGGTGAAACACAGCCCCACACCCGCCAGAACGAGCAGAAAAAAAGCCGCCCCGAACCACGGGAATCCATTTTTCCGGCGGTGATGCGGTTTTTTTGAATCATCCATGCCCGGCGAGCCTAGCGACGATCCCGCAACCTTCAATCCTCGTCCGCCGAACTATTGCAGATTTCCTCGAAACTCGGCGATGACAAACCCGCTGGCATGCCTACTATCGCGCCGTGAGCTATCAGGTCTTCGCCCGTAAATACCGACCCAAAACCTTCGACGACGTCCTCGGACAGGACCACGTCGTGAGGACTCTTCGCAACGCCATCGCTCAAAAACGCCTCGCCCACGCCTACCTTTTCGTCGGCCCGCGCGGCACCGGCAAGACCTCCACCGCCCGCATTCTCGCCAAGGCGCTCAATTGCACCGGCGGCCCGTTGGCGGATTTCAACCCGGACGAAGACGTCTGCATCGAAATCGCCGAAGGCCGCTCGCTCGACGTGTTGGAAATCGACGGGGCATCGAACAACGGCGTCGAGCAAGTCCGCGACCTCCGCGAATCCGTGCGCTTCGCCCCAGCTCGTGGGCAGTTCAAAATTTTCTACATCGACGAGGTCCACATGCTCTCGAACGCCGCCTTCAACGCGCTGCTCAAGACGCTCGAAGAACCCCCACCGCATGTGAAATTCATCTTCGCCACCACCGAGGCGAATAAAATCCTGCCCACCATTCTCTCGCGCTGCCAGCGCTTCGACCTCCGCCCGATTCCCACGGAAACGATCGCCCGGCACCTACTCCACATCGCCGGTGAAGAGGGCATCACCCTTGAGGAGACTGCCGCCTGGGCCATCGCCAAAGGAGCCGACGGCGGCATGCGCGACGCCCAGTCGATGCTCGACCAGCTCGTCTCTTTCTGTGGCGACGCGATCAACGAAGCCAACGTGCTCGACGTCTTCGGCTTCACCTCACGGGAAAAAGTCGCTGCGCTCACCCAGACCTTGCTCGCCCGCGACAACCCCGCTGCCCTCTCGCTCATCCAGAAAGAAGCCGAATCCGGCCGCGAACTTTCTCAACTCCTAGGCGAACTCATCGGCTGCCTACGCGCCCTGCTCGTCGCAAAACTCGACCCATCCGCCGACGGTGAGGGCATCCCGAAGCCGCTTTGGGACGCACTGCTCCAAGCCGCTGACGAATACGCGCCCGATCGCATCCTCGCCGCCATCGACGTCTTCGCCGAGACGGAAGGCCGCATGAAATGGGCGACGAACAAGCGCCTGCATTTCGAACTCGGCGTCATCAAGGCCATCCAGTCCCTCGGCGAAGTCCGCATCACCGACGTCATTAAAGTCCTCACTCGCGGCGCCGATTTCATCCCCACCGCCCTCTCCACCGCCGCCCCGGCTCCTGCGAAAATCGAGCCCACCCGAGAACCTGAGCCCGAGCCTCCTCCCGCAGCCGAGGTCCCAAAACACGAACCCGCTCCCCCGCTCGATCCCGTCATCACAAAACCACGCCCCATTGGCGGACTCTCCAGCTTCGATTCCCTCATCGACGCCGCTCCTGAGGCAAGCGAGCTTCCACCGCCGCCCGAGGCCCCGCCGTGGAAAACCGAAAAGCCCGCCGCCGAAGTTAAGGTGCCCGAACCCGCCGCCGTCATCGATGACACCTTTCACCAAGACCCACTCATCCAAGCCGCACTCGTGAAATTCCAAGGAAAGATCCTCGCGTAAACTGGACCGCGAAATTCATTTCGCCCGTTCGATCCGCGAAGCAAAAAAACGGCAAAATTCCCAACAAACAACTCCATCATGACACCCGACCAGCCCGAAAAAGATTCCGTCAAAATCGAGGATGACATAGCCGAAGCACTCAGAAGACGGAAGGAAATGGAGAACGAACCGAGCAAAATTATTACTTGGGAGCAGGTTCGAGAAGCCGTCGGCAGATGAATCTCCAAGATCACGGCTGCTGTCTCGTCACGGGCAGTATTTCAGAGGACATCCTCAACACTCTCCGTGACTCGTTGTTCCAAGATCACAGCGCCGGCGAACGCTGCCTTCTCGACCACCCCACCGTCCGGGAAACCGCCCTCGCTCTCAAAAGCGAACTCGTCACCAGCGGCCACCTCCCCGCAAATGCAGTCGCCATCCAGGCCATTGCTTTCAACAAAACCGCAACCACCAATTGGAAAGTCGCGTGGCATCAGGATCTGATGTTTCCTCTCGCGGGAAAGGTCACTTCTGAAGATTTCGATCTCCCCACCCTCAAGCAAGGCATCCACTACGCCCGCCCCCCAGAGTCCGTGCTTCGCCAGCTTCTCGCCGTCCGGCTCCATCTCGACGACTGTGAGACCACAAACGGCCCTCTTAGAATCTCACCAGGGACCCATCTTACCGGAATCATTCAAACCACCACGATTCCCGAGCAAGTCGCCAGCCACGGAGAAACCACCTGCCTCGCCAAAAAAGGAGAAATCCTCCTGATGCGCCCGCTCATTCTCCACGCCTCCTCACAGGCCACCGAACCAAAACATCGACGAGTCCTCCATTTCGTTTACCATTCCGGCGAACCAACGCCGGAACTCTGGCACCGAGCCATTTAAAATCGCTGAACACTGAAAACTTCCAACTAACAAACTGCTATGAACATCCAGAAACTCATGAAACAAGCCCAGCAGATGCAGGCCGGGCTCGCCGCCAAGCAGGAAGAACTCGCCCTGCAAACGGTCGAAGCCAGCGTCGGCGGCGGCAAGGTGAACGTGATCGCCACTTGCTCGGGCGACGTGCTCTCCATCAAAATCGACCCGTCTGTCATCGATCCCGAGGACGCGGAATTCCTCGAAGACCTCGTCCTCAAGGGCGTCCAGGAAGCCATCACCAAGGGTAAGGAAAAGTCCGCCGCCGAGATGAAGAAACTCACCGGTGGCCTCGGCATCCCGGGCATGTGATTTCCAAATTTCAGTTTTCCGCATTTCAGCTTTACCCCGCGCATGTCCGCTCTCAGCCGCCGACTCGGATGGACCTTGGTGGGCGTTTCTCTGCTGCTTCATCTGCTCACGGTTTACTGCTATGCCCAGCAGCCGGACCGATTCGCCGCCTTCACCGTCATGCCTATCTGGTTGTGGGGCGGCTTCGGCTTGCTGCTCTCCTCCGCAGCGTTCTATTTCCTGCGAGCTTCGCTTTCACTCATCATGACCGCCGTGTGGGCCATCACCCTGTTCGTCGGCGCGGACGAGGCCCGGGTGCTCGCGAATCTCGGGAAACTTCCGCCCCTCACCGGCCAGGCGGAACGCCACGAGGGCCAGCCTGTCCTACGCGTCGTCACCCTCAACTGTGCCCAGTTCAAGTATGGGAACCCTGCCCCGGACATCGCCGCTTGGCAGCCGGACATCGTGCTGTTGCAGGACGTTTTCCCCCATCATGTCCGCCAAGTGCACGATCTCCTCTTCGCTGGCCGTGGGGACTACCGCACCCACATGACCAATGGCGTGGTCACACGCTGGAAGATCCAGCGCGAGATCCGCAACCCGACTCAGAACGACCAACAAGTCTCCATCCTCCACCCATCCGGTGCGGAAATCGAAGTCGTCAATGTCCACCTCGCCACCGCTGCCACCGACCTCCGCCTTTGGAAAAGGACCGCATGGGTCGATCACCGGAACAACCGCATTCTCCGAAAAAAGGAACTCTCCCTGACCCAGCAGATCCTCCAACAAACCACCGGATTTCCTAACACACCCACCCTCTTCGGTGGCGATTTCAACGCTCCCGCATCCGACATCGTCCACCGCCAGCTCACCCTCGACTTCCAGGATGCCTTCGCCACCGCCGGCACCGGCTGGGGAAACACCTATCACCGCCGCTTTCCCATCCTGCGCATCGACCATCTCTACGCCACCCGCCATTTCACCCCGGTGCGCTGCCGCGCCGTCACCACCCGCCACAGCGATCACCGCATGGTCGTCGCGGATTTTCTGGTGAAATAGGAACAAGCAGGAGGAGATCTATCAGTTGCTTCAGGCGCGTCCCGTGCTAGTAAGCGGACCGCAGCGCCCACCGCTGCCGTGATGCCATGTGGATCGTCCTTTTTGCCCTTCGCTACAAATACACCATCGGGGTTCTCGCGATCTTGATCCTGCTCTTCGGCATCATGTCGGGCAGGCGAATGTCCACCGACATCCTGCCCCGGGTCGAGAGTCCCGAAATCACGCTGGTCTGGTCCTACGGGGGCTTGAGCGC
>JBOFET010000544.1:0-1468 GCA_051648225.1 Luteolibacter sp.
CACCATCACCTACGGCGGAAGCAAAAATCTCAGCGTGGAAGTCCACGCCATTGCCTTCAATCCCCGGGGTGGACTCGCTTATCCCTCGGGTTCTTCTCCCGTGGTCCTTCGCATCGCAGAAGGGCGCTACCGGAATGGCAGCGCTATCCCTAACAAACGTGGCAGTTCTGAAGCAATCCCCGAAAGCCGCCTTAAGATCGGCCGTGTCACTGCCAGGCCCTATCAGATCGACGAATGAGAACAAGAGTTTCAAAGATTTCGCCGATTCGCGGATCATCGTTAGTCGAAGCGGTCATCGCGGTAGGGGTGCTCGCCGTCGCCATTCCGCTGGTCTTCGGAGCCTTGGCCGAATCGGGAAACAGCAACGTTTCATCCGAAGCGGAAACCCGCAGCACTTGGATCATCCCCGCCTGCATGGAAGAAATTCTCGCTTCGCGCGAGGGGAAGCCACAATTCTTCACGGCTACCACCGTAGGGCAGGTTTTTCCTCCCTCGGGTGAGATTTGGGCCCTCGCCTTCTCGGCGGAAGGAAAGCCTATCGGAAAAATTACCCAGTTAGAATACGACAAGGGACTCAAGGAACTGAACGGCCAGAGCATCCGCTACATTGCTACGCTCGCCTCTGCGACGACGAACACCCCGGCAGGGGCCATTCCCATGCTGCGCGCCCAGATCACCCTCGAGTATCCGTCCGCTCTGCCGGTGGCCAAGCGCCAGAAGCTGCAATTTTACACCCGCATCCCATGAGGTCTCCCCGTCCATCCATGCGAGGGTTTTCACTCGTCGAGCTGATGTTCTCAATGGCGATTGGCTCGATCATTCTCATCCTCGCGGCAACCATGCTTGGCACCTCAGGCGATGGCTACGAACGCGTCGGCGGCAGCGTCGCCACCGAGCGTGAAGCCCGCGCCGTCCTCACCCAGCTCGCCTCTGACCTCTCCACCGCCAAGTTTCACAAAGACACCCTGATCGAAAAATCCCCCTCCGGCTGGTCTGCCGACAAACTCGGATTCTTCAGCCTCCAACCCGAAGCCGCCCAGAGTGATGAAGGCCGCATCGGGGACCTCTGCACCGTAAACTACTACGTCAAGGATCTGCCGATCGGCGGCGAAATCGTCCGCTGCCTGATGCGCGGATTCCGGGAAAGCAACGACACCTTCACCGCCCTGAAAGCAGACACCGTCAGCACGCTTTTCTTAGAACGGGCCAACCGCGATGAACCCATCGCCTTTGGTGTCGTCTCGTTCGAAGCCCGCCCGAGAGCGCGCGACACCACCGGGAAATGGATCGACTGGGTAGAAAACAACATCAAAAGCCCCGAAGCCCTCGACATCAAACTGGTAGTAGCCCGGCGCGAACTTTCAGGAAAACTCAAAACCACCAGTGATTGGGACGGTGGCGGTGCGGGCGGAAAACTGATAGGCCAACCCTCCGAGGCAGACCGCAACAAAAACCTCGAAGTTTATGC
>JBOFET010000545.1:0-1399 GCA_051648225.1 Luteolibacter sp.
TGATAGAAGGACTAATCAACTGACAGCCAAATCATTAAAATCTTCTTGCAGGTAGTGTAAAGATTCGTCTGTAAAAGCCCGCTACGTAGCAAAGGCCCGCCGCACTGGCAGCCGATGGAGCGTAGCGGAATCGGCTGCCAGTGCGGCGGCGCGCCGACCTCTCCCTACCAATCGGAGTGGTTAGCGTCCGTCCAAGACCGGACACTGAAGGTGCTCAAACCAAAACAGCACCCGCCATGGACGAACATAAACAGACTACCCACCAGGATCGACTCATCAATCTCCTTTTCGACGACGGCCTTCAGGACGCCCTCCCCAGAATCGCCGAAATCCTCATGAATGCCGCCATGCTCCTCGAACGCGAACAACACATCGGAGCCGCCCCTTACCAGCGCGGAACCGAACGCAACGGCTACGCCAACGGTTTCAAGCCACGAAGTTTCCAAACCGGTATCGGAGCCTTGGAACTTTCCGTCCCACAGGTTCGTAAAAGCGACAGCCCCTTCTGCACCTCGTTGCTGGAGAAGGGTTCACGCAGCGACCGCGCCCTCAAATCCGCCATCGCCACCATGTATGTCGAGGGGGTGAGCACGCGCCGTGTCACCCACATCATGGAGCAAATGTGCGGCTTCGAGGTCTCCTCCGGCCAGGTCTCCAACCTCAACAAACAGCTCGATTCCGAGTTCGAAAAATGGCGCACCCGCCCCCTTCCCGCGATCTCACACATGACCCTCGACGCCACCTACTACAAAGTCCGTATCGACGGGGTCGTCCGCGACTGCGCCACGCTCATCGCCCACGGCATCCGCCGCGACGACGGCAAGCGCATGATCCTCGGCGTCAGTTGTGCCCTCTCCGAAGCCGAAGTCCACTGGCGCGGGTTCCTGACCGGACTCAAGGAACGTGGCATCGGCATCCCCGATCTCGTCACTTCCGACGCCCACAGCGGCCTCAAAGCAGCGCTCAAAGCCTCTTTAAATAGCACGCCGTGGCAGCGTTGCCAGTTCCACCTCCAGCAAAACGCCCAGGAATACATCACCAAACAGCATCTCAAAGCCAAGGTAGCCTCCGACATCAAGGTCATTTTCAACGCCGACGACCGCGCCCACGCCGAGGAGCGCCTCAAGGATTTCGTGAAAACCTACGGTGAAAGCCAGCCCCGGCTCGCCGCCTGGGCCGAGGAGAACCTCCCCGAAGGCTTCGCCGTCTTCGCCTTTCCGGAAGCCCACCGGAAGCCCACCGGAAGCGCCTGCGGACCTCCAACGCCTGCGAGAACGTCAACGGCCAGATCAAGAAGCGCACACGCGTCGTCGGACTCTTCCCGAGCGAGGAATCACTCCTGAGGCTCGTCACCGGCGTCCTCATCGAAATCTCCGAGACATGGGAAACCGGCAAAAAC
>JBOFET010000546.1:0-6295 GCA_051648225.1 Luteolibacter sp.
AGAGGAGGTCACCGATTTCGAGGAAACCGTCGGCTCGCAGGTATTTGCATCCACCTTCGACGAGTCGCCACGTCGCCACGCCCAAGTCGCCGACCTTGTCATCGAGCGGGCAAAGCGTCTCGTGGAGCAAGGCAAGGACGTGATCCTCCTGCTAGACAGTCTCACCCGTCTCGCCCGTGGCCATAATTCCGCGATGCAAGGCGGCCCGATCGGTTCCGGCGGCGTGAGTCCGTTAGCGTTGCAGAAGTCCCGGAAGTTCTTTGGAACGGCGCGAAATGTCGAGGAAGGTGGCTCGCTCACTATCCTTGCGACTGCTCTCGTGGAAACGGAAAGCCGCCTGGACGATGTGGTTTTCGAAGAGTTCAAAGGCACCGGCAACATGGAGGTTAGGCTCGATCGTGAACTCGCCGAGCGCCGCGTTTACCCCGCGATTCACATCCCTCAATCCGGCACCCGCAACGATGACCGGCTCTATCACCCGGATGAGTTTCTTAAGGTGGTGGACATTCGCAAACAGCTCGCGGGACTGCCTATCGGCGACGCCATCGAGACGCTTTTGACCAATCTCAAGGCAAACAAAACCAACGCCGAGCTACTCCTCCGCGGACTCCGCTAGGCCCGTTTCAAAGGAAGCATTTTCGCAGGCGTGACAGGGCTTTTTTCAAGCAACTGATCCATTGACACCGCATGGCGGCCTGAATAGCCTACCGCGGCTTGAGCCGGGGCGGGTGAATCATTTCCCGTATTCCATGCAGTCAACGCCGACAACTCGATATCACCACAACGATGGCAACCAAAAAGAAGGTGGCTAAACCCGCCGCCAAGAAAAGTGCTCCGAAAGCCGCCAAGTCCGCGGCCAAAAAATCCGCAGCAAAAAGTTCCTCTTCTCCCAAGAAGGTCAAATACGTTTACAGCTGGGGAGCCGGCAAGGCTGACGGCAACGGCAGCATGAAGCCACTCCTCGGAGGCAAAGGCGCCAACCTCGCTGAGATGACCCGCATCGGTCTGCCAGTGCCTCCCGGATTCACCATCTCCACCGAGGTCTGCACTTACTTCTACGACAACAAGCGTACTTACCCTGCCTCTCTCCAGGCCGAGATGGAAGCTGGCGTGAAGAACATGGAAAAAATCATGGGTTCGAAGTTCGGTGATGCCAAGGGCATGCCGCTCCTCGTGGCCGTCCGCTCCGGTGCCCGTGACTCGATGCCCGGTATGATGGACACTATCCTCAACCTCGGCCTCAACGACGAGACGGTGAAATCCCTCGCCGCCGTCACCAAGAACGAGCGCTTCGCTTGGGATTGCTATCGCCGCTTCGTCCAGATGTATGGCGATGTCGTGCTCGGCGTGCAGAAGGCCGAAGGTGAAGATCACGAACCGTTCGAAGTCGAAATCGAATCCTTCAAACATGAAAAATACGGCAAAGACATCGTCGATTCCGACTTGACTGCCGATGACCAGAAGGAACTCGTGAAGCGCTTCAAAGCCCTCGTCAAAAAGCGCACCGGCCACAGCTTCCCGGCTGATCCCTGGGACCAGCTCCGTGGTGCCGCTGGTGCGGTCTTTGGATCCTGGATGAACGACCGCGCGATCGTCTATCGCCGTAAATATAACATCCCCGCCGCATGGGGCACCGCCGTCAACGTACAAGCCATGGTCTATGGTAACACGGGTGACACCTCCGGCTCCGGCGTCGCCTTCACTCGTGACCCCGCCAACGGCAAAAACGAATTCTGGGGTGAATACCTCATCAACGCGCAAGGCGAAGACGTCGTCGCCGGCGTCCGCACTCCGGAAAATGTTAGCACGCTCAAGGCCGCGCTGCCGAAGCCATACGCCGAGCTGATGAAAGTCCGCCAGATCCTTGAAAAGCATTTCAAGGACGTGCAGGACATCGAGTTCACTGTACAGGAAGGTAAGCTATTTATGCTGCAAACCCGTAACGGCAAGCGCACTGCCGCCGCCTCCCTCAAGTTCTCCATGGACATGGTGAAGGAGAAACTCATCGACTGGGAAACCGCCATCCTGCGCAACCCGGCCGAGCAGTTAGAGCAGCTCCTTGCACCGATCTTCGACCTCGAAGACGTGGCGAAAGCGAAAACCCTCGCCACCGGCCTCCCCGCCGGTCCCGGTGCCGCTTCCGGCAAGATCTATCTGAACGCCGACCGTGCCGTGCTCGCCGAAGCACGTGGTGAGAAGGTTCTGCTAGTCCGCACCGAGACCAGCCCGGAAGACCTCCGCGGCATGATCGCGGCAGAGGGCATCCTCACCTCCAAGGGCGGTGTTTCCTCCCACGCCGCACTCGTTGCCCGCCAGATGGGCAAGGTCTGCGTCTGCGGAGCGGGCGGTGTCGATATCAACCACGAAAAGCTCACCGTCACCGCCGCAGGCAAGGTGTTCAAGGAAGGCGACTTCATGAGCATCGACGGCACCAGCGGCAAGGTCTTCGGTGGCGAACTCAAAACCGCTCCATCGGAAATCATCACCGGCATCGTCGATGGTGACAAAGCCGCCATGGCCACCGAGAAATTCAAGGGTTTCCAACAGCTCATGAAGTGGTGCGAACAAGCCACCCGCATGTCCGTCCGCACCAATGCCGACACGCCGGAGCAAACCCGCATCGCACTCGCGTTCGGCGCGAAGGGCATCGGCCTCACCCGCACCGAGCACATGTTCTTCGAAGGCGACCGCATCGACGCGATGCGCGAGATGATCCTCGCCACCACACTCGAAGCGCGCAAAGCCGCCCTTGGAAAACTCCTGCCCTATCAGCGTGAGGATTTCACCGGCATCTTCACTGTGCTCAAGGGCCTGCCAGCCACCATCCGCCTGCTAGACCCACCGCTTCACGAATTCCTTCCGCATAGCAAAGAGCAACAGCTCGACCTCGCGAAGAAGCTCGGCGTCAAAGTGGAGACCATCATCCAGCGCGTCCACGACCTCCATGAGTTCAACCCGATGCTCGGACACCGCGGTTGCCGTCTTGGCATCGCCTATCCGGAAATCACCGAGATGCAGGCCCGCGCCATCTTCGAAGCCGCCGCAGACGTGGCGAAAAAGAAGATCAAGGTGAAGCCCGAGGTCATGATCCCGCTTGTTGGGTTCAAGCGTGAGTTTGACCTCCAAGCCGAGATCGTCCACCGCGTCGCCAAGGAAGTCATGGCCGAGAAGAAGATCAAGTTTGACTATCAGGTCGGCACGATGATCGAAGTCCCGCGCGGTGCCCTCACCGCCGACCAGATCGCCGAGAACGCCGAGTTCTTCAGCTTCGGCACCAACGACCTCACCCAGACCGCGCTCGGCATCAGCCGTGACGACATGGGCGCGTTCCTGTTGCCTTATGTCGAGAACGACGTGTTCGCCAAGAACCCGTTCGCCACGCTCGACACCGTCGGCGTCGGCCAGCTCATCGAAACCGCCGTGGCCAAAGGCCGCAAGACCCGCCCGGACATCAAGCTCGGCATCTGCGGCGAGCACGGTGGCGATCCAGATTCCGTGGTGTTCTGCCACAACGTCGGCCTCGCCTACGTGTCTTGCTCGCCTTACCGCGTGCCGGTCGCCCGTCTCGCTGCCGCCCAGGCTGCGATCATGGAAAAGCGCGCCGCGAAGAAGTAATCCGTGGCGGCGGTTTCTAACCGCCAAGCCCACCGTCCATCAAGCCGCCCCGGGAAATCGGGGCGGCTTTTTCCGTGAGGAGGTTGACGCCTTGATCTGCCTGCCGGACCGCGAGTCTCCAGGCTCGCAGCGAAAGGAAAGTCAAAGCCAAGAGGCGTCCGCCACTTTTCTGTGGCATCTCTTTCACCAGCGAGTTCGGAGACTCGCGGTCCCAGGGCTACTCCCGGATGAACTGATGCTCGATCGCGTGGCGCATGCTCAGGTCGAGCAGGGGCTTCGCGTCGTCTCCCAGTTCATCGCCGATGATCTCATATTCCTGTTTGAGATTGGTGTGAATCAGATAGGGATTGTCCGTGTTGATGCAGTAGGGGATTTCGTGAGCAGCCAGGGTTTTCACGAAGTTGGCGATGCAGGCGTAGTCCGGGATCACGCGGGTGACGAGATTGACCGTCGGGCAGAGTTCCAGGCAGATGGATTCCTCGCGGAGGAGCTGGATGAGCGTGTCCCGGAGTTTTCCCGTCGCGTTGCGCAGCTCGATGCCGTGGCCGATGCGGTCCGGATGGATGGCTTCGATCACGCGCAGGATGCCTTCCGGTCCGGTTGCCTCGCTCTCGCCGACGTGATAGGTGATTTTCAATCCGGCCGAGCGCGCTTTTTCCATCATCACGGAGATCTCGCTCATCCAGGGTTTGCTCAATTCGAGCGAGCGGGACTCCGGGCCTGCGATGTCGATGCCGACCACGCCGTTTGCGCCGTTCAGCGCACCGCGGCTGCGCCATTTGATCGCGGCGTCGATGATCTGCCAGTTCGCTTCGAGTGAGAGATCGCGGCCGAGTGAGAGGATGATGCCGGTGGCCACGCCGTAGTGGAGCGATGCGCGCTCCAGCCCCTGCATGACGGCGAGGATGATGGCGTCCATGGTGTGCAGGCCGTGGCGCACGCGCTTGTGCGGGTTGAACCGCAGCTCGACCGCCTCGACCTGAGCGCGGCGGTAGGCCTTGGCGACGACCTGATAGGCGGAAACGCTGGCGGCAGAGGGAGAGGACTGGATTTCCTCGGTCACCTCGAAATAGCGGCCGAGGAAGTCATCCAGCGATTTCACCTCGTCCGGCCGCGCGGTGAGCGAGTCGTGGAAACTGGTGAAATCGACGTATTCAGTCCTTAGGCCGTTGTCGCAGAGGATTTCCCAGAGGACTGACGACGGAACGGCTCCTCCGAGGTGGATGTGAAGATCATGCATGCCCGGCCATAAGACCCGATCTGGATCGGATTGGCAATTCGCAGATGATTCGGCTTTCGGGTGAGACATTTTCAGTGAATTTTTGACACCCGGACGGAGGTGGCTATGGTCCCGCCCGTTCCCACGAACCAACTCCATTTTACCCATGAGCACCCCAACCGCCGAAAAACATACCTTCCAAGCCGAGATCCAGCAGTTGCTCGATCTGGTGGTCCACTCCCTCTACACCGACAAGGAAATTTTCCTCCGCGAGCTGATTTCCAACGCCTCGGACTCGATGGAAAAACTTCGCCACATCGAGGCCACGGAGAAGGACGTGCATGAGCCGACGCTGCCGCTGGAAATCCACATCACCACCGATGCCGAGGCGAAAACGCTGACCATTTCCGACGCGGGCATCGGCATGAATCGCGAGGAATTGGTGACGAATCTGGGCACCATCGCCCACTCGGGGACCAAGGCGTTCCTGAAAAACATGAAGGACAGCGGCAGCACGCCGGGCAACATGATCGGCCAGTTCGGCGTCGGGTTCTACTCGGCGTTCATGGTCGCGGACGAGGTGAAGGTCCACACCCGCAGCTGGCGGGCGGAGGGCGAGGAGCTCGTCTGGATCAGCGACGGCAAGACGGGATATGAAATCGAGGACTCACCCGGCCAATCCCGTGGGGTGAAAATCGTGATGCACCTGAAGGAAGAACTCAGCGAATACTCCGAGGAAACCCGCATCAAGCACCTCATCGAGCGTTACAGCAACTTCGTCGGTTTCCCGATTTTCCTCAACGGCAAGCGCATCAACGAGGTGGAAGCGCTGTGGCTGAAGAACAAGTCGGAGATCTCCGAGGACGAATACAAGGCGTTCTATCAATTCGCCTGCAAGGCGTGGGACGAGCCAGCGTATCGCCTGCATTTCAGCGCCGACGCGCCGATCACGATCAACGCGCTGATCTTCGCACCGAGCGAGAACCCGGAGCGCATGGGCTTCGGCAAGGTGGAAGGCGGCGTCTCGCTTTACTCGAAAAAAGTGCTCATCGACGCCGAGCCGAAAGGCCTGCTGCCCGACTGGATGCGCTTCATGAAAGGTGTCGTCGATAGCGCGGATCTGCCGCTGAACATCTCGCGGGAATCGATGCAGGACAGCGCGCTCATCCGCAAGCTCGGCGCGGTCATCAGCAAGCGCGTGATCAAGATGTTCGAAAAAGAAGCCGAAGCTGATCCGGAGAAATACCGTGGGTTTTACAAAAAATTCGACCGCTATTTCAAGGAAGGCATCGCCACCGACTATGCGAACAAAGACGCGCTGGCGAAACTGTTGCGCTTCGAGTCATCACTCACGGAAGCGGGCACCGTCTGCGGGTTCTCGGACTACGTCTCGCGGGCGAAGGACGGGCAGGAGTCGATCTACTATCTGGTAGGCGGAAGCCGCGAGCAGGTGGAGAGCAG
>JBOFET010000547.1:0-7194 GCA_051648225.1 Luteolibacter sp.
TTAAGCGAGATTAGCTTTGGTGCGCGCAGCACCAGCACTGGCCCGCAGGCTTACACGATTCGTACGAGCAGTGACTCTTTTGCCGCTGATTTCGCAACGGGGACATTTGCCAACAACAGCACCTGGGTTCTCAAATCAAATACCAGCTTATCCCTTGCTTTCTCATCCGCTCTCACGTTCCGCATCTACGGGCATGGAGGTGTGGGGAGTCCCACCACAGGCAACGCCAACTGGCGGATTGATGATCTTACATTTAAGACGTCCTCGGCAGGTGGATCGGATATTGTCCCTCCCGCAGTGTCTTTGCTGTCACCTCCGGACGACGCCACCGGCGTTCTCGTGGGTTCCAATCTGATTGTCACTTTCTCAGAAAACGTCGCGGTAATCCCGGCGACAACTGGCAAGATCGAGCTGCGTAGGACATCGGACAACTCGTTGGTGGAGGAATTCCCGATCGCTTCGGGCGCCGTAACGGGCTTCGGTAGCAACACACTCTCCATCAATCCAACTGCCGATCTCGCGTTTGCGACCGGATTTTATGTGATCATTCCCGCTGGTTTTGTGGAAGATGCCGTGGGCAATGATTTTCCCGGTCTCCTAACTACGACTGCCTGGAGCTTTACGACCGAGGCCGTGCCTCTGCCACCCATCGCGGTCATCAATAAGATTTTCAACAGTGGCGGAAACAATGGGGCAGGTGACAGCATTGAGTTGTTAGTCACGGGCAACGGAACTCCGGGAACAGTTGCCGATCTAAGCGGCTTGTATCTGAAAGACTTTAGCTCAAGCATCACCAGCGACGGGGGAGGCCAATATCAGTTTCTCACAGGTTCCATCTGGAATGCGGTGCCGGTCGGCACACTCATCGTTTTGACCCGCGCAGGGACTTCTTCTGATGTTTCGTCTGCGGACTTCTCTCTCGTGGTGGATCTTGATGACCCGACGTATTTTGCCAAAACCGGTGGGACGCTTGATTTGTCATCGCGCGAGATGGTCATGTTAAAGACCGCTGCGTCCGGTCCTTCTCTGAGCGGTGGTAGTATCCATGCGATGGCAGTCACCGACGGAAATCCCGCGCCGACATTCTTCGACAGTGCGGTTCCTCCAAAGCTGATCTCAGCGACTACTTTGGGTTCGAATGCTGGTGTGATCGCTAACAACCCAACATCGGCGATAGGTGATTTCAATGGCGCGAGTGCTAGCACTGTAGCGATGACGGTAAGCGCACTGGGTGTGCCTAATAACACGGAAAACCTGGTTTACATCAATGCCCTTCGTGGAATCGTTCCGGGTGACGGCTCGGGTCAGGCGTCTCTCATCAATGCCACCGTCGGTCCTTTTTCGGGACTAACCATGTTTGATGACGCCCAGGTGAACAACCAAACGGTGAAAATTTCCCTAACTGCTCAGGTTCCGTCCGTTACACTCACGACGGTGGAAATTACGGTTCCCACTGGCATGGGAGTGCCATCCGGAGCCACTGTGACCGGGGCAGGTGCTGGCACGCCGTCTGTCAGCATTTCCTCACAGGTCGTGACCATCTCGGGACTCGCGGTGACCAATACCAACCTGATCGACATCACCCTCAACGGTCTGGATACCCCGGTAACCACTGCCGCCGACAACGGCAACCAGACCTTCACGGTCAAGACTGCGATTGCTGCCGGGACGTTGAAATCCATCCTTACCCAGCCCGTCGCCCACGTCATCATTCCGATCGAAGCCATCCGGGACGTGAACGTAACGACTGGCGTTCCTATGGATATAAACACGGTGGTGGCAGTGGAGGGCGTTTGCACTGAGGCTCAAGTTTTCAACACCAATACTCTGGCCTTCATTCAGGATGGCGACTTCGGCGTGGGCGCTTTCAACTCGGGCACCAACACTCCGTTCAATGCTGGAGATCGATTCGCCGTCGTAGGGAGAGTGTCCCAATTCAGTGGATTGACCCAAGTGGCTTACTCATCCAACAGCGATGTTGTGAATTTGGGAGTTGCGACTAGCCCAACTCCGCTGGTGATCACCATTCCGGACCTCTTGCTCAATCCGGAAGCCTACGAAGGGCGCCTAATCACCGTGAACAACCTCTCGCCAGCAGTCTGGAGTGCGCCAATCTTTCCGGCTGCTTCCGTCAGCGTCGCCATGATGGACAACGCCACGCCGACTTCTAATCCACTGACAATTCTCATCACCAGTGGCTCCGGAGCCTCAACAGGTCCGGGAGGGGCTGCTAACATTACGGGCATCTACTTCCAGACTGATATTTCCTCACCATTCACAGCGGGTTACCAACTTTTACCTCGGGAAGCGGATGACGTGGATCCCCTGGTTTCAGGATTCGGTGCTTGGATCGCCAGCTTCTATGGCATGGAGACCGATGTAAATATCGTCGGATTCGCAGCTGATCCCGACCTTGATGGTATCCCCAATGGAGTTGAGGCTCTTATCGGAGGTGTGCCGAACGCTCCTGGCGTTTTCGCCACCTCAGAACTTATCAAGACAGGTAGCATCTTCAGCTTCCTCTACCCACAGGACAGCGTGATCCCTGTGGGAATCCAGCCTATCTATCAGTGGTCAACAGACATGGTGAACTGGCGGAATGACGGCGGGTCCTTCGGCGGGATCACAGTAACTCTAGCAGACGAGCTTTGGGACGACTCGGATTCTCAAATCACAATTTATCGGGTTACCGCCACGGTCACGGTCGGAACCGCTTCGAAGTTGTTCGTCCGTGTGGGTGCGGTCGATTGAGCCATTCGATCTGAAATTTTAAACAGCCGGGCGGGTCTCTCAGGAGGTCCGCCCGGTTTTTTTTGTGGAGCTGATTGAGATTTTCGATTCACAGTTCCGCGTTATGAAACCTCGTTTTTCTCCTCCGCACGGTGCGCAAACCAAGCAGGCGCGTGAGAACCGCCATGTCCAGACGGTGGAGACCGCAGTGCCCTCGCTGGATGAGGATGACGTGCTGGCGATCGTCGCGGAGCAAGCGGTGCCCTTCGTCCTGATCCTCGACTGCGTGCAGGACCCCCACAATCTCGGGGCCATCCTCCGCACAGCGGACGCCGCCGGGGTGCATGTGGTGGTCGCTCCCAAGGACAAGGCCGTGGGCATCACGGAAACCGTGCGCCGCGTGTCGGTCGGCGCGGCGGACCATGTGCCTTTCGCCCAGGTGACCAATCTCGCGCGGACGATGGAGAAGCTGAAAGCCGCCGGACTGTGGCTCGTCGGCACCTCGGATCATGCGAAATCAAAGTCGATTTACGAACTCGACCTCAAGGGTCCGCTCGCGCTGGTGCTCGGTGCCGAGGAAAAAGGCATGCGCCGGCTCACCGAGGAAAATTGCGATTTCCTCGCCTCCATCCCGATGGCTGGAAAAGTCGAGTGCTTGAACGTCTCCGTGGCGACCGGGGTTTGTTTGTTCGAGGCGGTGCGTCAGCGCCGGGTGACCGGTGAATGAGCCGGTCCGGGTCCTTTCTGATCTGCACTTGGGTCATAAGATCTGCAGGATCGAAGAAGTGGCTGCGCTGCGTCCGTTAATCGCGGGGGCGGGGACGGTGATTTTCAATGGGGACACGTGGCAGGAGCTTGCTACTCCTTTTCTCGCACGCTCCACGGTGATGCTGGGTGAACTGGAACAGCTCTGCCGGGAGGAAGGTGCGGAGACGGTTTTCCTCCCGGGAAATCACGATCCCGGCTGGTCGGGTCCCGGCTGGGTGGAGTTGGCGGGTGGCCGCATCGTCATCACCCATGGCGATGCCTTGCTGCGCGGCGGCTCTCCTTGGAAACGTGAAATTTTAACCTCTGGCGAGCGGGTGACGGAGCTTTGGGGAAACCATCCCGCCGCCTGCCGGGAGGTAGCGGAACGGCTCGCCGTCGCTCGCGAAATCGCGCGGGAACTTTGCTCGGTCGAGTATCCGACGGGCCGGAGCTTTTTCCAACGGGCCTGGGACGCGGTGACGCCGCCAACGCGTGCGGTCAAGATGATCGAGGCCTGGCTGACTCAGGGGCCTCTTGGAGCCGCGTTTTGCGAGGTCTATTTCCCGCGTGCGGAAATCCTGCTGATCGGCCATTTCCACTGGGACGGCAGTTGGTCGTGCGATGGCCGCCGGGTGATCAATACTGGGTCATTCACCTCCCCGGGACGCGCCCACTGGGTGGAGTGGAGTGGTGGCTGGCTCAGCAGGGGACTCATCGACGAGGCACCGGAAGCTTGCCGGAAAGGGAAAATCCTCGACGTGTGGAGGTTTTAAAAAAAGCTGGTACACGAGGACGGGATCGAACCGCCGACCAATCCGGTGTAAGCGGACCGCTCTACCGCTGAGCTACTCGTGCAGGGGCAGGCCGGAAAGTTGTCGATTGCGGATCTGAAGATCAAGCCCGGAGTGTTGCAAGCTTGCGGGTCACGCGCCGGGGTGGTTTCTTCCCGGTACGAATGCATTTGCGCCTCTCCGATCAAGAACTCGCCACGCTGGTGGAAATGGTCAGCCTCGCGGCAAATGTCGCTTCTTGGAACCAGAAGGAAACCGCGAATGACCAGGTTTCCGCGTTTGAGAACTTGGAAAGCAAGATTCTCGAAAAGGCTGGGCACTCGGGGCTGGGAGACTGGATCGAGTTCGACGAGGAGAGCCAGCGCTTCCGGGTGAAGCAGGAGCGGGAGGAGAATCTCTTCTATCACGAGTGCTACGAGGAGTTCCGCAACGAGAGTTTTTGGGACGAACTCGCCGTCCGTCTGGCCGACCGGGATCTGGCGCGGGCGATCGGCTTCAAGGAATGGGAAGCGCTCACCGAGGAGGAGCGCCGGGCAAGGACGGTGGCGTGGGAAAAACGTTATTGGGAGGAATTTTCCAAGCGCGGTGTCGAGCACGTCGTGGTGGTGACGCCGCCGGAGGAAGGTTGAAATCAGTGGACCGCTCGCCGCTGGCCGTCGATGCTCGGCGCATGACGAAAGGGTCGGGATGGATACGAATCGCCGCCGCAGTGGCCAGTGGCTTGATGGTCGCCGGACTCTTCCCGCCTTTTGCGGTTTCCGCGCTGGTGTGGGTGGCGCTGGTTCCGCTCTTGTGGGCGCTGGGTTCGATCTCGGGGAAACGCGCCGGGTGGAAAGGCTTCGGTCTCGGCTATCTCGGCGGTGCGGCGAGTTGCTTGATTCAGTTCAACTGGCTCTTGACCGTCTCCTGGCTCGGTGCGGTGTTGTTACCGCTCTACCTGGCGATTTTCTGGGGCGTGTTCGGGGCGTTTACCGCCACTTGGGGGAAACCGGGCGAAGCCAAAAACGTGGGCGCGATTTTGCGGACCGCGTTCTGCCTCGGCGCGGTGTGGGCTGGCCTGGAGTGGCTGCGCGGGTGGTTGTTCACCGGCTTCGGCTGGAATCCGCTGGGCGTGGCGTTTCATGAATCCCGGGTCATCGCACAATCGGCGGATGTCCTCGGCGTGCTCGGGCTTTCCCTGCTTACAGTGTTTTTCCAAGCAGTCCTCCTACAGACGGTGCGGCAGAAATTCGCCCATCGCGGTGCGTTGCGCATCGCGGCACTGATCGTCGCGTTGATCTATGGCTACGGATTGCTCCGGATTTCGATCGAAAAACGTGCCGAGACCGTCCGCCTGAAAACCCTGCTAGTGCAAATCAACATCCCTCAGGATGCCGGGCAGGTCCTCTGGAGCGACCTCGAAATCCACCAAGCCTACGAGGAGGAAACGCTCAAAACCCTGGAGACCTTGAAAGCCTCCGACCGATGGCCGGACTGGGTGATGTGGCCGGAGTGCGCACTCACCGGCCGGATTCTCCGGACGAACGAAGGCGAGTGGGCGACCTGGCAGATCAATCACGACACGCTCGCCCAAGTCCGCACCGCCGGTTCCTTCGAGCTGATCTACGGGGTGAACGAGCTTGAGGCGGAAAAGGACGGCGACCTCCTGATGATGAAACCGGGCGGGCGCGCTTACAATTCCATCGCCGCGATGTCGCCTGAAAACACGCTCCAGACCTATCGAAAACGCCATCTGGTGATTTTCGGCGAGACCATTCCCTTCGTCGATTCGCTGCCGTTTTTGAAGAAAATCTACGAACAACAATCCGGCATGGCATTCGGCGGCTCGTTCACCCGTGGTGAGTCGTTAGACCCGCTGCCCATCCGGGCTGGCGAGAACGCCATCGGCGCGATTCCCACCGTCTGCTTCGAAGATTCCGTCTCCCGACTGACGCGGAAATTCACCCGCGCTGGTCCGCAAGTGATCATCAATGTGACCAACGATGGCTGGTTCAAGCAATCCCCGGCGGCGGCCCAGCATTTCGCCAACGCAAGATTCCGCGCCATCGAACTCCGGCGTCCCATGCTGCGCAGCGCGAATACCGGTGTGACGGCTGCGGTCGATTCCACCGGCTCCACTGCGCACCCGGACACGAAAGCGCGGCAAGTGCTTGTCGATGCAAGCGGCAGCCATTTCACCCGCGGCTCCCTGCTGGCAGAGGTGGACGTCCCGCTGCACCCCAGCTTCTCGCTGTATGAACGCATCGGCGATCTGGGAATCCTCTCAATGGTCGCGCTCGCGTTGGTTCTAACGTATTTCAAAAATCCCGCTAGTCCAGGAACTTGCCCGGATTGAGAATGCCGTGCGGATCGAGCGCCTTCTTCAGCTCACGGTGGGTCGCGAAGGAGACCTCGCCGAGTGCCTTGCGAATCCACGGTTGCTTGGCGATGCCCACGCCATGCTCGCCGGTGATGGCGCCGTTGTTCTCCAGAATCCAGGTGAAAAGCCGGTCGAGCGCGGCGTCCGCATGGGCGCGGATTTCCGGATCCTCGTAGTGTTTCACCATCAGATTCGTGTGGATGTTTCCATCTCCCGCATGGCCAAAGCAGGCGATGGGGATGCCGGTTTCAGCTTCTAACTTCCGCGCGAAAGTGACCAGCTCGACCAGCTTGGAACGCGGGACGACGATGTCTTCATTCAGCTTGGTAAGGCCGGTGTCGCGCAGGGAGAACGAAAACTCGCGGCGGAGTTGCCAGATGCGCTCGCAGGAAGCTTCGTCCGGCGCACGCTCGATGAAGGTGGCGCCGAGCGTGGTGAGAAGCTCATGAAGTTCCTCGATCTCCGCGAGTGTGGCAGCCGGGCGGCCGTCGATCTCCACGATGAGATGGGCGTTACCGGGTGGAAAAACATCGGCACCGAGTTTTTTTCTCGCAGCGGCGAGGGTGA
>JBOFET010000548.1:0-1061 GCA_051648225.1 Luteolibacter sp.
CATCTCGCCATTGACTCCGGTGCTGTCAGTGAGGCGGGTGAAGTCCAATTCAAGCGTGCCTGCGTTCGGGAAGATTTGCGGGAATTTTCCGAAACCGGCTCCGTTGTTGGGATTCGCGTTGAAGAAGAATTCTACGCCGTCCTTGATGCCGTCGTTGTCGCTATCTGCTCCGAGGCCGCCGGAAGTGTAACCATTCGCAGCGAGCCAGGTGCCGAAGCGGCTATCCGTGATAGTCACGGTCGCAGTGTCGGGGGAACCGACGTCGTAGCTTCCAGTGTCGAACAGCGTGAGGGTAACGGTTTCATTTCCTTCGCCTAGGAAATCAAGCACTGGCGTGATTGTGATATCGACGAACGACGCGCTCGACGGAATGACGACTGAGGTGCCGATGGACGGAGTGAAATCAGCGGCTGTCGCTTGGCCAGCGCCGGCAGCCACGGTGAAGTTCGCGGTCAAGGGTCCAATCAGCGAACCAGTGCGTGAGACGCGGAAGGTGCCGGTAGTCGTGCCGTCTTCGGTCGCGGTGGCGTCCGTGGCAGTGATGGTGATGATCGGAGTGGTTCCCGCGATGACGCCGGGTGAGCCGATGAGGGTGCCGATGGTTGAAGGGGAAACCACGACAGTGTCGGTGACGCTGTAAGCTCCGTTTACCGGGACGCTGCTCGTGGTGGCAATGGTCGCATTGTTCGCGCCCGCGGCGTTGTCGAAGGTTTTGAATGGTCCGGGGACGGCCGGTGCGTTCGCGCCGAAGGCAACGTTGGCGCGGAGAACTCCGGTGCTGTCGAAGAGATTAACCGTATCACCACCAGTGCTGAGGCCGACATTGTTAGTTCCTGAGTAGGTGCCGAATTGGAGTCCGGCGGGCGCGATGCCACCGAACCAGACGTTGGTGAAAGCTGCGCTTTTTCCTGACAGTTCGATGAAGATGACCGACTCGCCTGGCGCGATGCTGGTGATGCCATTCAAGGCGTTTGAAGTGGCGAAGCTCCCTCCACTGTCATCCATTTTCCAACCCGTGATGTCTGCGGCGACGGTGCCGATGTTGGTGACCTCGAACCAGT
>JBOFET010000549.1:0-1114 GCA_051648225.1 Luteolibacter sp.
TCGCTCGACCGTCAGGTCCGCATCATCGTCCGCCTCCGTGACGAGACTGGCAGGGAGCGCACCAAGGACATCGTCATCCCGCCGAATGCGGAGACCTACGACTCCATTCTCTGGCGCTTGGAGAAAGAAGGCTCATCCACCCTCGACCTCTCCATCCCGGTGGCCGATGGCGAGCTCGTCACCACGAACAATTCCCGGAAATTCACCATCGCCGGCCGCCCGGAAAAAATCCGTGTTCTCGTCATCGAATCCCTCCCCCGCTGGGAATACCGTTTCTTGCGAAATGCCCTTTCCCGCGACCCCGGCGTCGAGCTTTCCTGCCTCTTGTTCCACCCGGCACTCGGTCCTGGCGAGGGTTTGGACTACATCAGCGCATTTCCCTCAAAACTCGAAGATCTCGCCAAATACGACGTCATTTTCCTAGGCGACGTCGGAGTCGCCGGGGACCAACTCACCAAAGAGCAATGCACCCTCATCCGCGGCCTGGTTGAGAACCAAGCCTCCGGTCTCATCTTCATGCCCGGCTCGCAAGGCAACCAATTCTCCCTGCTCGACACCGACCTCGCCGATCTCATGCCCGTGATGCTCGACTTCGAAAACAAGCGTGGCGTCTCTGAATCCATCCCCTCCCCGCTCACCCTCACCACGGAAGGCCGCGCGTCGCTGCTCACCATGCTTGGCTCTAACGAAGAGGAAAACCCGGAAATCTGGCGCCGCCTGCCCGGCTTCTACTGGCACGCCCCGGTCATCAAGGCCAAGGGCGGCACCGAGGTGCTCGCCGTCCATGGCAACCGCCGCGGGAAATTCGGACCCATCCCCCTGTTAGTCACCAAGCCATCCGGCAGCGGCAAGGTGCTCTTCATGGGCATCGACTCCGCGTGGCGCTGGCGGCGTGGCGTGGAGGATCTCTATCACTATCGGTTCTGGGGCCAGGTCGCACGGTGGATGTCCTATCAGCGGAACATGGCCGCCGGCCAGCGTGTCCGTTTGTTTTTCAATCCTGAGCGCCCTGAACCCGGCTCCACGGTCACCCTCAATGCCAACGCCTTCGACCCGAACGGCGCACCGCTCAAGGAAGGCTCCGTTTCCGTCGATATCACCGCCCCGGATGGTC
>JBOFET010000550.1:0-15216 GCA_051648225.1 Luteolibacter sp.
GCCTCCTCCAGGATTTTTTTCACGTTGTCCGCAGTTTCCAAGGCATTCGCCCCCGGTGCCAGATAGACACCAAGCGCACCCGCCGGCGCCTTGTTCAACCGGGCGCGGATGTCGTAGGTCTGGGCTCCGAGCGCCACACGGCCCACATCTTTGATCTTCACCTGCTTGCCGTCCGCACTGGAGCGGATGATGATTTCCTCGAACTCCTTCGGGTCTTTGAGCAAACCCAGTGCACGCACGTTGTATTGGCTTTCCTGCCCGGGCGGCGCAGGTTCCGCCCCGATCCGGCCCGCAGGCGATTGGGCGTTCTGTTCCTTGATCGCGTTGGAAATATCCGTCGGCGTGATGCCGAGCGAGGCGAGTTTCTCGGGGTCCAGCCAGATGCGCATCGAGTAATCCTGCGCCGTGAAGTTCTTCACATCCCCCACGCCACGGACCCGCTTAATCTGGTCCACGAGGTTGATGTCGGCATAGTTTCCGAGAAACACGCCGTCATAGGTACCCTTGGGCGAGGATAGGCCGATGGCTAGCAGAATATCAGGCGACGAGCGGTTGGTGATGACACCCTCGCGCTTCACCGCATCCGGGAGCTGGGCTTCCGCCTGGCCCACGCGGTTCTGCGTGTTGACCTGCATGATGTCCACGTCGGTGCCGACGTCGAAGGTGACGTTGAGCGTCATCTTGCCGTCGTTGGCGCTGTAGGACTGCATGTAGAGCAGCTTGTCCACGCCGTTGACCTTGGACTCGATGGGCGTGGCCACCGATTCCATTACCGCCTCGGCAGCCGCGCCGCGGTAAGTGGAAGTGACCTGGATCAGGGTCGGGCTGACGTTCGGGTACTCCGAAATCGGCAGTCTTGATAGAGAAATAAGCCCTACGATGCAGGTGACGATCGAGATGACCATCGCCACGATCGGGCGTCGGATGAAGAATTCAGCCATGATCGGTTATTTCTCGGAAAGTTTCACCACGGCGGCGGCCACAGTCGTCAACGGCATGCCTTCGCGGACTTTCTGCAGCCCCTCGACGATGATGCGTTCACCGGGTTTCAAACCCTCACGAACGACGACATTGGACTCCATCAGCTCGCCGACGGTGACCGCTCGCTGGCTGGCGGTGTTTTCCGGAGTGACGATCCAGACGAAGGTTTTTCCCTGAATCTCGACCAGCGCCCGCTGCGGGATTTCGATGCTGTTCTTGAGCGTCCCGAGATCGACACGGACCCGGGCAAACATCCCTGGCCGCAGGATTTTATCTTTGTTAGGAAACTCGGCGCGAACCCGCAAGGTGCCCGTCTTGATGTCCACCGCCCGGTCGATGAAAACGAAACGTCCTTGGTCGGGATGTTCCTTACCCTCGGCCATGATCAGGGTCAGTGGCAGGGTGGCGATGTCCCTGCCGATCACGCGGCTTTTCTCTTGGGCCTTGATGTAGTCCACCTCGCTAACACTGCTGTAGAACCAGATGGGATCGAGAGTGGAAATGGTCGCCAGCAGGGTCGGCTCCCCTTTGCCCACCAACTCGCCGATCGACACCTGATGGGCTCCGATCAATCCGGTGATCGGGGCCTTCACCACGCAATACCCCAGATCCAACTGCGCGGACTCGACTCGCGCTTGGGCGGTGATCACGCCCGCCTCGCCCACATCCACGGACGCCAGCGCGTTGTCCAAGTCCTGTTGGGGAATCGCCTTGCGCTGCGCGAGCGGGGTGAGCCGGTCCACGTCCTTCTGATACTTGTTGAGAGCGGCATGGGCCTCGCCCAAGGCACCCTTGGCAGCGGCAAGCCGTTCGAGGAATGGCTTTTGGTCGAGCTCGAAAAGGGTGTCCCCCTGCTTCACCTCCACCCCTTCGATAAACGGCACTTTGTCCACAAATCCCTCGACTCGCGCACGGACCTCGACGTTTTGCGGCGAGTCTAGCTGGCCGATGAGCATCGAGGTGAGTCGGACTTCCGACGTCACGATTTCCATCACTTCCACTGCGGGCGGCGGCGGGGCAACCACCTCGGGTTTTTCGCACGCCAAGAGAAAAAAACTCGCCATTGAGACGACCTGAAATGCGGAAAATTTGGTTTTCAAGTGGAGGTGTCGCTCGGGTCGGAAGTTCGGGGTGGTCCTACCAGCGCACTGAACGACTGGCAGAGTCAGGCGGGCGATTCAGCACCTTCTCGGACACAAAACCGCACTGCCACGCACTACAGATCGCCCCCCCGCGTGTCAACCAAGACCTTTGGACCATGGGCATCGGACACATCCCCCAGAAAAGAAACCGCTTGATGCCATGCAGGCATCACGCAGCATCGGACCTCCCCGGCAATTTGATTTCCCCACCCGATGTTCAAACTCCTGCTGCTCCTATTCATCCTCGTCTCTGCCTGCGTCGCGATCCACGGGGTGGGGATGGTCTTTGGCCTGCGGTGGCTCGGCCATCACGTGCCCCGGCATGATCATCACTTCAGCCTGCCGGCGATGTTCTGGATCCTGATTCGGGTGGTGTATGGACTGCTCGTGCTTCACATCCTCCAAATCATCGTGTGGGCCACGTGTTACCAATGGAGCGGCTGCTTTCCCGACTTCGCCACCTCGTTCTACTATTCCGCCACCTGTTACTCGACCGTGGGCTTCGGTGATGTGACTCCGCCCGGAAATTGGCGCATCCTCGGGGCCGTCGAGGCTGTCACTGGCATCCTGATGTTTGGCTGGAGCACCGGTGTGTTGTTCGCCGTGGTCAACCACCTGCAAAGCCGTTTCAGGGAGCACTCTGACCTGTAGTTTCCCTCCTCATCCCCTCCTCGGCCGTGAGACGTTCTGGCGTCTCCTCGGAGCCATTGGGGGTTTCTTGAAATCAGCCGTGGGCGGCAAGGCGCATTTGATGCTGGCGGCGCTGCTAGTCCTGATCGTTGGAATCAACGGTAGGAACGTCGCTAACAGCTAGGTCGTCCGCTATTTCATGTCGGCTATCGAAAGCCGGAATACCGCCGGCTCTATCTGCATCACCATGGCGAGGAAGCTCTCAGCAATCCGGACCAGCGCATGACCGAGGACGTCAGACAACTGACCACCACCACGCTTTCCTTCGTCCTCATGATTCTCAATGGAACTCTAACCGTGCTTTCGTTCTCAGTTGTCCTGTGGGCGATCAGTCCCAAGCTTTTCGGAATTGCCGTCGCCTACGCGCTTGCCGGATCGATTCTGGCGGTCTGGCTAGGAAGGCCGCTCATCCAGCTGAATTACCGCCAGTCCGACTTCGAGGCGAACTTCCGTGCGGAACTGATCCACACCCGCGAGGAAGGCGGAAAAATCCTTGCCTTGGACACGGAGTCCGGCGTCAAGGAACGGCTCAACTCACACCTCGACGGCTTCGTTTCCAACCTCCGCCACATCATGTCCGTGAACCGCAATCTCAGCTTCTTCACCAGCGGTTCCAACGATCAGATCCAACTGATCCCTGTGCTCATCGTCGCGCCGCTGTTCATCCAGTGGCAGGTCGAGTTCGGCGTCATCGGCCAGTCGGCGATGGCTTTCGCAACACTGTTAGGGGGCTTTTCACTGGTTATCACCCAGTTCCAGACCATCTCGTCCTATGCATCGGTGATCGCACGCCTAAGCGAGTTCGTCGCTCATGCGGAACCCTGTGATAAAGAACAGTCCTCCCGATAAAACCGCTTTCCGTAAAAATTCGAGACGGATCACTGTCAGACGGTTCTCCCAAGTCTGATCGGGCCAGTCGTCATCTTAGCTCAAAAGGTCCCGCGCTTTTGATTCAAAAGACGGCAGTCAGGCCAACAACCATTCGCGGGCCACGGCGATGTGCTCCGGCTCGAAGTAGGCGACCGGTGCGCTGCGGAAGCCGGCACCTACGAACATCTTGAGCCGCTCCTCCCACGACCTGTCGCCGACGAAAGCGATCTTCGCGATCCGGGCACCATGGGAAAACATGAATTCAAAGTTGCTCCAATCGCCACCGCGCTCCCAACCGAGGAAGTCATCCACCAGAACGAGAATGCGGGGCTGGTCGCCGGCCTCGATGTGTGGGGCGAGCGTTTCCTGGTTGGCGGTCAACTCATCGTGGCGCAAAACGCCGCTGAGGTGGATTTCACAAAGTTGGTGGGTTTTGTCGTAGTTCAGCGTAATGGGCATAGGTCGATTGAATGATAAGGTGCGCCGTGCTGGCAAGTCATCATCAGCGCACGGTGTTCACGGGGATGGGATTGGCGGGCGGAACGGTGCGGGCGATTTCCGGAGCCTTCGGCGCTTGGTCGGCAAGCGGCGGCTCGGGCATGCGAACGAGCAGCCACGTCTGGACGCGGTCCCGGTCGAAGTGGATCGCCACCGTGCTGACGTCCTGCGTTAGATTGGCGAGCGTGGTGGTCAGGATGGTTCGCTTGTTGTCGCCGATCCGCCACGCGACGTTCTGCGTCTCTTTGTCCACCTGTCCGGCGATCATCTTCTGGTCTCCGGTCAGCGAGTTTTGATAGCCGCCGCTGATGACGCCTTCCCGGTTCACTGAAATCTGAAAAAACATGACAGGCTCGCCTTTTTCCTCCTGGGCAAGCGCGAAGACACCTAACGGCATCCATTCCTCCGGCTTGCCCGGCTCCACCGGCGCGGGCGGCGGCGTCTGTTCTGCGTTTTCTGCCAGTTCCACGATCGGTTCGTTATACTTCGCCGCAGGTATCGGTTTGTTGTCCACATAGACGGTATCGCCCTCGTAAACCACGGTGTTTCCGTAATCGACGTAAACCGGCGGTGGTGCTGAGGCATAAACGAAGGAAGTCGCCGCCGCCCAGGTGATGGGTCTCCACCACCACCACGGGTTGACCGGATAGAGATGGGCGGAGCCGTAACCCCAGCCGACATGCCCCCACCAGCGGTCGTCGAAACAATCGTCATAAAAATCCCGGGCGTTGCCCCAGATTTCATCGGCGCGGTCGAAACGGTAGTCCCACATCTCGCCGCGGTGCTGCTGCCAGTCCTCACGATTCTGGTCGCGCCATTTCTGACGGTCGCTTCTGGCGTTTTCCAGATTGTCCCAGCGGCCTTCACGGTTCTGTTGGAAACTATCGCGCCGCTGCTGGCTGTTGTCCTGCCACTGGTTCCAGGACTCGCTGCGGTTGTCCACTCGCTGGTTCCATTGCTCGTTGCGGTTTTGCGAGCGCTCGCTCCAGTTGTCCCGCTGCTGCGGCCGCTCGGCCATCCGGTCACTGCGGCGGTCCGCTCCGGCACCCGCCCGATCACCGAGTCCGCCTGCCGGAAGTTGGCCCGCACGGTTTGCAAGGGCACCCCCGGCAGCAGCTCCCCCAGCAATCCCCATGAAATTCCCCACATCGCGGCCACTCGGACGGGTGGTAGCACCACCACCCGGGCGGGTGACCGCTCCACTACCAGGACGATCTCCCACGCCCCCTCCCGGGCGGGTGACCGCTCCGCTGCCGGGACGGGCGGGCAATCCGCCCACCGGACGCGACGGCAGTTGCGAGGGCCTGCTGGTCGAGGGAAGCTGTGATACTCCTCCTCCGCCGACCGAGGGTCGGCTCCCCACCGAGGGACGGGTGGAGGCAGATGACGGTGGCAGGCGTCCGCCGTTAGACGGTTTTTGGGTGGGCCGCGAACCGGTGGACGGCCTTGAAACAGAACCGCCGCTGGTCGGACGCGAGTAGCTGGATCCACCCGTCGGACGCGAACGCGAGGCGGATGATCCGCTCGATGGCCGCGACATGCTGCCGCCTCCGGATGAACGGGCCGCACCGCCGCGGGCACCGCCACCTCCTCCGCCGCGAGCTCCCCCGCGGCCTTCGGCAACCGGGATGTCTTGAAGCAGAACGGCGAGCACTGCCATGACTGATAGATGAAAATTGAATCGAGTTTTCATGGCGTTATTCCCCTTTCACCCGGTTGATTTCGATGCGGCCGATGCCCGGCTGCGGCTCGCCGTCGAGCGTGCGGTTGGAGGACTCCCAGAACAACCGATCCGGGTCCGCCTTGGTGAGCGTGTTATCCGCCGTGGTGCGGCTGCCGTCCGAGGTGTAGCCGATTTCCCGCACCAGCCAGCGCTGACCGTCGCGGGTCCAGCGGCCATCGGTGAATCCACCTTCATTATCGAAGGTCCACGAGCGGATGCTCTCGTCCACCGGGTTCCAGCCAATGATCTGCCAGCCTTCGAGCACCGGTTCGTCACCGCGCTTCACGGTCACGTTGCGGGTGATGAAATTTCCGCCGCGTGCTGCCTGATAGCTGCTTCTCACGGTCACTCCGGCGTCCTTGTCCGCTTCATTCCAGTCGCCGATGAGCCATTCAAGCTCGGACAAATGTTCACCCGCAGTGACGACCGGAGCGGGCGTTTCTACCAGCTGGCTGATTTTCCATTTACCGTCTTTTTTCACATGCACGGCGGTAAACAACGACGACGCCTCGTCGCCGTTCTTCGAGATCACGGTGGAGGAGCCCTTTTCCACCACCACCTCGGGCGCGAGCACCTTCACCGAGTCGAGATGAATCTTGAGCTTCGCCCCCTTGTTAGCCGCGGCGGCGGCGCTCAGGGAGGCCTCCAAGGCGGCCCTCCCCTCAAGAACCTGGCCGTCTTCCGAAGTGTAGCTGACATCCTCCGTGTAAAAGTTCAACACCGCCTTGGTGTCACCCTTGGCGTAAGCAGCCTCGTAGGCGCGGTCGTTGGCAGCCACTGCCGCCATTTCCGGTGACACCGGAGCGGACTCCTTTTCAGCATCCTGCGCCGCACAGAAGCCGGCGGTTGATAGGGCGATCAAAACGATGATAGACGCGGTTTTCATGACGGTCGGAATGAGGGTTGAAATAAACGATCCGTCCAGATGCTTGCAGAAACCACCGGGCGTCGCCATGGGACCAAAGTCCTACTTCAATCCACCCCCACGCTTGACCAACCCCGGCGGAATTAGGAATCATATCGCAGTTTCCCGACCTGTGATGATTTCCGAATCTCCCGCTTTCACCATGCCCCCGGCCCCGCAGGATGCGGACACCCTGGTATGCGTGGTCGATGACGACGAGTCGGTGCGGTGTTGCTTCGAGCGCCTGTTCCGATCCGCCGGGCTGCCTGTGGAAACCTTCGCCTCGGCCGGGCACTATCTTGAGCGCAAGACCCACCCGGGTCCCGTCTGCGTGGTGCTCGACATGCGGATGCCCGGCCTCGATGGGTTCGACCTCCAGAAAGCGCTCGCCGGCCACTGCGAGCAGATCATTTTCCTCACCGGTCACGGGGACGTGCCGATGTGCGCCAAGGCGATGAAAGCGGGTGCCGTGGATTTCCTAACCAAGCCGGTGGACGAGGAAATCCTTCTGTCCGCCGTCACCCGCGCGCTCGACCGGGCGCGCGAATTCCGCGCCGCCCACACCGCCCGCAACGCCGCCAGCTCGATGATGGCATCGCTCACCCAGCGCGAGTCCCAGGTGATGGACTGCGTCATCGCCGGGATGCTCAACAAACAAATCGCCGCCCAGCTCGGGATCGCGGAAAAAACCGTGAAGATCCATCGCGGTCGCATGATGCGGAAAACCTGCTGCGTCTCGGTGCCCGATCTCGTGAGACTTGCCCAACAAGCCGGCGACAGCCTCTAGCCCACCCGCAGCAACGCCATGAGTCACTTGAGGGTCATTCCTAATCCCAAAACAAGCGTCGAAGGCCAAGTGCAGCACGATCTGGCGTCGGCACTCCGCCTGCAACGCCTGCTGGCGGAAATTTCCTCGAACTTCGTCACCCGTTCCGCCGGCCGGATGGATGACACCATCGAGGAAACCCAGCACCTCGTCTGTGAGACACTCGGTCTGGACCGCTCCACGCTCTGGCAGATCACCGGCGACGGCACGGAAATGGCGCTCACCCATTTCTGGCAGCCTGCCGGGAGCATCCCATTACGCCGGAATTTCATCACCAACGGCAATCTCCCGTGGGCGGAAGGCAGGATCAGGCGCGGTGAAGCCTTTCATTTCTCCAGCCTCGACGACCTGCCACCGGAAGCGGCCCAGGATGTGGAAACCCTGCGGCTTCACGGCACCCGGTCTAAAGCCACCTTTCCCCTCGTTGCGGATGGCGGAGTCTTCGGTGCCCTCGCGTTTGCCATGACCCGCGCGGAGCGCCAGTGGACGGAGGACGAACTTTCCGGTCTGAAACTTGTCGCACAGATCTTCGGCCACGTGATCAGTCGGCGCCGCTCGGAGGAACGGGCGGATCAACTGCGCGAGGAAATCCAGCGCTCCACCCGCGCCACCGAGCTGGGGGAAATCGCCGCCGCCCTCGCTCACGAAATCAACCAACCGCTCACCACCATCCTCGGCAACGCCCAGGCCGCCCGCCGGTTTCTCGACCAGGGAACCGCCACCCCGGCGGAATTCCGGACGATTCTCGACGACATCATCCGTGACGACAAACGCGCCGGTGAGATCGTCCACAACCTGCGCGAGATGCTCGCCGGCACCCCTGCGCGGCGGGAATCCACCTGCCTCAACGCGATCATCCGGGAGACCGCCGGATTCCTCCACGCCGACATGACGGGCGATGCCGTGGACCTACAACTCGATCTCGCGCCCTCACTGCCCCCGGTCCGGGTGGCGCAAGTGGAAATCCAACAGCTTCTCATCAACCTCATCGGCAATGCCACCCGCGCCATGTGCGAGACCCCGCCGCATCAGCGCCGCATCATCATCGAGACCCGCCGCGGCGGCCGCATGCTCCACCTCCGGGTCCGTGACCACGGCTGCGGCATTCCAGCCGAGCACCTCGACCGGATCTTCGAGCCCTTTCACAGCACCCGCCCCGACGGCCTTGGCATGGGCCTTGCCATCTGCCGCCGCATCGCAGAATCCCACGGCGGGCGCATCTTGGCCGGAAATGCCGCGACAGGAGGAGCCGACTTCACCGTGTCCCTGCCCTCCGTTTCAAAACTGCGCGGAAAGTAAGACCATTGTCCGATAGCCGGACCATACGCCGGGTGATAGCATTTCGGCGGGATGGGAAAAGCCCTCCCAGCCTCCCAGCCTCCCAGCCTCCCAGCCCGACACCGCAGCTGACGCTTTCCAATGAAAGGACCATTCATCCATCAGATCACCAACCGACATCTCCATGATCAATCCCAAACTACTCGAACAATTCCACGTCAAGCCCGGCACCGACGTGGACCTCAAGAACTACCTCACCGACTGGACCGAAACGGATGCTGCCAAAGAACTCGGCAAGGACGTCATCAAGGAGCGCGCTGCGGAGATTCTGGAGGAAACCCGCAAGCAACTCAGCGCTGCCCAAGAGCTGTTATACGCCAGTGACACCCACTCGGTGCTGCTCATTTTCCAGGCGATGGACGCCGCCGGCAAGGACGGCACCATCCGCCACGTCATGTCCGGCGTGAATCCTCAGGGCTGCCAGGTGTATAGTTTCAAAAAACCCTCCGCCGAGGAACTCGACCACAACTTCCTCTGGCGTTACATGAAGTCCCTGCCCGAGCGCGGCCGCATCGGCATCTTCAACCGCTCGTACTATGAAGACGTGCTCGTCGTCAAAGTCCACCCCGAGTGGCTCGGCCCCGGAGCACCTGCCGAGCCGGACGAGAAGTTCTGGGAGAAACGCTACGAGGACATCAACAACTTCGAGAAACATCTCTCCCGCAACGGCACCCTCGTTCTCAAATTCTTCCTCCATCTCTCCAAGGACGAGCAACGGCGGCGCTTCCTCGAACGCCTGACCAACAGCGAAAAACACTGGAAATTCTCCGAAGCCGATCTCGCGGAACGCGAACACTGGAAGGCCTATCAAAAAGCCTTCGGCCAGGCCATCTCCGCCACCAGTACCAAGCGCGCGCCGTGGAACATCATCCCCGCCGACCGCAAATACGTCGCCCGCGCCCTCGTCGCGGACATCGTCACCGAGGCGATCAAAAACCTCGGGCTGGAGTATCCGAAAGTTTCGGAAGAAAAACTCGCCACCCTCGCCGCCGCCCGGGCGAAGCTGGAGAAAAAAGGCGAACCGTGACCGGTCCAAGTCAGTAGTTCATGAAACGCCGCACCTCATCCCGCCTGGCGAAATTCGTTCCGGCCATCGGCTGGCTGCGCGGCTATCAGCCAGAGTGGCTGCGGGGAGACGTCATCGCTGGCATCACTCTGGCGGCCTATCTGATGCCCGCCGGCATCGGTGACGCCTCACTGGCAGGACTGCCACCGGCAGCCGGACTCTACGCCTGTTTGTTTTCCGGGCTCGTCTTCTGGCTGTTCACCAGCTCGCGGCATACGGCGGTCACCGTCACCTCGGCGATCTCCCTGCTGGTCGGCTCCACCCTCGGCCCCATCGCTGGCGGGGATCCGGCGCATTATGCGGCCATGGCATCCGCCACCGCAGTGATGGTCGCCGCTCTCGCATTGCTCGCACGGTTGTTTCGCGCCGGTGCTGTCGTGAACTTCATTTCCGAGTCCGTGCTCATCGGGTTCAAATGCGGAGTCGCCCTCTACCTGGCCAGCTCCCAGCTTCCCAAGCTCTGCGGCATCAAGGGTGGTCACGGGGATTTCTGGGAGAAATCCGCCACGTTCATCAAACACGCGCCGGAGACAAATCCCACCTCGCTCGCGTTGGGCGGAGCGGCGCTGGTCGTGTTGTTTTTGGGAAAACGATTCCTGCCCCGCGTCCCGGTCGCCCTCGTCGTCGTCATTGCCGGACTGATCTTCGGCGCGAACTTCGACCTCGCCGGGCACGGCGTTAAAATGCTCGGCGAGGTGCCGCAGGGGCTGCCGGCATTTGGCATCCACGGGCTGCAACGCAGCGACCTCAATGCCCTGCTGCCGCTCGCCATGGCCTGCTTCCTGCTGGGCGCGGTGGAGACCGCCGCCATTGGCAGGACCTTCGCCCGCAAACACGGCTACCGGCTCGACAGTAACCAGGATTTCCTCGCCCTCGCCGGGGCCAACCTCGCCGCCGGACTCGGCCAGGGATTCCCCACCAGCGGCGGCATGTCGCAATCTCTCGTCAACGAATCCAGCGGCGCGCGCACCCCGCTTTCGGGATTCATCGCCTCGCTGCTGATCCTCGTGGTCATCCTGTTTCTATCAAGCGTGCTGCGTCACCTGCCCCAGCCGGTGCTCGCCGCCATCGTGCTTGTCGCGATCACCGGACTCTTCAACTTCGCAGCCCTCAAACACATGTGGAAGGTCAGCCGCGGGGATTTCGCGGTGGCCGCCACCGCGCTGCTAGGTGTGCTCGGGTCCGGGCTGTTGATGGGCGTGCTCATCGGCGCGATCCTTTCGATCCTGCTGCTGCTCCGCCGCGCGATGGCACCGCACACCACCGAACTCGGCCGCGTCGCGGGCACCGACTACTTCGCCGACCGCATCCGCCACCCCGGAAACCAGCAGGTCCCCGGCGTCTTCATTTTCCGCTGTGACGGAGGGATTTTCTACTTCAACGCGGAACATGTCAGCGACCGCTTTTTCGAGTTGTTGGAAAAACGCGAGGACCCGGTGACCCGTGCGATTTTCCTCATGGGCACGGTGCCGTTGCTCGACATGGCGGGCGTGGAGTTTCTCACCGAGCTTTACGAAACGCTCAGGAAGCGCAGCATAGAACTCCACCTCGCTGAGGCCCACAGCACCGTCCGCGAGATCCTGCGCCGCAACGGCTTCGAGCAACATTACGGCCCCATCATGCCAGACCAGACCATCGCCACCATTCTCCAGAAAACAACCGAACCACCACCTAACCAATGACAGCCCTGTTGAAATCCACACTCCGCCCTCTTCTCGCCATTGCCTCCCTGGCCATCGTTTCCTGCTCCACCACCGTGGACATGCCCAAGGGAACCAGCAAGGGCTACACCTCCGCCCGTCTCGTCCAGCGCAACCCCAACCTCACGCCAAACACCGCCACCCAAGCCCAGGTGCACGGGATGATCCAGAAGTCGATCGCCAAACAGTTCACCTCACACGGTCTCAGCTATGGCAAGAATCCTGCGGAGCTCACCGTCGCCTACCTCGTCATCTACCAGGAGCCGGGCATGACCGCCCGCTACGAGGACTACTTCGGCTACGGCCGCTCCACGGAGGAAATCGCCGATCTGGCGCACACCCGCGGCGTTATCGACAACAAGCGTCCCGATTATTTCAAACGCGCCGGCATCGTCGTCGATGTCATCGACTCCGGCACCAACAAGCTCGTCTATCGGAACTTTGCGGCAGGCGACGTGGTCACCGGCGCATCCGACAGCACCCGCTCCACCCGGATCGACGCCGCGGTCGGGCAGGCGCTGCAACCCTTCTTTGGCAAAAATTAAGAGCAGGACCGGGAAGCCTGAAGTGCGCACGACGCGGAAGGATTCGCTGCCTCCATGCCTTGGAGGCGATGCTTGAAGTTGTCTGATTTCCAGCCAACCTAACGTCCTGACAGCGTCGAAAAGGGAGAAAATGGCACCGCCATCCCGCTTACCGCTTTTCACATTGAAACCAGAAACACACCGATGAAAACCCCTGCTTTCGCCGAATTCCCCTTCCGCGCCGCCAGTCCCTCCGGCCAAAGCGCCGAAATCAACGCGAACGGCTCCATCCGCCGCATGGACTGTGGCGACATCATCCTGAACAATTTCCTCGGAAACGAAGCCGACGGTGGCCCGGCAAATATCTATCTGCGCCGCCTCGGTGAAACCATCCAATCCATCCCCCTGCTAGGTCCCAGCAGCCCCGCGTCCTATCAGACCGACGCGCGCGGCATGACCGCGTGCGGAACCTGGGGCGACATCAGGTTTCAAATCCGCCTCACGCTCGCGGAATCCGCCACGGCTTGGTTCTGGCATGTGGAACTGGAAAACACCGGCAGCACTCCGGTATCGTGCGATCTCATCCTCACCCAGGACATCGCCCTCGCCCACTACGGAGCGGTGCGGCTCAATGAATACTACGTGTGCCAATACGTGGACCACGCCCCGCTTACCCATCCGCAGGCGGGAGTCGCCGTTGCCTCGCGGCAGAATCAATCCATGGGAGGGCGTTTCCCATGGACGGTCATCGGCTCGTTAGGAAATGCGGTTTCCTACTCGACCGACGCGCTCCAATTCCACGGCCTCGCCACCCGCGCGGGTGGACCGCCGGTCGCCCTCGCCACCGGATTGCCGGGAAAGCGCTTGCAGCACGAGCACTCGCTGGTCGCCATCCAGGACGAGCCCGTCTTGCTAGAGCCTGGCGGAAAATCCCAGCGCGGATTCTTCGGCCTCTTCGTCGCGGACAAGCCCACCGCCACTTCCGCAGAGGACTCCGCCTTGATCGATGCCGCACTCGCACTGCCCGAAGCGGTTTGCCCGCCATGGCCTGATCAACAGGACACTCGCACTCCAGCACCCAGCCTCTTCTCCGCCGCGCCGCTGCTAGAGACGCTGGAACTGGATGAAACCCACTTCGGCCCGGAAATCCGCCATGCGGAGCGCGGAAACGACCGCCTGCTCTCGTTTTTCACCGGTGAGCGGACCCACGTGGTGCTCAGGCCCAAGGAACTTGAAGTGCTCCGGCCCCACGGCCACATCCTGCGCTCCGGCGGCTCCCTAACGCCTGACGAATCCGCCCTCACCTCCACTGCCTGGATGAGTGGCGTATTCCACTCGATGGTCACTCAGGGTCACGTGAGCATCAACCGGTTTCTATCCACCTGCCACAGCTACCTCGGCCTCTTCCGCAGCCACGGGCAGCGGGTCTTCGTGGAAATCGACGGGTCGTGGAAACTGTTGGGAACTCCGTCAGCTTTCGAGATGAATCCGGATTCCTGCCGCTGGATCTACCAACACAAGGGAGGTCGGATCGAAGTGATTTCCTCCGCGCCGGATGATGCGCACGAACTCCACTTGTCACTGAAAATCCTCGAAGGCGATGCTGCTCGATTCCTCATCTCCCACCACGTCGCCCTGAACGGTGACGACGGCAGCGCCTCCGTGCCTGCTCACTACGAGATCGACGGAAACACCGTATTTGTCCGGGCAATCCCAGACAGCGACGTCGGCCGGCGTTTCCCGAAAGGCGGCTTCACGATCGAAGGCACCTCGGTCGAAAAAATCGGTGGCGACGAATGGCTCTTTATCGACGGAGTTTCACGCCGCCAGCCGTTTGTTTGCTTTCTCACCACTCCTACCAGTTATTCCTCCCTGATCATCCGCGGCAAGCTCGTCGAGTCCCCTGGCGCGAAAGCCGGTGGTTTTTGGAATTCTATCGACTCGAACTTGCGCATTGCCGCGCCGCAGTCGGGCCCACTGGCACCAGCGGCCAGCCGCGCGGGCGAGATTTTCCCGTGGTTCATCCACAACGCGCTCGTCCACTACCTTTCCCCGCGTGGCCTTGAGCAATACTCCGGCGGCGGATGGGGCACCCGCGACGTCTGCCAGGGGCCGGTGGAACTGCTGCTCGCCCTCGGGCGCTTCGAGCCGCTCCGGGATTTGTTAGTCCGCGTCTTCAGTCAGCAGAATCCGGACGGCGACTGGCCGCAATGGTTCATGTTTTTCAATCGCGAGCGTAGTATCCGCCCGGGCGATTCGCATGGTGACATCGTCTATTGGCCACTGCTCGCCCTCGCCCAATATCTATCCGCCACTGGCGACGCCGCCCTGTTGGATGAGGAAACCCGCTATTTCGAGGCGGATGAAAGCACCGGTGAACTCGCCAGCATCCGGATGCACGTCGAGCGCGCCCTCGACCTCATCCACCGCCGGGTCATCAAGGGCACCGCACTCGCCGCCTACGGCCATGGTGACTGGAACGACTCCCTGCAACCCGCCAGACCCGACATGCGTGAGCAGCTGTGCAGCTCGTGGACGGTGACTCTCAACTATCAGACCTTCATCGCACTCGCCGCCGCCTATCGGCAAATCGGCATCAAGGACCGCGCCGCCGAGCTGGAAACCCTGGCTACCGGCATTCTCGGCGAGTTCCAGCGCCTCCTCGTCGTGGACGGGGTGGTCGCCGGCCTGGCCTATTTCCAAGAGCACGGGGACACGGATTATTTGCTCCATCCACGCGATGGCACCACCGGACTTTCCTACAGCCTTTTGCCGATGATCCACGCCATCATCAACGACATGTTCACCCCCGAGCAGGCGGAAACTCACCTTGCCTTGATCCGCAAGCATCTGCTAGGGCCGGACGGAGCACGTCTGTTCGACCGGCCGATGGCCTATCACGGCGGCATCCAGACCAACTTCCAGCGTGCCGAGAGCGCCAGTTATTTCGGCAG
>JBOFET010000551.1:0-20966 GCA_051648225.1 Luteolibacter sp.
GACGCCGGACAAGAGACTGGCTCGTCCGGTGCCGTAGGTGATGAGCGCCATCAGGAACGACAAGCCGAGAAGCATCGCATCTCCCGGGGAAACGCCGAGTTCGAGCCGGATTCCTTTCCACCATGCGATGGCGGCGACCGCAGGCACCGTCAGCCCGATGCTGGCAACCGCCGAGCCGAGCGCGAGATTGATGGAGGTCTGGAGACGATCCTCGCGGGCGGCGCGCAGTGCGGTGGCGGATTCCGGTAGCAGCACGATGGCGGCCACGATCACCCCCACCAATGCCGGAGGGGCACCCATGCCCACGACGGCCAGCTGAATGAAAGGCGAGACGCCCTTGGCCAGCAGCACCACGGCCACCAATGCGATGACGAGCACCCCCAACGAGGCGAGCGCCAGTTTGCCCGCAGGTCTCGGGCCATGGGCTTCCTCCTCGCGGGGAGGCGTGAAGTGATCGCGATGCCTCACCGTCTGCACGAAGGTGAAAGCCAGCCATAGAAGCAGGCAAACCACGCTTACGAACGCCAGTTGAGCCGTGGTGTAAAACGGGCCGGGTGCGCTTTTCGTAAAATTCGGTAACAGCAACGTCACCGCCACCATTGGCAAAAGCACCGTGAGGTAGGCTTGCGCTCCCTTCGTCCGGAACGCCTGTTCGCGATGCCGGAGAGCGCCAACGACGATGCAGAGTCCAGCCAGCCCGTGCAGGACCAGCACCACCACCGCGTGGATGGTATCCCGCAGTAACGTCGGCTCGGGATCCTTCCCCAGCATGATGGAGACGATGAGGCCGAGTTCGATCACCGTGACCGCCAGTGCGAGGATGACCGCACCAAAGGGCTCCCCCACCCTGAGCGCCACGACCTCCGCGTGATAGACCGCCGCCATGATGGCGGCCAGCAACGCCACCGCGAGCACGACACCTGCCAGGATCGCGCCACTCCCATGCAGGACCAGATCCGCACCCAGCGCAACAAAAGGTGCGGCAAGCGTCCAGACGGGTAACCGATTGGTGGAAATGCTCATGGGAACTTGGCTGCAAGTCAGGAATCGCGTCATGCGTCCTTTGTCAGCGCAACCTAAAATCCGGGATCAACTTGAACAGAACAAAGCAGAACCAAATGAACTTACCCCGAGGTGGGAACGGACCCGGCCTTAGAATTGATAAACTAATTTCAACCAGATGAATTCCCCTTCAAGGCGGCGCTTGGTGTCGAGTTCCGGAAGCCAGCGGGCCTCGGCGACCAGCGTGTTTTCCCCGACCGGCAGGATATACCCCAGAGCCGGGCCGATGCCCGCAGAGCGACCTTCAAATCCGCCGAGCCTGGCTCCGGAACCACTGTCTCCCTCGAACTGCTCGTAGTAGAACGCATTGAATCCGATGCTCAGAAAACCCGGCCCGACCGGCAGAAGCTGTTGGACACTGGCGTCGATGTGAAACGCGGCACCGCTCTGATAGTCGGTATCCTCGTTTTCGGTGTTGAGGGTGATGCCGGTGAAGACCGCAGCGTTGAAGCCTGTTTTTGCGTTGTTATAGGAAACCTGAATGGTGGGATCGAAGGTCCAGTAATTTCGCCCCACGTTGGCGAGACTGCCGACGTTGTAATCCCCGGTCGGGGCGTAGATGGAAAGCAGCGCGCTGTATTGCCAGCTATCGTATTTCCAGGCCACCATCGCCGGGATCAGGGTGGTGTCGCCGATGCCATCCGCCGAATCCGAGCGGGTGCCGGTGGCTCCCCCTGCCAAGACGTCGGCGCCCACATCCATCCACAGGTAGGGCAGGAAGGCTCCCACGCTGTAATGAGCGTCCAGCACCGGAGTCTCGAAGGTGTGGAACGCACCCATGATCCAAGCGTCCGAGGTGGCATCCAGGCCGGCGGTGACCAGGCCCGCGTTCGGGAAACTCCGCGAGGCGGAGGCGTCTCCATCATAGTGGAGATACATCGTTTCGATTACCCAGCCGGGCTTGGTCGGCGGCAGGTCGATGAGGGTGGCGGCATTTCCCGGCACATAGCGGCCGGCCCCGCCCTCTTCGGCGAGGACCGGGGAAACCAGAGTGAGAAACAGGGCGGCGCGGGTGAGGTGGGATTTCATGAGAGACATGGAATGCATGGTTCGAGTGCGGGGCGGGTTCAGCTTTTCGGGAACAGGAGGGTCAGGCCGAAACGCAGGCCCCACTCAGGACCGCCCTCGGGCGTTTCCGCATAGTAGCGAATGCCGCCTAAAAACTGCACCGGCTGCCCGCCGATTTTCACAAGTTGGCTAACCACGAAGTTAAACGGCAAGCTCCACTGGTCGGCACTCCAGTCATAGGTATTCTCCATATCCAGCGTAAACGTGGTGGCCCGCGGCGTGGTGTAGCTGAAGAAGGGCTGGATGAAAGTGGCGTTGACCGAGCCGCGGCCGGAGTCTCCGGCGATGTCCCAGAGGTGGTTGCCCAGCGCGCCATAAGTCCATGGCCCATCCTGTTTCAAGACGACGGCAGTGGGACCGATGCCCCACTTCTCGGTTCCCAGGATTTCATCCGTCGCGGTCGGGATTAGGAAGACAGGACCCACGCCCCAGATCGGATCGCTGGATTTCGGAGAGAAGAAAAAGCTTTGCACGGTATCGCCCAGACCGAATTCGTCCGCCGCACCGCCGGGCAGGATGCCTTGCTGATCGATGACCGGCAGGATGGTGCGGGAAATGACATTCCAGTTTTCGTTGAGATCGATGGGAATGACCGGCTGGACGTTGGTGGTCGATTTCGTGCCATCGCCGGGACCGATGCCGAAGTCGTAATTACTCTGGATCGGAACGCTGATAAGATCGGCGACGGGATTCGAAAGCTTCTTGGCAAGGTCCGCTTCTTCGGCGGAGAGCGGACTCGCCAGGCAACTGGCAAGAGTGAGATGGATGATGAGATTTTTTTTCATGGAGTTTCGTTCAGGGTTTAAAAATGGTTTTCCAGTCAGCCTTCATGTCAACGACCGTCCAGCCTTTCGCCCCGGCTTCATCGAGGCCTTTGTCTAACTTTCCGACGTGGGACTCGCGGTCGTAGGCGACTTCGCGTTCGGCATCGGTGTGGTGGATGATCATGCCGAGGCGCGCACCCTTGCCAGCGGTGGTCCATTCGAGCATCTGGAAGTCGCCGTCGGAGTTGCCGAAGGCGGCGATGGGTCGGCGGCCGATGTGGCGCTGGATGCCGACGGGTTTGCCTTCCTTGTCGTCGTTGAGGACGAGCTCGGGAAGCTTGACGATGACGGGTTTGCCATCGCGGAGTTCGTATTTCAAGCCACCGCTGGAGCCGACGACTTGTTCCGGAGGGATGCCATAGACGCGCTCCGTCCAAGGGCGCATGAACTCGATGCCGCCGCCGGAGACGATGAAGGTCTTGAAATCGTTCGCCCGCAGGTAGGCGAGTAGTTCGAGCATCGGCTGATAGACCATTTCGGTGAATGCCCTGCCGGAGACGGGATGTTTCGCGGTGGCGAGCCAAGCGGTGACGGATTTTTCAAACTCCTCGGTGGTCATGCCGGAGTGGGTGGCTGCCATCATCGCCACCAGTGCCTTTTCGCCACCCGCGAGCGCGGTTTTCATGTCGTCCCTGAGGACGGAGGCGAAGGGTCCCTCGTCCTTCCACTCGGGATGTTGCGGTGCCATCTTTTTAATTTGGTCAAAGACAAAGAAGGCTTGGAAATACATCGGCTGCTCGGACCAGAGCGTGCCGTCGTTGTCGAAGGTGGCGATGCGTTCCGGCACGGGGACAAAGTCGGCAGAGCCTTCTTTGGTGACTTTTTCGACGAAGGTGACGATGGCCTTCTTGGGTGCGGTGTCGTTCCAGGAAGGGAGTGGGTCTGCCAGGGCTGGCACCGCGAAATGAATGAGTGCAAGGAGTGTGAGGGTTGGATTCATCGGTTGGATTTCAGTTCATACTTTGGCGCAGCTCGATGATTGCCTGATCGAAGGAGTCGATCCTGATCAGGCCGAGGCGCGGATATTCGATGTCGAGAATGAGATAAACGGAAAGAGCCATGATGGCGGCGAAGCCGAACAGGTGAAGGCGGCTTTGGCGCTCCGCCTTGGCCATGCCGTAGCCCGCTAACAGTCCGCTCACCAGCACGAGAGCCCCGAGCATCAGGAAGACGGCCATGGGTGGATGCTGTTGTGCTGCCATGAAGCGCGAGGTGGACAGGTCGAACATTTCATTCGCCGGCGGCAGGACTGCCTGCGTTAGAGGGAGCGATTTGTCGCTTCTCACGGCGTGGATCAAGTTTGCCCAAATTTCCTGTTGGGTCGCCGAGAGTCGGGTCATTCCTGCGAGCACCGCTTTGTCATCGCCGGAGCTCCTAACGATTTCCATCTGCGTGTCCACATAACGCCGGAAGCCGTCGCGCGCCTTCTCGCGCTCCGGATCGGCAAGCAAATCCAGCCTTAGCCATGCCGTGCCGATGGCATTCACATGCTGCGTGACGAGTGAGCGCCGCGCGTCGAATCGCGTGGCCGCGCCGGTGAAGGTGAATGCGATGAGCAGGCCCATCAGGCCGAAGACCGCGCCATCGAGCGCGCCCAAGCCAGCCTGCCCGTCTTCGCCGAGAGATTGCAGGCGCTTGCGCCCGATGCGCCAGCCGATCCGCATGCATACAAGGACGCCGGCGAAGAGAGCGGCCGCGAAAGCGACTGAGAGAAGAATGGTGTGCATGGTGTGAAAAAGCGGGGCGCTCCGTAAGAACGCCCCGCCATGGTTTTCAGTGTTCAGCGACCGCCGAGAGTCGCTTCGAGTTTCTTCTGGATGCCTTCCAGATTGAAAGAGCCGGGCTTCTGGCTGGGCGGATACTCCTTCATGGTCATGAGGAATTCTCCTGCCACCCGTTGCATCGGTGCGAGCACGAAGACGCGGTCCAGGAACCAGTCATTGTAGGTGGTCGCGTTGTGCTGGGCTTTTTCGAAGGGATCGCGGCGCAGGTTGAAGAGCAGCGGCACGCGGAGCTCAGTGAAGGGTTCGCGCCAGACCTCGAAGGCTTGGCCGCGGTTTTCGAGAAACACGGCTTTCCACGCGTTGTAGCGCATGGCGACGATGTTCCCGTCGTCGTTCACATACATGAAGCTCGGGCGCGGGGACTCCTTCGTTTTCCCGCTGATGTAGTCGAGCTGGTTGGCACCATCGAGGAAGTTCTTGTAGGTGCGGCCGTTGAGTTCGACGCCCTTTTTCAACTGCTCGACGATGTCCGGATTGCCACCGGCGGCGGCGAAGGTGGGGAGCCAGTCTTCGTGGGAGACGATGCCGTTGCGGACCTCGCCAGCCGGGAACTTGCCGGGCCACTTGATGAAGCAGGGCACGCGGTAGGCACCTTCCCAATTCGAGTTCTTCTCGCTGCGGAAGGGCGTGGTGCCGGCGTCGGGCCAGGTGTTATAGTGCGGGCCGTTATCGGTGGAATACTGGATGATGGTGTTGTCGGCCAGGCCGAGTTCGTCGATGAGCTTGAGCAACTCGCCGACATGGCCGTCGTGTTCGATCATGCCGTCCGTGTATTCATCGTTGCCCTTGGTGCGGTTCTCCTCCTTGACGTGGGTGCGGAAGTGCATGCGGGTGCCGTTCCACCAGCAGAAGAATGGCTTTCCGGCGGCGTTCTGGCGTTTGATGAAATCCTTGGCGGCGGCGAGGGTTTCCTCGTCGATGGTTTCCATGCGCTTCTTGGTGAGCGGGCCGGTGTCCTTGATGGTCTGGCCACCCTTGCCGTCGGCGAAGGTGTGGAGCACGCCGCGCGGGCCGAAGACCTCCTTGAAGGTCTTGCCGCCTTTCAGCACCATGTCGCCGGGATAATCTTCGTTTTCCGGCTCTTCTTCGGCATTGAGGTGATAGAGATTGCCGAGGAACTCGTCGAAGCCGTGCATGGTGGGCAGGTGTTCGTCGCGATCGCCTTGGTGGTTTTTCCCGAACTGGCCGGTCATGTAGCCGAGGCTCTTCATGGCGGTGGCCATGGTGACGTCGGTCTTCTGCCAGCCTTCCGGGGCACTGGGGATGCCGACCTTGGTCATGCCGGTGCGGACCGGGCAGGAGCCGTTGATGAAGGCGGCGCGTCCGGCGGTGCAGCTTTGCTGGCCGTAGTAGTCGGTGAAAAACACACCTTCCTTACCGACGCGGTCGATGTTAGGCGTCTGATAGCCCATCATGCCGCGGTTGTAGTAGCTGATGTTTTCGGTGCCGATGTCGTCCCCCCAGATGACGAGGACGTTGGGTTTTTTTGCCTGCCCGTGGGCAGTGGCGATGATTGCCAGCCCGAGGGCGAGGATGCGTTTGATGTTCATGGTGTTTGTTTCTGTTTGTTGGTGGGTTTCATCTATGCTGCGGAGAGGGTGAGGGTGCGAATGCTGCCGGTCGTAGTTCCGTTCGTATTGCTCACGCGGGTGCGGAGTTTCACCGTCTGGCCTGCGGAAAATGGCCCGAGCGCGTTGCCGCTGGGATCGGCGGGAGTGCTGTTGGTGAAATCATTGTCCGTGCCGGAGATCATCCATTCCACGGTGCTGGTGGCGGTGGCGTCGTAGGAGCCATTATCATAGCTGAGGAGGATTTGGAGATTGCCCGCGCCGCCTTGGAGGAGGCTGCGAATGCCGAGGGTGCCGGGCAGGTCCGCGCCTTCCGTTTCGATCTGGCCGAGGGCGGCGGCCAGCGCCGGATTCTCGCGGGCCTCGCTCTGGAGCTTGCTGTAAAAGCGTTTGTTCAGCCGGTCCAAGGCGGTGGCGGCCACGCGCAGATCGGTGCGGGCGGTGGTCACATCCGCAGCGCGGTCTTCCACGACTTGCTGCATTCCGGGCTGCGCGGCCATCGCCGCCGTGAGCTGGGCAGCGCCCTTGCCGCCGCTGGTCACGGGTGGCAGCGCGGGGGTCTTGGCGGCGAGGTAGTCGTTGATTTTCGTGAGGGCGCTCACGACTTTCTTGCCTCGCTCTAACGCACTTTCCGTGGTGCGCGGCTTGATGGCGTAGGCCGGGGATAGCAGCTCCAACAGATCGGATTCCGTATCGTTCGCATCGTCCAGATCGCCCTCTGCGGATTTCGGCAGGGACAGCGAGAGCGCGGAAATGGTGAGGAAGCCCTGATTCTCCGCGTTGTTCGCCACATCGTAGTCCGCCAGCGCGTTGTCTCGCGATTGGGCGAGGGTGTTGAGCGCTTGCGATTTTGTGAGGAGTTCCGCCGCCGTCACCCCGCCGATGGCGAGCGCCGGGATGGCCTGATTGATGACTGCCGCCGTCTGCGCGGCACGGGTCTGGGTCGCTTGATAGTATTCCATGAGGTTGTTTTTCTGTGTTTGGTATGAGTGCTCAGCCCGCGCTTCTTCGGGAATGACCGCTTCTATCTAAAGAGCGGGATTTGGGTAGGAAAAAGACCTTCCCCGTGGGGAAAAAGACAGTCCCTCCCACCGCCCGGATGTTCCTGGATGCCGAGCGGATGTTCCGCCACCGGCGGCAGGCGTGCCGCACCCGCGCCGGGACGTTCCGCCTGCTCCGGCAGCCGTTCCAGGGTGGGGCAAGGGCGTTCCCAAGACCCCCCAGGACATTCCCAAGCGCCGAAAAGTCGTTCCCAAGAGGCAAAAAGACGTTCCGCGTTCGGAATATCAATTTCTCAATGATTTCTCCTTGTCAGAAAGACGTCGGGACGTCTTTATTTCCTCATGCAGTATCCGTCCCGCCAACCGAAAAAACCCGGAATCGTGCGCGATGCCATTATCCATGTTCTTGGACAAACCAGCAGCCCGCTGACATCCAAGGAAATCCACGAAAGAGTTTGCTTGAAGATCGGGGAAACATCCGCCTCCTCTGTCAGATCTTATCTCCAAAACAACCGGGAAACGCTTTTCTCTCAAAGCGAACGCGGCATGTATGTGCTTCAGGAACCGGCAACGGAGTATCGCTACCGCGACCTCCTCAATCCCGTCGCAACACCGGACAGTTTCGAATCAGGCAAGGCCAGGGTTGTTTTGCAGGATTGCCTGGGCTGGCTGGAAACCGCACCGGCGAACAGCATCCATGCGGTCGTGACGGATCCTCCCTACGGTCTCGTCGAATATACCCGCAAGGAACAGGACAAGCTCAAAGCCAACCGGGGTGGCGTCTGGAGAATCCCGCCCTCTTTCGATGGCCACACTCGCTCGCCTCTCCCCCGTTTCACCACCCTGTCGGAACTGGATCTTTTCAACATCAGCGAATTTTTCAAGATCTGGGGAAAACTGCTGCTGCGGGTGTTGGTGCCGGGTGCCAATGTGGTCGTGGCGTCGAATCCACTCGTTTCCCACATTGTTTCCATGGCTCTCTCCAAAGCGGGTCTTGAGCGGCGGGGAGAAATCGCCCGCCTCGTCATGACCATGCGGGGAGGAGACCGCCCGAAAGCCGCCCATGAGGTTTTCAGCGGTGTGAGCGTGATGCCCCGATCGATGTGGGAGCCGTGGCTGGTTTTCCGACGGCCGATCGAGGGTCGAGTGCAAGACAACTTGCGGAAGTGGAAGACCGGAGGATTCCGCCGCCCTAACGAGGAACAGCCGTTCGGCGACGTGATTCGCTCAAGCCCGACTCACTCCAGCGAGAGAAAAATCGCTCCGCATCCGAGTCTCAAGCCTCAGGATTTCCTGCGCCAATTGGTCAGGGGAGTTCTCCCCCTCGGTGAGGGCACCGTGCTGGATACCTTTTCAGGTGCGGGTTCGACCCTAGCGGCCGCGAACCGGATCGGCTACGAATCCATCGGGCTGGAGATTGATCCCGGATATTTTGAACTCAGCCGGAAAGCAATCCCTGAACTCGCCAAGTTAAAGTGAACGGAGCCTAGGCTCTGTAAATCCAGTTAGTCCTGAGTTTCTGGATTCCATCGTTATGGAGCGTTGCGGTCCGGGTGCCTAGATCGCCACGGGCGTTCTTCCTGAAATCTCCGACTTCCACTAGCCCTAGATAGACCTCGGTGAAACGCATCGCCATTCTTTCGAAAGCCGGTTCGGTGGCGTTGTCCACCTCATAGACAAACACACACATCCATTGCGCCCGGGCTCCGTGGGTATCAACCGCGCCCCCGGCCTTGCGTGTCGCCTTGATTTCGACTCCTTCCTCTCCTGCCTTGACCGAGTTTCCAGAATAAACGCCTTCCACAATCAGGTCGGGATGACCGTTGAAATAGGCGTTGATGGTGAGAGTCCGCGAGTGATTCGCCAGGCTCGAAGTGAGCAGGTCAGATAGAAATCCAGACATCATTGCCGGACGCAGAATGTCATCGAGCCTGCGAATCCGCTTCTCCTCCAGGTTTGCATTCACGTCGTGGAAGAAATCGTAAACATCCTGCATCGCCATCTCGAAGTCAGCCGCCCTGAGTGAATACGGAAGAATCACAGCGGGATTGAATTTCGAACGATCGACTGTGGCTCGGACAATGCTCATGGTGCTTCAAGGGACTAACCGGATACCGCAGCATTGCAAGCCCGCGGAGAGTGCCAGAAAGGGTTTTTCATTTCCTTCGACTACACTAGCGACGCGATGACGGAGGTGGGCCGCTTTTTCAAACAGACCGGACGGGTGATCGTGCTACTAACGGTGCGCGAGATCCTGGAAGAGAAGATCGGCCACAAGCTGGTGTAATAAAGAGCTGCGCCCGGATGGAACAAGTGCGGGCCGGTGATAGAGTCCGAGCAGGGTTACTTGGGGTTTTTGCCCATTTCTTCGATCTGCTTCTTCACCTTGCTCAGGCGGAAGTATCCCGCCGTCTGGCTGGGTGGGAAGCTCCACGCTGTCCTTGTCTCTATGCCCGGCGCAGATAGTCAGGCACCTGCTCGCGCTGGGATGCCGGAGGCACGGCGGCGCTGGCGAAGGAAATGACCGCGCCGACTCCGGCGGCATGGGCGCCGCCTAACCGTTGCTCGACGGAGAACTCGGGGAACCGGTAACGGGCGCGGATCCGAAACCAGTGGACGAAGCCGAAAGCCGTCAGAAACACCGCTGCCACCAGCGCTGTGGGAACGACGAAGCGGCGGGCGAGATCCTGCATCCACGGAAATTTGGCGGATTGACCCACGGGCTGGCGATCCGACGCGGTGAGTTCTGGCGCAGGCGGCAGGGTGTCGCCGGCGGTGGTTTCACCAGCGAGCATCCGCTCCATCCAGTAGATGCGGATGGACATCTGGACGAGGAACTTCTCGATCTGCTCGGACGGCTCGATTTTTTGAAATGCCTGCATCACCGAGCTTTCCAGCGCGCGACGCTGCTCGGCGGCGGACACGGAATCCGTGATGGATGGACTCAGATAGACGACCGAGCGCTGCGGCGCGCCGAGGTAATAGTAAACGACCACGGCAGGGCGACCGGCGGAGAAAAACCGCTCGATCAACTCTTCTTCACGGACTTCGCTCGGGATCGTCTGGTCGCCGCCCATGACGTAGACGAAGAGGTCGATGGACGAGTCGCTGGCGTGATAGTTGAGGAACGCGAGGCGATCCCGATAGTCGGACGGACTGAGAAGAGCTTGGGGATCGACGAGGAAACTCTTGGGCCGCTCGGCGAAGTAGGCGGGCAGGAATTTCTCCGCGATGTCTGGGGATGGCTTGAGATCCTCGGCGATTTCCTCGGGCTTCGGTTGTTCGACTTCGAGCGGCTTCTCGGCGGTTTTTTCCGGTTCGTCGGGGATGGGGTCGTCGGTCAGCAGGATGGCTCCGGGGATCCATCCGGCATCTTCCAGTTCGGCCTGTTCCTTGTCCACCCACGCTGGCAGGGAGGGTTCCACATAAGCGGAGGCAGTCGCCGCTAGAAACCAAAGGGCGATGCCTCTGATGAATCTCACCACAAGACCTCCTGGGCTTCTTCTTCCGGAACGCCCGGGCGATGCCCGGCACGGATGCGGCGGACAAGATCGCCAAGCTGGGCGGGCAAGGCGACCTTGCGCTCAAAATATTCCGGGTCCCGCCGCGCGTGGCGGCTGCGCTTGCGCAGGATGCCGTCGAGATGGGCGAGTGCCCGCACGATGCCGTCGGCATAGCGTCCCTCGAGCCAGTAGGCATGGGCGCGGGAGAGACATTCGAAGGTGTCGGACTCCTCCAGAAACGGATCGAGCAAATAACCGAAAACGATCCCCGCCGCCTTGGACTCCGGGTCGATCGTTAAAAGGATGCCGGCCTCGTTAGGCTTCTCAACGGGCACGTCCTCGAAGGCGGCGCGATTCAGCAGCCAGAAGCCGAATTGGCGGATGTTCGAAATTTCCCCCAGCGAGCCAGTATAAATGGCCACAAACACCTGTGGAAACCGGCGGGTGATTTGCTCCATCGCGGCCTCCACGCGCTGGCGTTCTCCACGGCGGAGGATGCCGGCACTGTCAGTGAGGCTGCGCAGCTGGACGTCCTCGGTGCCGAATTGGGAGTCTGCATCCGCAAGCGTGAATCCACAATGCGGGCAGGACGCCGCGGCTCGGTGGATTCGCTGGACACAACGCGGGCACTTCATGGATGCGGGGGACTCGGTTTTCTACGGAGCACATCGTAATTCGTCAAAGCGAATCATCAGGCAATCCAGAATATTTCAGCCAATTTACCGGGCGATCCTCTTGAGGGTTGGCAGCCGCGCATGAATCCTGCTTTTATCGCCTCCGATGCATCGGGAAAAAGAGCGGCTCGCAGCGGAAAAAACGGGAAACAAGGCATGGCGGCGTTGGGGGCCATTCCTCAGCGAGCGTCAATGGGGCACCGTTCGCGAGGATGATTCGGACCATGGAAACAGCTGGGCGGCGTTTCCCCATGACCACTCGAGGCGCCGCGCCTACCGCTGGGGTGAGGACGGATTGCAGGGATGGTCCGACCGCCAGTGCCGCATGTGTTTCGCCCCCGCGCTGTGGAACGGCCAAGACACGATCCTCAAGGAGCGCCTCTTCGGCCTCGGGGGGAACGAGGGAAACCACGGCGAGGATGTGAAGGAGTGCTACTACTACCTCGATTCCACCCCCACCCACTCCTACACCAAGGCGCTCTACAAGTACCCGCACGCCATGTATCCCTACACGGCCATCCGGGAAAAAAACCAGGAGCTCGGCCGCCACGGACCCGAGCTGGAACTCGCCGACATGGGGCTCTTCGAAGGCGGTGCCTATTTCGACGTGCTTCAGGAGGTGGCCAAGCGCACTCCGGAAGACCTCTTCTGGCGCATCACCATCACCAACCGTGGGACCAAGCCGGCGAACATCCACGTGCTGCCCACCCTCTGGTTCCGCAACATCTGGAGCTGGAAAAATAACCGTGAGACGCCACTCCGAAAGCCAAGTATCACGGGTGACGGAAAGTCTGTGACCGCGAGCCACGAGTCTCTCGGCGACTTCCGGATGCTCGTGGATTCGCCAAATTTCCCGAAGCGGGTGCCTTGGCTTTTCACCGAGAACGAAACCAACTTCCAGACCGTTTACGGCACGAAAAACCCGACGCCCTACGTCAAGGATGCTTTTCACAGCTATCTGATCCACAACGAGAAAAACGCCGTCTCCCCCACCCCGTCCGGCACCAAGGCTGCCGCCCATTTGCAATTCCGAATCCCTGCCGGGAAAAGCATCACCGTCCGCTGCCGCATCCATGCGACCAGGGAGTCTAATGGCTTCGAAGGCTTTGAGGAATTTGAAGAAACCTTCGCGCAACGCATCGCCGAGTGCGACGAATTCTACGAGGACGTCATCCCACAAGGCATCTCCCGGGACGAGCGCCTCATTTGCCGCCAGGGCTACGCCGGACTGCTCTGGACCAAGCAATTTTTTCACTACGTCGTCGAGGACTGGCTCAAGGGGGAGCACGAAGTCCCCTCCCCGGCACGGATGAAAGGCCGCAACGCGGATTGGCAGAATTTCTTCGCCCGCGACATCCTCTCGATGCCGGACAAGTGGGAATACCCGTGGTTCGCCGCGTGGGACACCGCCTTCCACATGATCCCCTTCTCTGCCGTGGATCCCGAGTTCTCGAAGCACCAACTCCTCCTCCTCCTGCGCGAGTGGTACATGCACCCTAACGGCCAGCTGCCCGCCTACGAGTGGAACTTCTCGGACGTGAACCCGCCCGTCCACGCGTGGGCCGTCTGGCGGGTCTATAAAATCTCCGATCAAAAGGGGAACCGCGACCTGTTATTCCTCGAGCGCGCCTTTCAGAAGCTGCTGCTCAATTTCACCTGGTGGGTCAATCGCAAGGACGTCGCCGGTCGCCACGTCTTCGGCGGTGGCTTCCTCGGCCTCGACAATATCGGAGTCTTCGACCGCTCCCACGCCCTCCCCGGCGGCGGCCACCTCAATCAAGCGGACGGCACCGCGTGGATGGCGTCTTTCTGCCTGACCATGCTCTGCATTTCACTCGAACTCGCATTGGAAAAACCCGCCTACGAAGACATCGCCTCAAAGTTCTTCGAACACTTCGTCAATATCTGCGACGCCATCAATTCCCTCGGCGGTACCGGCCTCTGGGATAACAAGGACGGATTCTACTACGACCAGCTCATCATCAACCACGGCGAACCCATCCCGCTGCGGATCCGCTCGCTCGTCGGCTTGCTGCCCATGTGTGCCGTGACCGTGCTCAAGCAGAAAACCATCAACGCCCTGCCGAGTTTTAAAAAACGCATGGACTGGTTTCTCGTCAATCGACCGGACATCTTGCGCTACATCACCGTCCGGCGGGTGAAGGGGGATAAAAACCCCGGTCGCTGCCTGTTAGCGATTCCGTCCGAGGCCCGCCTGCGCCAGAGCCTCGCCTACATGCTCGATCCCAAGGAATTTCTATCCACCTTCGGCATCCGTTCCCTCAGCAAGGCACATGCGGAAAAGCCCTTCATCTTCGAGCATGGCGGCCAGCGCCACGAAGTCCCCTACACCCCCGGAGAAGCGACCACCGACATGTTCGGCGGAAATTCCAACTGGCGCGGGCCGATCTGGTTTCCCGTGAATTTCCTCATCATCGAAGCACTGGAACGCTACGACTATTTCTATGGCGATACCTTCCAGATCGAGTACCCCACCGGCTCCGGTAAGCTCTTCACCCTACGGGAAATCGCCATCGACCTCTGCGACCGCCTCATCGCTCTTTTTCTACCCGACAAGGACGGCTACCGGCCCTGTTTCGGTGACGCGAAGCGCTACACCGACACCCCCCACTGGCAAGACCTCCTGTTATTTCACGAATACTTCCACGCGGAAACCGGCGAAGGCCTCGGTGCGTCCCACCAGACTGGCTGGACCTCGCTCGTCGTCCGTCTCGTCCGCGAGCGCCGCGAGAAACTCACCCACGCGCTCTGTAACATCCCGAATCCGCAGAGCCAGACTGATAGCGATCAGGTGTCTAGCAGCATCTAGCGAAGGTCCACATCCCATGACTCCGTGATCGCACAAATCTGATGCAGCTCTTTGCTCATCCGCGCGAAGGCGCTTGAGGGGGGCGTGGCACCTGTGGCTGGGGGTCTATCGAATTGATTGTCACCCGCAGTATTCCACGATTACTCTCGCCCGCCGCCCATTTCAACGACCCATCCACTCATGCACCCCTTCCTCGCTCCCGATTTCCACATCCGCTGGTCCATCCTCGTTCCCGAGGCCGTGGAGCCGGACATCCGCCACGCGCTCGAAATCGCGAAGCGCACCATCGAGTCGATTTGCGCACAGGATCCCGCCGCAGCGACCTATGAATCGACGTTTCTAGCTTACGAAAAATCCTGCGAAGAACTCAACCGCGGCTGGGGTCGGCTCAACCATCTGGACTCGGTGAGCGACTCGCCGGCACAGCGCGAGGCGCTCGGGAAAATGCTGCCAGAGGTGACGGATTTCTATTCGTCGCTCGCCCTGAACGAGCGGCTGTGGGCCGTGATCAAGGCGGTGGGCGAGAGTCCGGAAATTGCCACGCTCACGCCAGTGCAGCAGCGCTTCGTCGATGAAACGCTGGCGGATTTCCGTAACTCCGGTGCAGACCTTCCTGCCGCGCAAAAGGACCGCATCGCCGCCATCGAGGCCGAGCTTTCCAAGCTCACCAAGGAGTATTCCGAGCACGTGCTGGACTCGACCAATGCGTGGGAACTCATCATCACGGACGAGGAAAAACTCGCCGGACTGCCCGACTCCGCCAAGGCGGGAGCTGCCGCGAACGCCCGCTCGAAGGGGCACGAAAACGCGTGGCGCTTCACCCTCCAGTTTCCCTCGATGTTCCCGATCATGCAGCACCTGCACGACGACCCCATCCGCCACCAAGTGTGGGAGGCTTCCTCGAAAGTCGGCGGCTACGGCGAGTTCGACAACACCACGCTGGTCTGGCGCATCCTCGAGCTGCGCCACGAAAAAGCGGAAATCCTCGGCCACGAGCATTTCGCCGACCTCACGCTGCTCCGCCGCATGGCGAAGTCCGGCGAGACGGCACTGAAATTCATCGAAAGCTTCCACACCCGCATTCATCCGGCATTTCTAGCGGAATACAACCAACTCGCCCAATACAAGGCCGCGAAATCCGGCCAGCCGGTCGGTCTGCTAGAGCCGTGGGAGGTCGCTTACTGGTCGGAAAAACAACGCCAGGAAAACTATGATTTCGACGAGGAAGCGCTGCGTCCGTATTTCCCGGTCAATGGCGTGATGGCCGGCATGTTCGAAATCGCCTCCCGCCTCTTCGGCATCACCATCCGTGAGTTAGAAGCGGCTTACATCGAACCCGGCTCTGCTTCTCAATCGGCAATCGAAGTCTGGCACCCCGAGGTCAAATTCTACGAAATCCACGATTCAAAAACCGCCGCACATCTCGGTTCCTTTTACGCCGACTGGCATCCGCGCGAGTCGAAACGCGGCGGCGCGTGGATGAACTCGCTGCACACCGGCGCGCTCGGTGAGCCGCACCTCGGGCTGATCATCGGGAACATGAGCCCGCCGGTGGATGGCAAGCCCGCGCTGCTCACCCACCGCGAGGTGGAGACGATTTTCCATGAGTTCGGCCACCTGCTGCATGGCCTGCTCAGCGAGGTTTCCGTAAAATCCCTGGCAGGGACGAACGTGCCGTGGGATTTCGTCGAGCTGCCCTCGCAGATCATGGAAAATTTCTGTTGGGACCGCGAATCGCTGGACCTCTTCGCCCGGCATTTCGAAACGGAGGAGCCGATCCCGGAGGAGCTGTTCGTGAAAATGATCGCCGCGAAAAACTATCTGAGCGCCTCAGGATTCATGCGGCAGCTCGCCTTCGCCAAGCTCGATCTCGAACTGCACATCCATCTATCCGACCACCTCGGCAAGGATCTCGACGCGGTGGACCGCGAGGTGCTCGCCGACTACCTCGCCCCGCTCGCGACAGCGTCGCCCTCGATGATGCGGCGCTTCGGCCACCTCTTCGGCAGCCCTACCGGTTACGCCGCCGGCTACTATTCCTACAAATGGGCGGAAGTGCTCGATGCCGATGCTTTCACCCGTTTCCAAACCGAAGGCGTCCTCAACTCCGCCACCGGCGCCGCCTTCCGCGAGCACATCCTCAGCAAGGGGAACTCCGTCCCGCCAGATGAGCTCTACCGCCGCTTCATGGGCCGCGATCCCGACCAGGAACCGCTGCTCCTCCGCGCCGGATTGGCCGGTTCCGCACTGGCATGAAGCAGGAGCGCGGAACTTCATTTCGCCTGCCCATGTGAGGCGAAAGAACCCGGTAGCGCCCTCTCGACGAGAGGGCTTTTTTCGCAAGAAGGTCGTCCGCCTTTTCCAGAACCACCGCCCGGCAGAACTCCGTCAAACCCGTCCCTCAGACAGTCGTGGTCCCGCCTCAATCTCCAAGTCACGGACCTGCTGGACAAGCGCATCCATTCTTCTAGCATCCACCCAGCGCCCTATTTCACATGCACTGGACCGAACCCGCCACTTCCGACGACTCCCACGCCGAACTCGAAAAGAAGCTCTGGGATGCCTCCAACCAACTCTGGGCCGGGGCCTCCCTCAAGCCTTCCGAATACTCTCCCACCGTCCTTGGCCTGATCTCGGACTGCGGTGACATGTCACCGCTTTACCGCCGCGACATGTCGCGGGCGATAAGCGCCGTCGTGCCGGCGCAGCCCGAGGGCGCAAATGTCGGCCAAGCCGTCAATGAGGCGATGCGCGCCATCGAGAAGGAGAACCCGGACTTGGCTGACGTCCTGCCGACGAGCTACCACATCCTGGAAAGCCGCACGCTCGCCTCCTTGCTCAAGACCATGGCCTCCATCTCCATGGACAAGGGCGGCGAGTCCGAGGCAGACAGGCGGTATTTGTTCGACCTGATCTATGACTGGAGCGGAGCAACAAAGAGTCAACCGAAGGGAAGCTCGCAGGATAAGCGCAGCGCCGCTTATCAATACTTCCTCGGAAAGTTTAGAACTCGCCAAATCCCCAAACACACAGCCGAACTCGTTCTGGCATGAGCAGTCTCAGAGGAGAACAAGCCCTGAAAGACGGATTATCCTTTGAGTTCACTTGGACAGCCCGCTATTTGATCGAAATTCTCGAAGAACGGGCTTTGGCGATTCAGCTTGGTGGGCTGCCAAGTGAAAGTGGGGTGGACTTTCGCGTTGAGTTTCGAGCTCATGAGGAGCACCACCAAGTCAAACGTGCGTTCGGGACGAGTGGAGAATGGAAGTTGTCAAATCTGGCTGCCGAAGGCGTCCTTGGTGATTTCCGTGATCGGTTGGCTAATCCTCGCGTTCATTGCCACTTCGTTTCCTCCCTCAATGCCAATCAACTAGGGTATTTGGCCGATCGGGCAAGAAGAGCAGAAAATCTAGAATCCTATCGCACAAGTTATCTAACGGGAAATTACGCAAAATGGTTCGCAGAATTGGTGCGACGATGGAGTTTGTCCGAAGAAGAGTGCTTGCTACGCCTAAAGCGCGTTTTCACGCGGGTTATGGATGAGCGTGATATAGAGACATCAAGTCTGACAATGTTGCGTTCCTCGGTGGAGGGAAGCCCTCCAGACGTTTGGGTTCATTTGAGGGACTATTGTTTCAGTCACTTGAACCAGCCGAAGCGATCCAGTGACCTGTGGCAGTGGTTGGAGACAAAAGGTTACAAACGTCAAGTGTATGCTGGTTCGCCCCGCATTCTGGAATCGCTTACCGCGCAAACCGGAAGTTATTTGGCTGGAATCAGGCAGAAGTTGATCAAGCCGCCATTTGCGCGGCAAATAAGCGCAACTATCACCGGTCAACTCGTAGGAGCAAAAGATGGATTGGATATCGTGGTATTAGGTGCGCCAGGGGGAGGTAAGAGTGCTGTCATGCTGGAGATCACTGATTCTTGCGTGAAACGGGGATGGCCCGTGCTTGCATTTCGTCTAGACGAACTTTCGTCCAACAGCACCGCGTCCCAGATGCAGGCGGCTTTGAATCTTCCTGTGGCTCCGGCACAGGCCATCTCGCTTGCTGCGGCGGGAAGACCTGCGTTAGTGGTGATCGATCAGTTAGACGCGGTCAGCCACTACTCGGGACGAACAAGCGTGTTGTTCGACCGAGTCTCCGAATTAGTTCAAGAAATCCGAGGACATCGTCTTCGCAGTCCCATCCACGTCTTAATCGCCTGCCGAGACATCGATTGGAAACACGACGGAAGATTCCGGCAGATCCACCGACCGCGGTATGGCGCTGAGATGGAAGATGAAGCTATTCATAAGGTTGAGGAATTAGCAGACGGAGAGATCAGTTCGATCCTCAAGAATTGTGGATTAGATGCGGCGGCGTTTTCACCGAGGCAATACAATGAGCTGTTACGCCGCCCACAATATCTGGCTCTTTTTATCGAAGCCAATGTGTCGAATGACGAAATTTCCAAGATCGTCACTCCCAAACAATTATTCGATGCCTATTGGAGAACCAAAGAGCGCGCGATGGCTCAAGTCTTTCCCGGTGCTTCAACCAATCATTGGTCCGGCATCCTTAAGCTCATCACCCATCATCTTTCTGAAACGGCCTTGAAACTCGTGCCATCCAAAGGCACCCGGCAAGGATCGAAGAATGACGCTCCTTTAGCGGTAGCTTCAAGCATCTTAGGACATTTCCCACCCACATCCATCGATTGGATGATTACCAACGGCGTTATTGTCGAAAGCGGAAATCGCATCCGTTTCGGTCATGAATCGCTTTTCGACTACTGCTTCGCGCGCTTCTTTGAAGAACGGGGCCAGTCGTTGCTGGAGTATCTGTGCCAAAGTGATCAGACCCTTATTCAGAGAGGTCAATTGCGGCAGGTCATGGCTTACATGAGGGATGATGATCCGGAAAGCTACGTGGCCACCGCCAAGGAGTTGTTGGATTCGGAAAAAATTCGGCCCCACCTTAAGTTGTTGCTGACTGTTGTTCTTTGTGCGGTCACGGAACCGTCTGAAGCGGAGTGGAATCTGATTTGCACCTACCTGGAGAGTGCGATGAAGGATATTGGTGGCGGAAACACGACGACACTCGCTTGTCACGTGTTTTATGCTTTTCACGGGTCGTTGCCATTTTTTGAGAAATCGGTGGAATCGGGTGCCTTCTCAAGGTGGCTTTCGGAATCTGGACCACAGACCGTTGATCGCCTATTTCGAGTGCTTCTGAAACACCAGGAAACGGCACAGCAAAAAGTCTGGCAATTAATTGCTCCGCTCCTTGAGGACGAACGATTCAACAATCACATCGAATGGTTTTATCAATTTTGTAAAGCTTCCGAAAGCCGAGAGACGTTTGACTGGCTCCTCACGGTGATGAGAAAGCGATTCGAGACAGATGACGGGCATGAAGATCGCCGGGATCGGTTTTATTCGCTATGCGAAGATTTGGAGAAGCATAAGCCAATTTGGCTGGCAGAATGGATTGCGGCTCTGATTGATGCTCGGACGCAGTCGAAAAATGCAACAAGCAGCGGATTAATTGACGATCATGCGGTGGATTCAAAAAGTATTCAGAGCGTTGCGGAAAAACATCCTCGGGAGTTTGTGGCGCAGGTCCTCCCGGCAGTGATCAGGGCTTTCGAACGACACTCCGATTCAGGCTGGACCTCATGGCGCGTTACATGGGAGGGAAGTGACGATTCACGCTATGTTTCAACCGAGCACGTGCTGCTTGATTCGCTGACAAGCTCTCTGAGCGTCATGTTAACGGACGATTTTGCGTTTGCTCGCAAATGGCTTCAGCGTCTGTCAGAAGTAAATTCGACCACGTGCCGGACAATTCATGCTGCGGTTCTTTGCAACGATCATCCTGCCTGCGTCGAGATGGTGGTCGAGTTTCTTACGACTAATGGGGAAAATCTCGCTGTCTCATACGGCGGGCATTTGAGCGCAGCCAAAATGATCGGGACATACTCCTGTTGCTTTTCTGATGACCAACTGGCAAGACTTGAGGCCACCGTCTTGAATTATTATCCTTCGTGGCAGAACGGATACGGATACGGCAATCAAAGAAAGAAGGGAGAACGACCATCGTGTGTCGGCACCTATCGCGGTTACGGGCAAATGAATATTCTCAGATCATTTTCCAAAGGCTGTTTGAGTGGTTTGGCTGTCGAAAGGTTGGAGGAATTGGAACGCAAATTTAATTCTCATCTGCACGTGCCCCCAAAGCGTAGAAATGAGAGTGAGGCACATGCGGACATTTTCAAATCGTGGAAACCGCAACGGTATTTCGACGCAATTCTCGCGAAAGAAGCACGGAGAGCGAGCAGCCGCTGGCCCTATGACTTTGGTGGATTGAGAATCCACGATATGCTACGGGAAGCAGTTAAGGGCGCTCCTAAATATTCCTAGGGATTGGCAGACAAGAATTTTCATGTTTAACCCCGGGCTTGAAGATTGTGGTTCTTTGCTAGTGATTGAAAATTAGATGTTTTTGAAAGTGGGTGCCCTCACATTCTGCTGGAGATGTTCCGCCCGGACCGCCGTCATGCTCTGCTTGGGCCGAGGGATTGAAGTCTCGAATACTCCATCATGTTATAGACCAAATTGATCAAGCCGATTGCCGAACGATTCCTAACCAAGCCAATGCCCCGGATC
>JBOFET010000552.1:0-2266 GCA_051648225.1 Luteolibacter sp.
GGCCAGGGACAACTGGGAACTCGGCTGCTTCGACGTTCCGTTTTCCCCATCGCCGAAAGGCCAGGCGAGGGTCGGCGTGCAGTTCAAGATCGATGAAAACGGCATCCTCGAAGCGCTCGCCCGGGATGTGTCCACCGGCGTGGACACCGTGGTGCGGATCGAGAGCGCGGCGGTGGATGTGGACGATGCGGCGGTCGAGGCGATGGTGAGCGAGTCCGTCGAGCACGCCTTCACGGACATGGCCGAGCGGGTGTTTACCGAAGCGAGGTTGAAAGCGGAGGAACTCTTGCCCGCCGTGGAAGCCGTTCTCGCCCAAGGGCTTGCCATGGATGACGAGCGAGGTGAAATCGAGTCCGCCGCCGCTGCCGTGCGCGCCGCTCTTGCGGGTGGCGCGGCGCCTCCGTTGAAATCCGCTGTCCAACGGCTCGACGCCGCCACGGAGGCACTCGCCGCCCGCTTGGTGGAACAGGCGATGGATGCGGCTCTGGATCGCAAACTTTCCGGAGAATAAGAATTTCAAGCTGCTTGCCTGAATGGGAAAATGCGCCCACCGTGAGGGCCTTTCCTGTTCCCTGATCATGAGAAACCGCCCGCCCGATCCCCACCCCGCCGTCCCGGAAGACTCCCCGGACGGCGTTTGGGAGGATCCCCAGGAAGTGCGGCAGGGTGATCCGCGAAACTCGGTGTCCCTCCCGGCTCGGCGCACTTCTGCGGAATCCCGGAAGGGCCGGGCTGACCCTGAAATCGGCCTGCGGATTGAGTCCACTCTCCACCGCAGCGACTCCTTCCAGCGGCTCGAAGTCACGGAGCACGGCGGTGAGGTGGTCCGCTTGGATCAGGCGGAAAAGGCACCGTCCAAAGTGGAGCGACTCTATACTTTCCACGAAAAACCGATGGTGGAACCCTCTGGAAAAACCTCTGTCGGCGAGGGACGGGAGTGGGGGATGGTGCATCGTCACCCCGTCCGGTGGATTCTGGGAATGGGAGGCGTGGTGACGGTGCTGATCGTCGCCGTTTTCCTGCTGCTTCCCCTGATCAATTCGCCCAACGCCCCGACGAAGGACCCGAACGCGTTGATGCTCACAGTCGAGGAGGAGGAGAAGGTCGAAGGCATGGAAGCCATGGATGAACTGCTGGCGCAGCTGCCCGAGGCCATGCAGATTTTCCGGGCCTATGCTCAGGCGTCCCTCGTCGAGGACATCGTCCCCTTGATCAAGAATGGCAAGTCGCTGGTGGAAACTCTCGGTCGCCATTGGGAACCGCTCCGCATGCCGTCCTCATGGGCTCCCGACGTGGATTCGGCTTGGAGCGTCCAGGAACTTTCCGGGCAACCGTATGGGGTGCTGGCAGGAGAATTGCCGGACGATCGGAGGTTTGCCGCCTATTTCACCCGGTGGGACGGACGCTTGGTGATGGACTGGAAGGCCACGGTCGCCTTTGGCACCGCGCCTTTCACCCGGCTTGCAGAAGGAAATGGCGATGCCTCCGAGATCCGCGGGGAAATCTCGACCGCCGAGTATTACAACGCGGTCTGGCCGGAGGACCAGTATCGCAGTTTCCGGCTCACGTCTCCGGACCGGGAAACTTCGATTTGGTGTTATGCCCGCATTGGCTCTGCCGCCGAGGCCGCTTTGGCGTCGCTTTTGAACCAAGGTGCAATCCTTGAGGAGTTTCCAAGCTCGTTGAAAATCACTCTTCACCTCGTCCGGGGTGCGCCCCAGGCCTTGCCGAACCAGTGGTTGATCGAAGAGGTATTCCAAACCGACTGGGCAACCCCATAGCATGACCTCTGTGAAAAACAACGCGACCTCTTGGTTCCATTGCGGACAGTGCGGAACTCTTTTCCGCTCGCCGGTCGGCGATTTGGAGTCTCGTGCCTGCACGGAATGCGGGCTTGATCCGTGCCTCGGCCTGGCGGTCGCGCCTGAGGATCCGGTCATCAAAGCGAGCATCCCAGAGCGCGTGGCGGAGCCTGAGAAACGTTCCCGGAAAAGACGGAGTCGGCGGCGCATTCCGTTCAAACTGATCGGCGTAGGAGTCCTGCTGCTTTGCGGGATGCTGCTAGGTGCCGGATTTCTTCTCGACATGCAGCGGGCCAGCGAGAAGCCGGTTGCTCAAGAACCCGCCGCCGCCGGACCGTCGATGGAAGAAGCGGTCCTTCTCTCAGAAGCGGGCCCCACGATCAATCGGGCATTCCTCGGTTTTCTCTCCGGCGGCACGCCTGAGGCGCGGAACCAGTTTGTCCTCAACCCCATCGATACCGCAT
>JBOFET010000553.1:0-2407 GCA_051648225.1 Luteolibacter sp.
GGCGGTAGTGGCGATCCAAAGAAGGATCCAGCGGCGCATGAGTGTCATCGGGTGATCGTTGAGAAAAGTTGCCAAGCGGATGGACGCCGACACAACGGGATTCGGGCGCTTGTTATTTCAAGAGCGGTGAGGCGTAGTCCCGAAACTTCTGCAAGGCCGCTGGTGACTCAGAACGGCCAGATCACGGGGATGAGCAAGCAAGAGACGACCCAGCAAATGATGTTGAGGGGAATGCCGACCTTGAGGAAATCGGCGAATTTGTAGCCGCCGGGACCATAAACCATCATGTGCGTCTGATAGCCCATCGGCAGGGCGAAGGCGCAGGAGGCGGCCACGGTGACGGCCATGAGGAAGGGGCGCGGGCTGACTCCGATTTCCTGCGCCAGGGTGAAGACGATGGGCACCAGCATGACGGCGGTAGCATTGTTAGACAATACCTCGGTGAGGCAGATGGTGAGTAGGAAAACGAGCCAGAGCAGGACGATGGGGAGATTCTGCGGAGAGACGAACTGCTCGGCAAGCTGCACCATGCCTTGGGCGAGCCACTCGGCGGTGCCGGTGTCCTTCATGGCCATGCCCAGTCCTAGCAGACCGTAGAGCATGAGCAGCACCTGCCAGTCGATGCTGGTGTAGGCTTCCCGCGGGGTGATGATGCGCAGCCAGAGAAGCACCAATGCGCCGACGATGGCGGCGTAGTAGATCGGGATGACGGGCACGGCGGGGAAAAATCCATGCAGCACGTCGGTGAGGGTGGCGGTGAGAATGACACCGATGAGCACCACCCACGAGATGACCAGATGCGGGGTGACTTTTTTCACCTGCTCTTCCTCGGGCAGATCTTCCGGGGAATCCGTGAGCACGAAGTCCCGGGTGGCTTCCAGGGCTTCGAGGTTGTTGAGCGCGGTGATGACGAGCAGCGTGTCTCCGACATCGAGCGAGATCTCGGCGATGCGGCTGGTGATGTTGACGCCATTCCGATGCAGCGCGAGCACCACACTGTTGTAAGTCTGGCGGAAATCGGCGGCAGCGAGGGTGCGGCCCAGCAATGAGGACTCGTCGCGCACCACGAGCTCGGTGACGATGCCGTCCACGGTGGAAAGCACTTGCGCACCGATGGTCTCGAAAAGGACATCCGGCTTGGCCGCACCACCCCGGCGGCGGTGGATGGCGACGAGGAAGCGATCGTTTTTTTCCACGACCATTTTCGACAGCGGCAGCATCAGCCGGGTGCCACGGCGGCGGACTTCCATGATGTGGATGCCGCTGGCGTGGTCCACGAGCGGGGTCTCTAGCAAGGGCTTGCCGACCATGCTGGAATCACCACCGATGAGGAGGTGATAGAGCGGCGAAGTGCGGCTGTCGATTTCCAAGGCCCCAGTGATGGAGGAGCGTGCCGGAATGAGCCTCGGGCCGACGAGAGTGAGGTAGGCGATGCCGACGATGGCCAGCGGAATGCCCAGCGGCGCGAGCTCGAACATGGTCATGGGCTTTTCCCCCATGTCGCGGAGCGTGCCGTTGACGAGGATATTTGTGGAGGTGCCGATCAAGGTGCTGCAACCGCCGAGGATGGAGGCGTAGGAAAGCGGCATCAGCAGGCGCGAGGCGGCGATGTTCTTGGAGCGGGCGAACCCCAAAGTCACCGGCAGCATGATGGCGACGATGGCGGTGTTATTCATCCAGGCGCTGAAAAACGCCGTGATGGCGGAGAATGCGAAAATGGCGGTCCGAGTGTTCCCGGAAAGGCGGTCCCGCAGGGCACGGCCGATGTGGTCAACGGCACCGGACTTCTCCAAAGCCCCGCCGATGACGAACAAGGCGGCGATGGTGAGCGGCGCTTCGTTTTTAAAGACATCGGTCATTTTCGCGAAGTCCACTAGACCCAGCGCAACGACGAGGCAGAGCACCGAAAGCGCAATCACGTCCGGCGCGGCCCACTCGCGAATGAACGCGATGAGCGTGACGAAAATCACCAGCAGGGTGAGAAAAATCGGAAGTGTCATAGAGCCGACGCGACAGGACTTGCGGAGGCTCCTTGCACCTCCGGCATCGGTTTGGCAAGAGCAGGATACACGCGGATCTTGCGCGAGCGGGCCGGCGGAGAAAGGCTCGGCCATGGCCCTTCCGCGAATTTCCACCAACCTCGCCATCTCGGCGGACGGCAAAATTTCGTCCTCACCGCCGCGGCCATCCGGTTGGACGTCCCGCGCGGATCATGCGCGGCTGCTGGAACTGAGAGGAAATGCGGATGCCATCCTCGTCGGTCGCGGCACCTTGGAGGCAGACCGAATGACGCTGACGGTGCCCGGAAAACTCGTGCAACCGCTGCGGTGTGTGGTTTCCCGGAATGGAGTGCTGGATCCGGCACACCCGATTTTCACGAAACAAGGCGGCGGGATCCATTTGTTGG
>JBOFET010000554.1:0-6289 GCA_051648225.1 Luteolibacter sp.
ACCGTCTTTCTCGGCGGCGTGTTTCTCATCAATGATGGCGGCCACATCGGGCCTGCCAAGTCGAAGCGTGGTTTTTGCCATGCCAAGAACTAGCAGCCAATCGCACCCATGTCACTTTATTTATGGGAAATGGTATCACTCCAAGATCTCATTGTCGCCAAACGAACAGCGGGCCGCGAACAGGACCTAAGGGACGTCGCGGGGCTGGAACGAATCGCAGGGGCGGCAGAGTAACAATCTCACTTGCCAGACGTTATCCCCATGCAACCCATCCGAGCCGATGAGCAAAAAGGACGGGAGCCGAGGCAAAAGCCGCAAGGTCATTGACCCCGCCGATACGGGCATTTCCCGCGTGGCGGAAAAATCACTCCACAAGATTAGACACCCGCTGCCGTTGGTGTATCAGTCCGGCCACGTCATGCCCTTAACACTCCGATTTGCCGTCGTCTTAAGCCTCGCCATCGCACTGGCACCCACCTTGACCGCCGAAATGCGCCCATGGAAAAGCGCCGACGGCACGCGGTCCATCCAAGGAGAATTGGTCAAACGCGACGCCTCCACCGTCACCCTCCGCACCGACGCTGGAAAGGAAGTCACCATCGAACTCTCCAAACTCCACCCGGACGAATCCAAGTGGCTGAATCTTCACCACTCGCTCACTCCCACCGCACCCCCGCAGGACCCCACCGCGTTTTTTGACAATCTCACCTTCCGCGACACCCGGGACACGACCCTCATCAAACTCAAGGCCAGCAAGATCGTGGAAATGACGACCGACGAGACCTTCATCGGCCGCTCTGGACTCAACGGAATTTTCAAAACCCGCCAGAAAATCGCCGGACTCGACGCGTTCCTCTACTTCGACTGGACCGAATCCGGAAAACTCAAGGAACTCACCCTGCAAACCGACCCCCGCCCCGAGTCCGACTACAAGACCGCGCTGGAACCAAGCTGGAAGGAAATGATCGAGCTGCTTGGCACACTCTACGGAAAGCCCGTGCAGAATGGACCGCTCCCCCCTCCTAACACCCTCGCCGACGGTTCATTCATGCCCTCCCACCTCTGGCGGCTCGAAGGCGATGGCTCTGCTCTGCTAGGCACCGCTCGCGACGGAAACAACTATCAACTCGTCGTGCGCTTCCGCGACAAGAAGGCTGGCGGAGTCGAGATCCCGTAGCGCGTTGCAGCTTGAAATCCCCTCGCGTGCCCCGACACTCCGCCCATGGCCGAGCCTGACCTTTTTTCCTTCTCCCCCACCCCCAATCCGCAGAACCGGATGCGCGAATTGCAGGCCTCCCTTGCGCATCACGACCAGCTCTACAATCAAGGAAATCCGGAAATCTCCGACACCGAGTTCGACCGCCTCTACCGCGAACTCGAGACGCTCGAAACCAAACACCCCGAACTCCGCGACCCCAACTCGATCACCCAGCGCGTCGGCGGCGCACCCATCGACGGCTTCCAACAGATCCAGCATGCCGTCCCTATGTTGAGCATCGACGACGTCTTCGAGCTCAGCGCCGAGGCCGTGGAAAAATCCGGAGCCGCTTGTCCCGAGCAGGAACTCATCGATTTCTATCAGCGGCTCCAGAAAAACCTCAAGCGCGAGGACATCGCCGTCACTATCGAACCCAAGATCGACGGAGTCGCCGTTTCCCTGCTCTATCGGGACGGAAAACTCGCCTACGCCGCCACCCGCGGCGACGGCCAGACCGGCGACGACGTGACCCACAACGTGCGCACCATCCGCAGCATCCCGCTGGAGTTGGGAACAACATCCAACATTCAAAATTCAAAATTCAAAATTCCAGCCACGCTGGAAGTCCGCGGCGAGATCTTCATGCCTAACGAAGCCTTCGCCGCGCTCAACGCGGAGCGCGACGAAGCCGGCCTGCCCACCTTCGCCAATCCACGAAACTCCGCCGCCGGCACGCTCAAACAGCTCGACCCGAAAATCGTAGCCAAGCGCCCGCTCGCCTTCCTCGCCCACGGCCTCGGCGCTTACGACGGCCCGCCACTGGAAACCGAACACGAGTTCCACGAATTGTTAGCCCGGCTCGGCATCCCGCAAAACCAGCCCATCCTCAACGCAGGAAATCTCGCCGAAGTCCTGCAAGCCGTCGCCCGCATCAACCGCGAGCGCCACGCCCTCGACTACGGCACCGACGGAGCCGTCATCAAGGTCCTCGACCGCGCCGAGCGCGAGCAACTCGGCTTCACCTCCCGCGCCCCGCGCTGGGCCGCCGCCTATAAATTTCTGCCAGAGCAAAAGGAAACCACGCTTCACAGCATCCTCATCCAAGTCGGCCGCACCGGCGTCCTAACACCCGTCGCCGAGCTCACCCCCGTGCTCATTTCCGGCTCCACCGTCTCCCGCGCCACCCTCCATAATCAAGACGAGATCGACCGCAAGGACATCCGCCTCGGCGCAACCGTGCTCGTCGAAAAAGCCGGCGAAATCATCCCCGCCATCGTCAAGGTCATCCGCCAGATAGAAGGCTCGGTTCCCTACTCGCTCTACGACAGCGTCCACGGAAAATGTCCTTCCTGCGGTGGTCCGATCAGCCAGGAGGAAGGATTCGTCGCGTGGCGCTGCACGAATTTCCAGTGCCCCGCCCAGGCCGTCACTCACATCAAACACTTCGCCTCCCGCAAGGCGCTCGACCTGGATGGTCTGGGAGAAATCGTCGCCGAGGCGCTCGTCCGCCACGGCCATTGCCAGACGCCGCTCGACCTCTTCCGCCTCGATGAAGAAACCCTAGCAAACCTCAACCTCGGCACGGAGGAATCCCCGCGCCGCTTCGGTGAGAAAAACGCTGCCAAGGTGCTAACCGCACTCGGGGCCGCCAAATCTAAACCGCTCCACCGCTGGCTCTACGCGATGGGCATCCGCCAGTTAGGAGAATCCGCTGCCAAGGAGCTTTCACGTTTATTCTCCAATCTGACAGATCTTACCACTTCGAATGTTCTTCGAACCATTGCCGAACGTGGCATCAAGGACACTTGGCTGAAGACTAATCCTGTGAATCCCAAAAAGGAGACGCTCACCAAAGAGGAAACGGAACGTCGCAAAAAAATCGCCGCAGAGTATAAACCGAGGGTCGCGGAATTGGCAGCCGAACTCGCACCTTACTCGATCAGCCCGGAGCTAGGAGGAGTGGCTGCACAAAGCACTCTGGACTACTTCGCTTCCGAGGCTGGTCGGCACGTGCTTGAGTTGCTTAATAAACTGCAAATCGAACCAAAATCCGACAATTACGCACCAAAATCCGCCGAAGTCGACCTATCCGCCCTGCCTCTCTCCGGGAAAACCTTCGTCATCAGCGGCACCCTCAGCATCGACCGCGATGCGATGAAGGAACTCATCGAGAGCAAAGGCGGCAAAGTCAGCAGTTCGATTTCAGCCAAGACTCACTACCTTCTCGTCGGCGAAGGAGGCGGATCGAAAAAAATCAACGCCGAAAAACTCGGTGTTCCAGTCATCGATGAGGCAGAGTTCAACCAACTCTTGAAGGACAAATCCGAATGAGTCCTGCTTGTTTCTCCCTCACAAAATCCCGCCACATCGTGTCCGAAGTCATCCGCGAATTCTTAGTTCAGGGTTCAGAACCATCGCCCTACAAGGTGGTTTTCAGAAAAACAGAAAGTGATCTGAAGGCTACCTGTAGTTGCCGTGCGGGAGTGAACCGCCTTTTGTGTAAACACCGTCTCTCGATTCTCGACGGCGACAAAGGGGTTCATGAGGGCGACGAAGCGGGCGTTGTGCGTGGGTTCCAGCAGGTGGACCACTTCGTGGACGATGAGGTATCCGAGGCTCTCGGGCGGTTTGCCGATGCTGCTCATGGATGGGGAAGGATGGCAGATCGGTCGATTCTCAGAAATGAGCGCTTCAGGTGCCCGGTATGATTTTGCCCCACACGGCCCGCTGAAACCATGCCGGCACAGGAGAGCATTTCGTTTCCAGGTCGCTACCGTCCGTAATCTCCGCCACCCACAGGTGCTCGCCGCCGTGGCGGGAGTTGTCGAAGAGATAGGCGCGGTTGCTCTGGCGGATGGCGGGCAGGAGCAGGTCCAGCGAGCGGGCGTAGCGGCTCACGATCTTGTCCACCGGCACATCATGGCCACCCAGATGCACGCGGCTTTTTACGCGAGCGATGTTGATTTGAGGGTCTTCGGTGGCGATGAAGTAGAGATAAGTCCGGTAGCCAAGTGACCGGGCTTTCTCCAGCAAGGCCACTTTGTCCGGCGATGACATCACCGTCTCGAAGGAAAACGACACCCGCTTTTCCAACAGCTTCTGCCGGATGAAATCCGCTGCCACGGATGCAAAGTAGGAATTCACGATCACCTCGAAAAAGTCCAGCTTCCCATCCGAGAAGCGCAGGCTCTCCGCTTCCTCATCCAGTCCCGCCTTCTCCAACAGGGTGGAGTTCGCGAAAAACGGGAGAATTTCCTCACGGGTCGTCTCCACCCCGTAGGCCCGCAAGTCCAGGAAACCGCGGTCACGGATCTCCTTTTCCATCTCGTCGGGATTCAGGTAGATGCCGAGCAATTCCGGCGGCACCACGCTCTTGATCGTGCTTTTCCCCGAGCCGTTCGGACCGGCGAACATCCGCAGGCGGGGAGTGTCCATGGTCAGGCGATTTTCGCCCGGGTTCCCACCGGCAGGCACAACGGTTTTCCGGTGGCTTTGACAAAGGTCCGGGTTCCGTCTGGGAAAACCTCGTAGATGCCGCCCTCGTCGCTGACGAGCACCCGCTGCCCGGCGGCCAGCGCCTGCCAATAGGCGACATCCACGGCGGCGGCAGAAAGGCTGGGAATCTGCTGTTCCAGATAGTCGAGTGCTTTTTCGGAGTCGGACATGGTGGATTGGATTGGATGACTAACGCCAAAAAGCCTTCAAAGCAAGCGCGTCCTCCCGGTGTGGAGCTCCTGCATCATGGCTCGTCCCAAGAGGCGTTGGCGGTTTCTCATAAGATCAAGGTGAATGCGGCACCGGAAGCGCGCGAACGCGTTCTGGCGGTGGAAAGCTGGTTGCGGGGTCTGCGGTTTGAACGGGACCAGGCAGACCGGAAGCTGGCAAAGAAACTGATCCGTGTGGCCGCAGGCGTCCGGGCGAGCCCGCATACGGCGAAGACTGCGGGGTTTACCGCGCACTGGGATTCGTGCCATTCAGCGAGAATCGCAGCGGACGGCCGCGGAAAAAGAAAGCGGCAGAGACCCAGGAAAGCCAGTGATTGAGATGAGCAATTCCCGTTTTCTACCAGCCGGCGACATCGTGGAATGAGTAGAATCATTTTTCAGAATGGCTGACCTCTTCCATGATTCCCCTGTCCAAGATCGAAATTGGAATGACCGATCCAGAAGGACCGACATTCTAAGCGAATGCGATCGCCAATTGCCATGCCCACACAGCTGGCGAAACCCTTGGATCAACCCGTAGCAGGGACATCCTGTCCCTGGCCATCCCCACGCGGGTGGGGAAATCCAACCAAGTGGTCGCGGACGCGGAATAGGCGGCGGGCCATCCCCACGCGGGTGGGGAAATCTCCGCCCGATGCCCGAGCGCAGTCTCGCATGGCGGGCCATCCCCACGCGGGTGGGGAAATCAAGGCAAACGAGCTGCCAATTTTCCGTGAATCCGGGCCATCCCCACGCGGGTGGGGAAATCCTGCTCTTTGGCGGTTGGTCGGACACAGAACTCGGGCCATCCCCACGCGGGTGGGGAAATCTCAAAGCAAGAGCCTGAAACAACCAGCGGGGGCGGGCCATCCCCACGCGGGTGGGGAAATCTCGCGAGCCCTTTCGCGCGGATTGTTGGCCACCGGGCCATCCCCACGCGGGTGGGGAAATCAATCACCACCAACCAAATACCAAAATGTTATACGGGCCATCCCCACGCGGGTGGGGAAATCATTGCGGAGCGAATCGTTTTCGAGGAGTGACGCGGGCCATCCCCACGCGGGTGGGGAAATCCCAAGGCTGGCTCTTGAAATCGTTGACGTTCTCGGGCCATCCCCACGCGGGTGGGGAAATCTAAGGAAATCCCGGCGGTTGCTCCAGTAGCGACGGGCCATCCCCACGCGGGTGGGGAAATCGATTTCGGGATCTTTCGCCCTAGATCGCCCTCCGGGCCATCCCCACGCGGGTGGGGAAATCTTTCCCGGTCGGGCCAGGAGTGCCTCCGCTGCCGGGCCATCCCCACGCGGGTGGGGAAATCGGCGATCTGATCGGCGATGTTCAGGGCGTCTTCGGGCCATCCCCACGCGGGTGGGGAAATCTTCGTCTA
>JBOFET010000555.1:0-3025 GCA_051648225.1 Luteolibacter sp.
ACGCTCGCCTTCCATGTTTTCACGGATGATTTCCTTGATGGCTTCCATCGTTTTGCCGGGAGCGAGGCGTTCGGCGAGTTCGTCATCGAGTGCGGGAAGCACGGCTTGTTTGAGCTCCTTGACGGTGGTTTGGAAAACGATGTCTTTGGTGCGGAGATCTTCGACCGGGAAATCCTCGGGAAGCGTGACGGTGATCTCGCGGGCTTCATCGACATTCATGCCCACGAGCTGCGCGGCGAATCCAGGGAGGAACGCTTTTTCATCCAGCCGGACCCAGAATCCTTCGCGCCCGGCGAGATAGCCGGCGGCCTTACCGAGGAATTCTTCGGTAGGCTTGCCCTCGACGGTCGAGGTGTAGTCGATCACGGCGAAATCGCCCATCGCGGCGGGGCGGCCTTCGATCGCTTTGAAGTCGGCGAAGCGTTCCTGCAGCGCGGTGAGTTGGGTTTCGATTTCCTCCTCTGGAACAGCGCTCGGTGGCACGGTCACGGTGACGCCCTTGTATTCGGGAAGCGTTACCTCAGGTGCGAGTGTGAGTTTTGAAACGAAAGTGAGAGTGCCGTTCTCGTGGGTGGTGATGTCCTCGGGCACGCCGAAATCCAGCACATGGAGCGATTCCTGTTTGAGCGCCTCATCGTAGGCTTCGCTGATGAGCGTCTCGTTGAGTTGGTCGGAAATTTCCTTTTGGAAACGTTTTTCGACGACCGCACGCGGCGCTTTCCCCGGACGGAAACCGGGGACGCGGGCCTTGCTTGCATAGCCTTTGACGATTTGATCGCGCTCACCGCTGACTTTTTCCGCTGGGATTTCCACGCGCAGGGTGGCGACGCACTTGGGCTGCTTCTCGACGACAATGTTCATAATGAGTAAATTCGGCTTCGACGCCGGGGCGGGGAAGGTAGAGGCCCGGGTCAGGACTTGTCAAACAGGGTGTGCGAAAAGCTCTCGCCGCGGGGCCTCGTCAAGTACTTGGCTGCCCTTAACTTTCGCTCGCGGTCGGTGGAAAAAGTGCCGTCAAGCGATGGCGGAGAGGGTGGGATTTGAACCCACGGTAGCTGTTACACTACGTCTGATTTCGAATCAGGTGCCATAGACCACTCGACCACCTCTCCGTGAAGGGGGCGAAAAAATGGGAGGTGCCCTTGGTTTTGTAAAGCATCCAGTTTGACTTAATCCGGGAAAACAATCGCCCGGTGGGCGTCGATGATGGTCCGGTCATGGACGTGATAGCGGATTCCTTTGGCGAGGGCGATCCGCTCGCACTGGCGGCCGAGGCGGACGAGGTCGTTCGGGGTGTGGAAGTGCTGCACCCGGTCCACTTCTTGTTCGATGATGGGTCCCGCGTCGAGGTCCGCCGTGACGTAGTGACAGGTGGCGCCGATCAGTTTGACGCCGCGTTCGTAGGCCTGCTTGTAAGGATTCGCACCGATGAAGGCGGGCAGAAACGAGTGGTGGATGTTGATGATGCGGCCAGCATAGCCACGGCAGAAATCGTCGGGAAGAATCTGCATGAAGCGTGCCAGCACGATCAGTTCCACGTCCTGCTCTACCAACCACTGCCGGATCTGTTCGAAACCCGCCGCCCGCAAGTCGCCTTCCATCTGGACCTCGTAAAATGGAATGCCGGCCCGTTCCGCGACACCGCGGCAGTTTGCTCGGTTGCCGATGATGGAGGTGATTTCGATGGGGAGTTCGTCGAGTTCCGCCCGCCACAGAATTTCGTTGAGGCAGTGGTCGGTCTTGGTGACGAGGACTGCGGTTTTCATGCGGTAGGGAAGGCGGCGAAAATGCCACTCGGCCTGAAGAGAGCGTCCGAGCGTGCCGAAGCCTTCCATGAAGTCGTCCACATGTACGTCGAGCGTGCGAGTCTCGATTTCAAGGCGGGCGAAAAACTTCCCGCCGAGCTTGTCGGAAAATTGGGCGAACTCGACCAAGTTCCCACCGTGGCCTGCGACGTAACCAGCGATTTTCGCGACGATGCCGGGCTGGTCGGCACAACTGAGTTTCAGGATCAAACCGGGGCGGGACATGGCACGGCGACGCTGGGCGAAGGGGACGAGAGCGTCAACTACCCGCCGCGTGACTCTCAGGGCTGGTGGCTGAATGCATCGGTAAGATCGAGCGGCACTTCGGCTTTCGGAGCGACTTCGAGGATCATCACCGGCTCACGGGAAGGGGCGGCTACCGAAGTGTCCGCTTCCGGGGTGGGCTGCTCGCGCGATGAGAGAAAAACTAACAAAAGTGCGAAAAGGAGCGTCGAAAAAGCTCCAGCCAGTCCGGCGAGCCACCACCGGTGGGACCCAAGGTGGGGTGAGCCAATTCCAGGCTCCGTGGAAAGTGGCGGCGCGGCGCGGCGTACGATTGCGTCGATCACCTGGGGTGGAACCTCCGCCGGGCGGGTGACCGGAGCGGATGCGACCTGCCAACCTGCGAAGTCCAGATCGTCCGCTGCCAAGACGAGATCTTCCGGGTAAGATGAACTCCGCAGATAAGTCGGGCCGTTCAAGAGAGCGAGCACGGCTTCGTCATCCACGAAACCATCCCGTTCGATTTGCTGGGCAGCGGTTTCTTCGTGCTGACGGACTGAGGGGAGGCTGGGAAGACGGAGTTTCTTCATATTCGGAGAAATCGGGTTGCACATTTCGCTACCGGGAAATTTGAATTAGGTCAATTATTAATGTTTCCGAAGTAATTTTCCAATCGGGTGGATGTTGATTCATGAGTTCGTGTTAGGGCGCGGCGATGCTAGTTGTTGCAATCAACCCGCTTTGCATCAAAGCTTTTCCCGCGACCATGCCTTCCAACTCTTCCGAAGACTCCCTGCTTCTGATCCGCTGTCCTTCTTGCGGCCAGCGGTTCAAGGTTGGCGATGATCTGCGCGAGCGCACGGTGGAGTGCGGCGGGTGTGAGCATCGCTTTAGAATCAGCGACGATACCATCGTGCGAGGGCGCAAATTTTATCCCAGTGCGGGAAAAAAGGACGAGATGAGTCGCTTCCAACGTGTTCCGAAGGCATCAGTAAGTC
>JBOFET010000556.1:0-4230 GCA_051648225.1 Luteolibacter sp.
GAGAAATAGCACGCGGTCCGGGTAGCGGTGGACGAGGCCGGGGACGGGCATGTGGGAATCCTCGCCACATGGATCGGCCATCTCCTCGGGCGCGTTCCAGCCTTCCTCGATGCGTGGGATTACTTGCCTGCGGATCGGGCAATCCGGGTCGTCACGGTCGATGAGATTGAAAAAGTGCGGCGTGATCGCCATCGCCAGCTTGGTGCCGGCGAGCAGGACGCCGGCGCGTTCCTCGTCGGTCAGGTTGAGGCGTAGGTCGAGATCGGCGAGGGAATCGACGCGATTCCGAAGCTGCCAGCGGTGATCATCCCAATTTTCCGTGGCCTCGTCCGACCAATAGCCGGGGGCGTGGGAGATGAACGCAGGGTCGAAGTCGGTAGGGCGCATGGAAAAGAGCGGGGAGATTTAGCGGACTTGTGTGAGGCGGGATTTTGGACCGCATCAGTGAATCCGCAATCGAGAACTTTCGAGGGTAGGTGATTACCTAGCAGCGCAACGGCGGATCAACTCGACCAAACGGCCGGTGGAAGCGGTCACGGTGGGGGCGAATGGGAGACGGTCGTCCGCCTCACTGGCGAGGACCAGCGGGCGGGTGGCGACCCGCACGGCGGGCAGATTCATTTCAAAAAGCGTGCTGGCCAGATCCGTATCTTCGCCAAGGCAAACGACTTCCGTGCCGTAAACCGTGCCGAGGCCGGTGACGAGTCCGAGTGGAAGGGCGGACGAGTCGCGGGAACTCAGCCACAAAGACTCGCCGGCCCCCATGGATTCCACGCACAGAATGGCTTGCGGTGGACCCGCGAGTTTCGCCAGTTCCTGAAATTTTGCGGCAGTCTCGGCGACGGGTGACTCCAGATCATTCGCATGGGGCAGGAAGACGAAATGCACGGAGACTTTTGGCTTGTCCCGGGCCAGCGACTGCGCGGCGGCCAGTGTCGCGGCTAGACCGGTGGCGTTCGCCTCCGCACCGCGCGAACCGGTGCGGCTGTCATAAGTGGTGAGCACCCAGACAGCGGGGGCTTGCGGGTCCGCCCCGGTGAGAGTGACACGGAGTAGCGGCCAGGCGGCGGGTCCTGCGGCTTGGCGGACGGCGTAGCCGGTATTGGTCGGGCCGAGCAGGCCTTCGATCATCGAAGCGGTGCGAGACAAATTCGCTTTCGCGGACTCAGACGAAGCATTCCGCTCGCCGATGATTTCCACGATTTTTCGCAGGTCGTCGGCGAGGAGCTGTGTCGAGACGTTCTGGGCGAAGCGCTCCTGCTCCACGAGTGCCTGCTTTTTCTCGCGGTGGAAATAATACCACATCGCGCCAGCACCGGAGATGACCAGCCAGAGGGGAAGCAGAACGATCAAGACTGTCACCCAGCTCGGGCGCCGCGAGGGATTTTCCATGCTCAGAGTTCTTTTTCGGATTCCTCGTCGCCGTCCGTTTCCACTTCGATTTCCCGCCTGAGTTTCTGCGAGACCCATGGCCGGATGAATCCGTACAACAGGAAAATGCTGAACAGGACCACCGGCATCACGTAGCGGAACTGAACGATGGCGAAGCCGAGCAGAATCGCGATGACGATGGCTCCGAAGGTGCCGCGCGTGTTCCAGCCGACCTTTTTAAAACTCGGATAGCGCACGTCGCTGATCATCAGCAGCGAGAGTCCCAGCATGGCTCCGGCGAGGATGTATTTCCACATCCCGAGTTCGTGGTCGTTCTTGTAGAGATCGATGAGCAGGAATGTCAGCGAGGCGATAAACCCCGCCGCCATCGGGATGGGCAGGCCGCGGAAATCGTTTGAAGCTCCGGGTTTTTTAGGGAGTGCCGCGAGGCAGTTGAACCTCGCCAAGCGCATCGCGCCGCAGATCAGATAGACCAAGGCGATCGCCCACCCGACATTGCCCAGAGGAAAAAGAACCGCCTTCGAGAGCAGCATCGCGGGAGCCATGCCGAAGGAAATGATATCTGCGAGCGAGTCGAACTGCTGCCCGAACGGCGACTCCTGCCCGCCGAGGCGCGCCAGGCGACCGTCTAGCAAATCGAAGAGACATGAGCCGAAAATCAGCAGGATCGCATACTCATAGTAAGGTTTGAGCTGCTCATAATACTCCTTAGGAGGCAGTTTGGCGCTTCCCACCTCGACCAAGCCGCGGAAAATCATCAGGACGGCGAAGAATCCGCAGGCCAGATTGCAGGCCGTCATCAGGTTCGGCAGAAAGTAGATTTTTGGTTCGTCCGGATCGCGTTCCCTCGGCATGCGGGCACCCTAGCCACTGATCCGGATTTTGAAACAGCGGAAATGTGTTCGCAGGAATTCGCCGGTTTTTTGTCAGACACTCCGCAGCACCATCAGGTCGCCGCGTGAGATGCGCAGGTCCTTTGATTTTTGATTTGAGAAGGAACTCTCCCAATGAGTAGCCTTCGCAAGAAAGTTATGCCCAAGCGCCCCTCCAAAATTGCCAGTTCACTCAAGCAGCTTGGGGACATCCAAGTCACGGATTGGGACTTCATGGAACTCTTGAATACCGAGATCAAGGACTTGGAAATCAGCCGGTCGCTGAAGCGGTTAGGCGCGATTCAGGTGATGGACTGGGATTTTCAAGCGGTGAAAAAAATCGCGAACCGAGAGGTGGACGTCATCGATTTGTTCAAACGGACCGCCCACTACAAGGTGCTGGACTGGGAGTTTCGCAGCGCACCGCCCGCCGAACCTACGCAGCGGTCAGAAGAAGCGAAACAGCCCGCTGGCGCAGCAGGCAGCCCGGATATCATGCAGTCGATCACTACCAAACTGAAGAATTTCCTCGAATACGTCACCGTCAACCTGATCGACGAGCCGGGCCATGCGCAGATCAAAGTCACGCCGCTGGGGCAGCAGGGACTGCGTTTCAAGCTGGTTCTGGTGAAAAAGGATGTGGCGATGCTCATCGGGCGCGAGGGATTTACGGCAGCGGCGATTCGTAACATCCTGAAGGCGACTGCGGCCAAGGACGGCGTGCAGGTCTTGCTACAGATTCACTCGCACGAAGAAGAAGCGGCTTTTTTGGCGAAGGGCGGGTTGCAGTAAAGAATTCGTCCGGGTTGTGTTCCCAGTCGGTGCGGTTAGCATCAGTGCCATGGAAACTGCCGACCTGAGCACCGATTCGCCGATGGGCTTGATTCTTGAGACCCTGCCGGGAGCCCGGCGGGCCATTTTCGCACGCTATCATCTAGGAGGCTGCCAGAGTTGTGCGTTTTCCAACGAGGAAACTCTCGCAGAACTTTGCACTCGCTCGGAAATTCCGGCGGATGAGGCGCTTGCCCACCTACTTGCCAGTCACGTCCACGATTCCGCGATGTGGATGGACCCTGAGGCGGCCAAGGAAAAACTTGCCGATCTCCGCCTCATCGATCTGCGGACGAGGGAAGAGCACGAAGCGGTGGTGATTCCCGGGTCCGAGTTTTTCACCCAAGAACTCCAGCAACAGCTCTTCGCGGAAAAGCCGGAAAAGCAGATTCTGTTATACGATCACCTTGGGAAAAACGTGCTCGACCAGATTGCCTGGTTCCGTGGCCACGGTCTTCATGAAACGTATGGCCTGCGCGGTGGGATCGATGCGTGGAGTCAGGAGATCGACAAGTCCATCCCGCGCTATCGCGTCGAGATGGACTGAAATTCCATGCTCCGTCAGATCACTTGTGGAGAATTTTCGCGACCTTCGGGGCGCGCAGGCGGTGCGGTTCCGGCAAGTCCGAGCCGAGCAGCGGTCGGCAGTAATTCATGAAATCATCGGTCACGCCGTTGCCAGCTTCATTGATGAAATGATCCGGCATGTGGCGGGTCTTCCCGGCGACTTTTCGGATGTCCACGAGTTCATAATCGACGCTGTAGTTGAGCACCGGGCGCTTGATCGCCACCGAGCCGTCCACATTGTCCCACATCGCATATTGCACGGCTTTTTCGCCGACTTCGCGTGCCTCGCGGGCGTCGCGGTCGGACTGGATGCCCATAAACGAACGCTGCAGGTAGCCAAAGGTGTCGGAACGCACGCGCTTGATGCCCAGTCCTTTGCGGATCTCATTGGAGAGCAGGTCGCCGAGGGCGCCGGTGCCGGAAAGCTGGACGTTACCGTGGGAGTCACGTTCTTCCACGCCGAGCAATTTTACGATCATCGCCGTGCCGTCCGGGTCGGAAATCCCCTCGGAAACGGCGATGGTGCAGAGGCCATGCTTTTGATAGACGCGGTCCACATCCGCGAGGA
>JBOFET010000557.1:0-4074 GCA_051648225.1 Luteolibacter sp.
TGCCACACTGCCGGGTGATTTTAAGAAAGGCCAATATATCATCGCAATCGCCATCCTTGACCGCCAAGGCGGCATGATGCCGAGCGTGCGCTTCGCCACCTCGAACTATTTTAGCGGCGGCTGGCATCCCATGGGTTTCATCGGCATCGGCGAAGAACCCAAACAACTTACGTTAGAACATGCGAAGTTTGATTGCCCCGCCTTTGATAAAACCATCCACTACAAGGTGCCGGAAAATCTGAGGGCCGTGAAGACTCCACCCGATCCCAAAGTGAAACCAGTCACCCCTTGGTCATCCGATCCGAAAGGAGAACTGATCAATCCATGGCGCTACTGGTCGTTGAGCGGAGGGAGCAAGAGTGTGGAGAAGCAGATTCTAACTGAGGGCCAGCGAATCATCCGGGTGGCTGGTGATTTTGGTAAAGGCACCAGCTTGAAATACAACTTTGGAGCAAACATCAAGCTCGACCGAGGTCGCTATCGTTTCACCTTCCGCACGCGTGGCACCCCCGGCCAGAAGGTGGAGTTCGAACTGGCAGACGACTGGCGTGGAGTGTCCAAAGAAGCTGAATTCCCCCTGACTAGCGCATGGAAGGAGCATCGCATCGACTTCGAGATCAAGTCCGACTTCAAAGACTCCACCGTCCTGCGGTTTAACCTGCCTCGCGATGAAAAAGGCACTTTCGACCTGGTCGATCCGCAGATGAGAAGACTCGAGTGAGGAGCCGCGAAATGACGCACTCTCTTCGAGCGGGGATGATCCGTTCCGACCCCGTTTACACTCGGAGCCTTACTGCTTTCTCAATCATCAGAAGCCAAACTCGCATTGCGTAGGTAGTCACAAATCACAGGGATGCGGTCACCGACTGCGTCCATTTCCAACAGCAACTGCCGGATGTCCGCCTCGTGAATGAACTGCTGGCCGATGATATCCGTCATCAAGCCCGGATCCTCCGCTCGATCTAGCAGCGCGAAGACCCCATTTTGAACGGCTTCCGGGAGATGGCGCACGGCATCCTCCACGGCACCGCGCAGGGTTTTCATGGCCGCTTGGGCTTGGCTTTTCGGAGAGAAATTCGAAATCACCGGCTCAATGCTTGCGAACGGGTAATCCCGCTCGTCGAGCCACTCGGTGAATCTCACCCTCATCACCCCGTGAATCAAAAGCTGCGAGGTGCCGTCATCCTGTTCACGCGAGGCCCTCACGAGTCCGATAGTCCCGACGGGGGCCACGAAATCTGCGGGATTACCCTCTTCCTCACCCAGCAAGCGGGCGATGGCGAAGAAACAGTCGCCCTCCAGCGCTTCCTCCAGCATTTTCCGATAGCGCGGCTCGAAAATGTAGAGTGGCAGTCCTCCGTGCGGGAATAACGTGCAATCGGGCAGCAGCATGACACCGCAGCTTTCGGGTAGATGAATACTGTCCATGACTGCTGGCAGGCTACCGCGGCGCTCAGGGCATGCAATACAGATAGATCGAGTGACAGGTGGTTATTCTCTTGAAAAATTTCCGAAAACGAGTTTTTCAAAACAACATCTCCATGTGGCACCGCTCTCCGCGCGACCCCTAAGGACCCATCCTATTTTACCCCATGATTGAAGTCGAAAACCTGACCAAGCAGTTCGGCACCAAGTGCGCCGTGGACAATCTGACCTTCACCGTCGCCAAGGGCGAGGTGCTTGGATTTCTCGGACCGAACGGTGCCGGGAAGTCCACCACCATGCGAATGATCACTGGCTTTATTCCGCCGACCTCCGGCGACGCGAAAGTCTGCGGCATCTCGATCATCGACGCCCCCGCCGAGGCAAAGACGAAAATCGGCTACCTGCCGGAGTCCGCGCCACTTTACAATGACATGACGGTGCTTGGTTTCCTGAAATTCTGCGCCGCCATCCGCGGCCTCAAGGGATCTGCGAAAAACGACGCCGTCGAGCGGGCCATCGAAACTTGTTTCCTCGGCACCGTGGCCCGCCAATCCATCGACACTCTGTCAAAAGGCTATCGCCACCGGACCTGCCTCGCACAGGCGTTGCTGCATGACCCCGAAGTGCTGATCCTCGACGAGCCAACCGACGGCCTCGACCCAAACCAGAAATTCGAAGTTCGCCAGCTCATCAAGCGGCTCGGGCAGACCAAGGCCATCCTTTTTTCCACCCACATCCTTGAAGAAGTCGAGGCCGCGTGCACCCGCGCTGTCATCGTGGACCGGGGAAAAATCGTCGCTGACGGCACGCCCGCCGAGCTCGTCGCCCAGTCTGAGACCGGTTCGCTCACCGACTTGTTCCGCAAGGTCACCTCACGCGATACCGAAGCTGCCGCCTGAGCGGACTCGATCTCAAATTTGAAATCTCAAATCTCAAGTTCCCCAACTTCCATGTCATCCCGCACCATCTACAAACGCGAGCTTTCCAGCTATTTCTCACAACCCACGGCCTACGCGATCATCGTCATCTTCCTGTTATTCTCGCTGGGCTTCACCTTCACCTTCGGCGAGTTCATGCGCGTCGGCGACTCCTCGCTGGAGTGGACGTTCTTCTTCTGGCACCCGTGGATCTACATGCTGCTCGCTCCCGCCGTCGGCATGAAACTTTGGGCTGACGAACAGCGCACCGGGACGATCGAGCTGCTCGGCACCTTCCCGATCTCCACCTGGAGCGCCATCGTCGGGAAATTCTTCGCAGCCGCAACCGTCTGGCTGGTCGCCCTCGCACTCACCTTCCCGATCGTCATCACGGTGAACTACCTCGGAAATCCGGACAATGGCGCGATCCTAGCAGGTTACCTCGGCAGCTTCCTCGTCTGCTGCACCTTCCTGGCCATCACCATGCTCGTCTCCGCCTGCACCCGAGACCAAGTCGTCTGCCTGATTGTATCCGTCGCCATCTGTGTGCTCGTCGTGCTCTGCGGCTATGACCCCGTCACCCGCGAACTCGCGAAAATCGTTTCTCCTGGCGTGCTCGAAGGCATCGTCTCCTTTGGCGTCTGGGATCACTTCAGCTCACTTAATAGCGGGCTTTTCCGCCTCAAGGACTTCATCTGGTTCGGCGCGATCATCTTCGTCTGCCTGCTAGGCACCAGCGCCATCCTTTCTTCGAAACGCGCCTGATTCATTTCAAATCACAAATCTTAAATTCCTCCGACCATGTCCGTCAAAACCACCCACCCGGTCACTCGCGCCGCCCTCGGCGTCGCCGCACTCGTCGCCATCGCCGTGCTTGCCAACTGGCTCGTCTCCCTCACCCCGCTTGGCAACCGCGGCGCAGACTTCACCGAGAACAAGGTCCACACCCTGTCACCCGGCACCCGTGCTATCCTCACCGAGCTCGATACTCCGGTCGTCATCCGCTACTATGCATCGCGAAGCACCGACTACATGCCGGAAGAACTGAAACTCCACATGCGCCGCGTGGACGACCTGCTCAAAGAATATTCCTCCATTTCCAAGGGGAAACTTCGCATCGAGAACCTCGATCCTGAGCCCGACACCGACGCCGAAGACTCCGCCAATCTCGACGGCATCAACGGCCAGCGCATGGACGACCAGAATCTCTACTTCGGACTCGCGATCTCCTGCCTCGATAAAACCAGCGTCATTCCCTTCGTTGACCCACGCGGCGAAACCATGCTGGAGTATCAAATTTCCAAAGCCATCGCCGAGGTCAGCACCCCCACGAAACCCAAAATCGGCATCATGTCCGCTCTCGATCTGAAGGGCGCGCCCGCCATGATGCCCGGCCAGCCGCCATCACCGGGCTGGGTCATCTATCAGCAACTCGGCCAGTCCTTCGATGTCGTGGACCTTCCCATGGAGACCACCACGATTGATCCCAAGGAAATCAAAGCCCTGCTCCTCTTCCACCCAGCCGGGATCACCCCGCAGACCGAGTTCGCCATCGATCAGTACGTGCTCAACGGCGGCACCGTCGTCGCCGCGCTCGATGCCTTTTCCGTCGCCGCGCAGATGACTGCACCCCAGCCAAATCCGATGATGGGCCAGATGCCGCCACCGCCCACCACCTCCACCCTCCCCACTCTACTTTCCAGCTGGGGAGTCACCTTCGAGTCCGGCCAAG
>JBOFET010000558.1:0-1997 GCA_051648225.1 Luteolibacter sp.
CGCTTGAGACGCCCAAGCTCGGTGGGTTTCTTGCCGCTGCGCAGCCTGACGGTCGGCTTGCCGCATTCGGGGTGGTCAGTGTGTCCAGCCGCAATCTTCGGGAAACCGACCTCGCTTACCTCGGTGTGGAGGGGGATCCCTCGTTCTCCGGTCGCGGCGTGAAAATTATGAGGGTTGCAGAAAACTCCGGAGCTGAGTCTGCCGGACTCAAAGCTGGAAACGTGATCTTGAAAGTCGGCGAGCGCCCGATTTCGGGTCTGCTTGAACTCAAGAACGCTCTAACGGGTTCTTCGCCCGGTCAGAAAATCATCCTCACCGTGAAAGTCGGCGACAAGGAGAAGCCAGTCGATGTTGTGTTAGGCAATCGCCCGAAGATGCCTCAATACTTCGGAGGTAGGCTCGAGCAAATGGAGCGCATGGGGGGCCCCATCAGCCAGGTGCGTGATTCCTTCACCCAGGTTCTCCAGACCGATATGCGGCCGAAGCCAAATCAAATCGGCGGACCCGTCGTTGATCTGAAAGGGCGGGTCGTTGGCATCACCATGGCGCGCGCGGACCGGACTCGCTCGTTCGTCATGCCCTCTTCAGCCATCGTCGAGCTGCTCAAGAAACCAGCCGGTGATCCGGCCTTGGCGAAGGTGGCGGCACTCGATGAGGACGACGCATTACCGGCCCGTGCCGGAAGACCTCCAGGCATGTCTCCTCGCGGCCGCTCGATGCCCGGAAATGACACGCGCATGCGGCGTCACCTCAGCGATATGGAACGGTTGATGGAGCACATGCGCTCGGAACTCGAGTCACTCGAAGGCCGGTAACAGATGTTTTCCCTGCTGCCTAAAAGCGGGTGTTAGCCTACCAAATCCTCCACCCTCAGGCGGGCGATCTCGTGGATCTGCTTAAGTGCCTCCTCGATTTCTATTTCGCAGGAATTTCCCAGCCGCAGGTCGAATGCCTCGATCACACCCTGTTTGGTCGTCAGGCGGGCACAGATGATGAACGGAAATCCGAATTTCGTTCGATAACGGTCATTTCTGTTTTGGAAAATCTCGTATTCCTCGTCGCTCAATCGGTCGAGACCGAGTCCGTTTTGTTCCCGCGCCGATTCGGCGGTGAGTTTCCCGACCTTCGCCAGTTTTCCAGCTAAATCCGGATGCGCGCGGATCAGCACGAGTTTTTCGGCCTCGGTCGCATTTTCCACCACCTCACGCATGGCAAGGCGCAGCGACTCAGGATTTGAAACCGGACGGCGGTCCAACAGCTTTCGCGGAATCCAATCAGAGTGCTCGTAAATCCCGCCAAGGGCCGTTACGAAATCCTCGTCGGAGGCGGCGTTCAGCTGGGTGAGTGAAATCATTCCGCCGGAGTAAGCCCGCAGTCACCGCTGAATTCAAGGATGCCGATGGATATCTGGGAGCAAATCACCGCGCTGCGCCGCGAAGGGTTGGACTCCGTGGTGATTACGATCGCTGCGGTGCGGGGCAGTGTGCCGGGTCGGGTGGGGGCGAAAGCCTTGGTCGCCTCCGCCGGGCTGGTCTCAGGAAATCTCGGTGGTGGAAAAGTCGAGGCGAAGGCGCTGGCATTTGCCGCCGAGATGCTGACCCGCGCCGACCCATGCGCCTCGGTCACCTGGAACCTCCAACGCGACGTGGGAATGACTTGTGGTGGAGAAATGTCGTTTTTCTTCGAAAGAATCGCCGCCCTCGACCCCTGGCACATCGCAATTTTCGGTGCAGGCCATGTTTCCCAAGCGCTGGTGCCGGTCCTCGCGACGCTGGCTTGCCGGATCGATGTGTTCGACACCCGTGCCGACTGGCTGGTGAAACTTCCGGCTCTGCCGAATGTCACGCCTCGCCAAGTCGCATCCTTCGAGGACGGGGTGGAGCACTTGGCCGCAGACTCCTTCCTCCTCTCGGTCACTCGCGGGCATGCCAGTGACCGCCCCGTCCTGCGCGAGGCATTTCGGCGTTTTCCTGAGCTGGTCTTCGTCGGCGTCATCG
>JBOFET010000559.1:0-3064 GCA_051648225.1 Luteolibacter sp.
AAACTAATCGAACTCCACATCCTCCAGTCCTTCCCCGTCACCTGCCTCAATCGCGATGACGTCGGCTCCCCGAAATCCGCCACCTTCGGCGGCAGCCAGCGCGCCCGCGTTTCCAGCCAAGCACAAAAGCGAGCGACAAGACTCGATTTCAATCAGTCCTACTACGGTAACGAATTTCATACCGAGAGAACCAAGCTGGCACACGAAGGACTTACTCGTATTTTAGTCGAAGGCGGCATGAGCCAAGTCGGAGCGGGGCCACTGGCTCTTGAAGTTCTCTCTCGCCTTGTCGATAGCGCAGGCGCGTCGAAAGCAAAGGCTGACAAGAACGGTCGCATGAACATGCCTGCTCTCATTTGGCTTTCTCCTGCGCAAATCAGTGCCGCCGCGACGGCGGCACTGGCCAACCGGGAATTGATTGAAGCAGCCATGGCCGCAAATTCTTCAGCAGACAAAAACGCCAAAAAAGCTGCTGAGAAGGAATTGAAAAAGGCACTCACTTCGGTCACCAAGGCGATCCAGGACGCTGGGATCTCGGATGCGGCGGATATAGCGATGTTCGGCCGAATGGTGGCAAATGACGCATCACTGAATGTTGAGGGAGCATCCATGTTTTCTCACGCGCTCTCAACTCACGCGACATCCAACGAGATTGATTTTTACTCCGCCGTCGATGACGTAAAGCACCAGCGCGGTGAAGGAGATGACGAATCTTCCGAAGACGCCGGAGCCGGTATGATCGGCACGCTCGAATACAACTCCGCCACCTACTACCGCTACGTCGCCATTAATCTGGATCTGCTCTTCGATGCGAAGCACCTCGGCCCCATCGGCGAGCAGGAAAAACGCAAATCGCTCCTCAGCGCCTTCATCCGTTCCGTGCTCACCGCCGTTCCCGGTGCCCGTCAGAACTCGATGAACGGAGCCACCTTGCCCATCGAAGTCCTCGGCATCCGCAAGGAAAAAGGCCAGCCGCTCCAGCTCATCAATGCCTTTGAAAAACCCATCAAGGCGAACGGCAGCGGCTACGCCGCCAACTCCCGCACGGAAATGCTCAAGCACCACGCCGACCTGAAAAAACTCTGGGGCATCGAAACCTCCGTGGAATCTCTCATCACCGAAGATGGCATCTGCACCTTCCTCGACCAACTCCTCGCCGCCGATGTCTAACTCCGCCACCCGCGCCTTCGCCATCTTGCTCGACGGCCCGATGCAGTCCTGGGGTTCCGCCTCCCGCTTTACTCGGCGGGAAACCGAGGCTTTTCCCACAAAGAGCGCCCTCATCGGCCTCATCGCCGCCGCTGCGGGCATCGACAAATACGAGCAAGACGAGGCTGAGAAACTCGCGCCCATTTCCGTCCTCCGCCTCACCGTTTATCGACTACCCCGCGCCACCGGGCGGCTTGTCGGACGCCTCTCAGACTTCCACACCGTGGGCGGCGGCTACGATGCCAAGGCCAGTGCATTCGATAAAATGAGCATCCCTCGCAAAGCCTCAGGCGGCGCCAGTGCCAACGCCGTCATCACCCACCGCACCTACCTGAACGAAGCTCGCTTCATCGCCGCCTTCGAAGGCGCGGCGGACACCATCGCCACCGCCATCCGGCATTTGGAAAACCCGCTTTGGGGCGTTTGGTTCGGTCGGAAAACCTGCCTGCCCGCCATGCCGCTCAGCCCGGTTTCAGGTGAAAATTCCCACGCCGCCACTACCGCCCTCATTGGGAAAATCCGCGACTGGGAGGAAACCACCCGCCGTCCTTCGTTTCCGCCCGAACTGGATATCAATGATCTCGAACGCTGGGAAGAACCCGCTGGTGATCAGATCTTGCCCGGCGATTTCCACCTCCACGACCAACCCGTCACCTTCGATCCACGCGAATTCCACTCCCGCCCCATTCGTCACCGCCGTCCCGGTCTATATCCCTAATCACCACACCCGCTTCACTCCATATTTCTCAAACGCACCGTCCGAGCCGATCACCGGGCATTTTTCCTGCAAGGCCTGCGCGATGAGCATCCGGTCGAAAGGATCTTGATGATGAAACGGCAAATCTTGAATCAATCGACAGTGGCGAGGGGAAATCGGCAACCAAGAAACCTGATAGCGTTCCGCATGGGCGAGCAGCACCGTTTCCCAGTCGTTCGGAAGATGAAAATCAAAGCCCTTGCCACTCCCTTTCAATCCGATCTCCCAGAAAGTCACGGGCGACAGGAAAACCTGATCGGCCTCGTCAAGGGCGGCGAGAGCTGCAGGGGTCCCCTTTGGAGCGACCAGGCACCACCAGAGGAAGGCTTGGGTATCGAAGAGTAGATTCACTTCCAGTCCTCCTCAAAGCTTTCGAAGTCTTCTTCGATCTGCTTTTCGAGCGCCGGATGGTTGGTGAGGTGCTCGATGACCGTCTCGCTGAAATACCCGGCCAGTGCGCCGCAGCCCAATGAACGTTTTTGTTTGATGGGGGATTCCAGGGCGCGCAGTTCCACCACCGGCTTGTCCCGCCTCGATATGATCACTTCTTCTCCGCGCTCGGACGGCCCGGCAGTCCAACGCGGTCCACTGGGCGATTCTGCTCCAGGGGCGTGGCTCCGCGCCGGGCGCTCCGGGCTTCCGTGCCCGTTGGTCCGGGTTTGGGAACCCCGGCATCCGGGCGATGGAACCCCGGCGGTCGAGCACTGAAGCTCCGCCATCCAGACGACGAAGGGGGGAGTCCGGGTTGGCGAACCTCGTCGTCCGGGCTAAGGAGCCCCGTCGGCCGGGTAGTGGTGCTCCGTCAGCCGGGTGCAGGAGCCCCGTTGTCCGGGCTCCGATCCCGGTCCGCCGGGAAAATGAAAAAACCCTGCGGCCAAGGTGACCGCAGGGTTGGGAATGCTCACCGGATCTACCGGAAGTGCCGGGGGTTTTGCTCAGGGTGCGGGGGGGACGACTGTGGCAGGTGCGCGGCGGGTGAAGCGCTTGCCCAGCTCGCCCATCAGTCCGTCCAGCCCGCCGGTTTCGCCAGAGCGTTTGGCGGCGGAGTAGTGATCGAGAGCGGCCACATACAGATCGCTGCCTACCAGCACCAGCGTG
>JBOFET010000560.1:0-15527 GCA_051648225.1 Luteolibacter sp.
CCGCATCTGATGAACTCGCCTTGTGCCTCACCGTGCGCGGCAACCTGCGTGCCCACGTTTCGCCCGATTCATTCAGCATCTCCTTTCAAACTGAATCCGGCACCACCGCCCTCACCTATGGCGGCCTCAAAGCCTGGGACGCGGATGGTAAAAGACTCACTGTCCGGTTTGAAAATGCCGGTGAAAGCGCCATCCGCATCGCTGTGGAAGAGAAAAACGCCCGTTACCCCATCACTATCGACCCCATCGCCCAGCAGGCGTATCTAAAGGCTTCCGATCCCCAGCTGGAAGATTCCTTCGGTTATTCCGTGGCAGTGAGTGGGGACACAGTGGTCGTCGGCGCAGTTGGAGAAGACAGCAGCACAACCGGGGTGAACAGTGTGCCCAACGAAGGTGCTCAGTCAGCCGGGGCGGCCTATGTATTCGTGCGCAGTGAAGGCACTTGGAGCCAGCAGGCTTACCTGAAGGCTTCCAATTCCGGGGCATCCGATAGTTTCGGCATCTCCGTGGCGGTGAGCGGGGACACGGTAGTGGTCGGTGCGAAAGGAGAAAACAGCAGCACAACGGGAGTCAACAAAAGCCCCAACGAGAGTGCCGGTGCTTCTGGAGCCGCATATGTATTCGTGCGCAATGGCAGTACCTGGAGCCAGCAGGCCTATCTCAAGGCTTCCAATACCGGGGCAAATGACGAGTTTGGTAGATCCGTAGGGGTGAGTGGAGATACCGTGATCGTCGGGGCGCTATGGGAAAACAGCAGCACGACCGGGGTAAATAGCACGCCAAACAACAATCTCAGTTCTGCCGGGGCCGCTTACGTCTTTGTGCGCAACGGCACCACATGGAGCCAGCAGGCTTACCTCAAGGCTTCCAATACGGGGGTTTCTGATTACTTCGGCTCCTCTGTAGCGGTGGACGGGGACACGGTGGTGGTCGGTGCGTTTGGAGAAAGAAGCAGCACGAGCGGGGTGAATAGTACGCCGAATGAGAATGCTGCTTTTGCCGGAGCTGCCTATGTGTTCGCACGCAGTGGAAGCACTTGGAGCCAGCAGGCTTATCTCAAGGCATCTAATCCCGAGCGAGACGACTACTTTGGTAATTCTGTGGCGGTGAGCGGAGACACACTTGTCGTCGGTGCGCCCTACAGCAACGGCACGCCGCCCAACAATTTTGTCAGCAATTCCGGATCCGTGTTCGTATTCGTCCGGAATAGCGGCGCTTGGAGCCTACAAACCTTACTGAGAGCATCCAATGCCGGGCCGGATGATGTCTTTGGTTCCTCCGTTGCACTGAGCGGGAATACGGTCGTTGTCGGGGCGTTTGCAGAAGACAGCAGCACCTTTGGGGTGAACAGCACGCCAAACGAAAGTGCCAATCTTGCCGGTGCCGCGTATGTGTTCGGGCGACTTGGCAGCATTTGGAGTCAGCAGGGATACCTCAAAGCTTCCAATACCGGGGCGGGTGACGAGTTCGGTTATTCCGTGGCGGTGAGTGGGAACACGGTGGTCGTCGGAGCACCTTCCGAAGACAGCAGCACAAGCGGGGTGAACAGCACGCCGAATGAGAGTGCCGGCAGATCCGGGGCTGCCTATCTGTTCGATCTAGGGACTGGCTTCGTTGCGCCTGAGATCGTCATCCAAGAAGCAGCATCTGACATCGCGATCGGAGCGATCAGAACATTCGGATCTAGAGCCGAAGGAACCAGCTCTGACATGCCTTTCACCATTTTCAACACCGGGGGCCTTGATCTAATCCTCACTGGCACACCCAAGGTCAGTTTGACGGGATCCAGCGACTTCACCGTCATTGTCCAACCCGCCAGTCTCGTCAGCGGCCCGAATGGCAGCTCCAGTTTTACCGTGCGCTTCACTCCAACTGGCAAGGACTTGAAGACCGCTTCGCTGTCCATTCCCAACAACGACGCCGATGAAAATCCGTTTGTCATCGAACTCAGCGGGACCCCAACGACGGCTCGGGACTTGTTCTATTCCACCATCGCATCCAACTCCGATCTGACAGGAAATGATACACTTCCTTCCGCCATCCCCTTCAATGACGGCCTGGAAAACCTGCTGAAATACGCCTTTAATATGAATCTATCCGGGCCGGACACGCGCTCGCTCACACCGGGCACCGGCACGGCAGGTCTTCCATACGTGGGACTGACCGGCAGCGGAGCCTCTAGGATGCTGCGCGTCGAGTTTCTTCGCCGCAAAGGCAGTGGCGTGATCTACACGCCCACGAAATCCAGCACTCTGGCACCTGGTTCATTTGTGACGATGACCGGGACGCCCGTAGTCACGTCCATCGATGCCAGTTGGGAACGGGTCGTCGTCGAGGCATCCGCCAATCCCGGGGCTTGGCCAAAGTCGTTCGCCCTCGTAGAGGTAAGCTTGGCAGAGTAGGATTTGGCGGATCGAAGGTTTTTCGGTCGGAGTCTGGCTTGAGATTCCAAGATTCCGCTGAACGGCAGCACACGGGAAGCGATTGATGGGAACTCAAGCTACTCAAAAATTTGTCGTAGAAAATCCTCGTGGAATTGCCGTTTTTGGCTGGCTCGGGAGAAAACAAGGCTTCGCGGTGGGAAAATAAGGGGTCGCGGTCGAGTTGCGGTTTGAAAATATGGAGAAATCTGGAATCGCGGTGGAGTTGCGGATTTGCGCGGTGGGAAAATGAGGTTTCGCGGTGGAAAGACGGGTTTTCGCGGTGGAGTTGCGTTTGAAAACAGTGGAGTTGCGGAGGGCCGCAGTGGGGAAACGGGGCTTCGCGATGGAAATAGGGTAGTCCGCAGTGGAAATAAATCGTGTCGCGGTGGAGGGGAATCGAGGCGCGGTGGGGAGAGGTGGGGTCGCGGTTGAGATGAATGGCGGTTCCGGGGGACCGGAAGCTGGGTGGTCTCGGGATGGGCAAAAGAAAACGCCCGGCTCCGGTGAGGGAGACGGGCGTTTTGAGATGAAGACTGGATCAGGGGATCACTCGCCGAGGCCGAAGCGGACAAAGCGGGTGACGGTGAGGGTGTCGCCGAGTTCCTTGCCTTTGTTTTCGAGCAGGCCGGAGATCTTGATGTCCGGATCCTTCACGAAGCCTTGCTCAAGGAAGCAGCTTTCCGCGAAGAATTTGCCGATCTGACCCTTGAGGATGTTCTCGATGATGTTGGCCGGCTTGCCTTCCGCAAGGAGGCGTGTGCGGAAGATGTCGAGCTCGGCATCGACGAGGGCTTGCGGGATGTCATCGCGGGAAAGTCCCTTGGGCGCGCAGGCGGCGATGTGCAGGGTGAGGTCCTTGATGAGCTCCTTGAAGCTGTCGGTGCCTTTGGATTCTGGCTTTGTGGTGCCGACTTCGATGAGCACGCCGACCTTGCCACCGAGGTGGATGTAGGAGGCGACGACGCCGCCCGGGGCTGCGTCGTAGCGGACGTATTTGCGGAACTGGAGGTTTTCGCCGACTTCGCCGACCTTGGCCTTGATGGTGTCGTCGATGGTTTGTCCGCCGTGTTGATGGGCGAGTGCGGCATCGAGCTCGGTGGCGGAGGAGGCGGCGAGGGCGTCTGCAATCTCGCCGACGAAGGCTTGGAAGCTCTCGTTTTTGGAAACGAAGTCGGTCTCGCAATTCACTTCGAGCAGGATGCCGGAGTCGGCGGTGGCGCTGACGCGGGCGGTGATGACGCCTTCGTTGGCGGCGCGGTCGCTCATTTTCGCGGATTTCATGATGCCCCGCTCGCGGAGGAGCTTGATGGAGGCTTCGAGGTCGCCGTTGGTTTCGGTGAGGACCTTTTTGCAGTCCATCATGGGGGCGTTGGTTTTATCGCGGAGTTCTTTGACGATTGATGCGGTGATCATTGGGAAGAATTGGTTGGTGCTAGAGAGACAAAACGGGCGGCCTGTCGTGAAACAGGACGCCCGTGTGACAGATTCGTTAGTTTTTGCGGGCTGCGACCATGGCATCGACCAGATTCTGGAGGATGATGCGGATCGAGCGGATGGCGTCGTCGTTTCCGGGGATGGGGAACTGGACGAGCGCTGGGTCGGCATTGGTGTCAACCAAGGCGATGATCGGGATGTTCAGGCGGCGGGCTTCTGCCACGGCGATGGTCTCACGGGCGGAGTCCACGATGACGACGGCGTCAGGCTTCTTGTCCATGTCGCGCACGCCGCGGAGGTTGCGGAGGAGTTTTTCGCGCTCGCGGCCGAGGGCGGCGAGTTCCTTCTTGGACATGGCCTTGAATTCCGGCTGTTTCTCGATGTTTTCGAGATACTTGAGGCGCTCGACCGACTTCCGGACGGTGAGGCTGTTGGTGAGCATGCCGCCGAGCCAGCGGTGGTTGACGTAGTGTTGGCCGGTCGCTTCCGCGGCTTCGCGGATGGCGTCCTGGGCTTGGCGTTTGCAACCGACGAAGAGGACTTTTTTACCCTTTCCGACGATGTCGGCGAGGAAGTCGGACGCTTTATCGAGCTGTTGGACAGTTTTTTCCAGGTTGATGATGTAAATCCCGCCTTTGTCCTTCATGAGGAAGGGCTTCATGCGTGGGTTCCATTTCTTGGTTTGGTGGCCGTAGTGGACGCCGGCGTCCACCATTTCGTTGATGAGTTCGTTGATCATATTGATTTCAGGTTTCCCGCCTTGAAGTCAGGACGGGCGATTTTGAAGATTTGCCGCATGGAGCCCCTCCGGATCTTCGTTGGTGAATAAGGCGGCTTGAGGAGGGGCGGAGAAGCTGGGAAATGCGGTGGGGGTTGGCAAGGGAAATCCTGAATGCGATTCGACCGGCGAAATCCGCGTGCAACGGACTCTGCGATCCGTTACCCCTCCGGTGTGGAGGACGAAGGACCGATCATTGATTTGCACAGCGATGTTTATTTCATGGGCCAGGCGGTGCGTGAGGCGCGCAAGGCTTATGCCGCCGGGGAAGTCCCGGTCGGGGCGGTGGTGGTGCGGGAGGGGAAAATCATTTCCCGGGCGTGGAATCAGGTGGAGCTGCTGAAGGACGCAACCGCCCATGCGGAAATGCTCGCACTCACCGGGGCGCAGGAGACGCTGGGTGATTGGCGGTTGGAAAAATGCACGCTCTACGTGACGAAGGAACCGTGCCCGATGTGCGCCGGGGCGATCGTGCATTGCCGGCCGGAGCGCGTGGTTTTCGGCTGCCCGGATCCCAAGGCCGGGGCGGCGGGGGGCTGGATTAACTTGCTGGAGGCGAATCCGCCGCTGAACCACCGCTGCGAGGTGACGGCGGGGGTGCTGGGCGAGGAATGCTTGTTTCTGATCCAGAGTTTTTTCCGGGAGGCGCGGGAGCGGAAGAAGATCGTGACGCCGGGCGGGGAGGAGTGATCAGAGGGCGAGCCGGTGCTTTTCCGCCGGTGAACTTTCCCGGGCGGGGCGGTTCCAGGAAAGTTCGAGCACGTGGAAGCTGCCGCCGAGGTGGGCGGGGTGGGTGAGGGTCTGGAATTGGCGCAGAAGGGTGGCGTCTGGATTTCCCTCAAGGCTGAGAAGCCAGTCGCGGCTGATCCCGGTGAGCCAGGTGCCTTGGTTTTGGAAGGCGGCGGGGTGGCAGCCGAGCGCGATGGCGGCCTCGGCGACGGCGGTGAAATCGACATGGGCGGTGATGTCGATTTCCCCGGGAGTTTCCAGCGGGTTGTCCGAGGCGCGGTGTTTCGAAAACGTCCGCAGGGTGCCGGAGGTGCGGCAGGGGTCGTAGTATTCGGGGTGAGCGAAGCCGTAGTCGGGCCAAAGCAGGAGGCCGGAGGAGAGGCAGCGGGTAAGAGGTTCGAGGAAATTCTGGAAATTCGTGCGGACCTCGGTGCGGTAGCCGACGGGAAAGGTGTAGCCGAGAACGGCGAGGGCATCGCGGAGGGGGGGATCGGTGACCGGATGATCGTTTTCCCACATGAAATCACCTTGAGGATCGGCAGCGACGCGGCACTCGCGCCAGCCGTCGGGACACATCTCGACGACGTGGAATGGCAGGGCGTCGAGCAGCTCGTTCCCGAAAGCGATGCCGGGCAGCGGGTGGGAATCGAGTTCCTCCACAGCGGCGAGGAAGCGGGTGTTTTTCTCGAATCCGGCGAGCGTTTTTCTCTGCGCCTCCTGAAGCAAGGGAAGCGGCTCGGGAATGACGTATTCAAGCGCGGCGAGGGGTGCCAGATCGAGGCGGGTGATTGCGGCCAAAATGTCGGCGGCGAGAGTGCCATCGTGTGCCCCGCACTCGATGATCCGCCAGTTTTCCGGACTGCCGGAGTCCCGCCATTCCTGGAGAAATCGGCGGGCGAGCAGCTCGCCGAAGAGCGGACCGACACTTACGCTGGTGAAAAAATCCCCGCCGCGCCCGACTTGGCGGGTTTCCCGTGCGTAGTAGCCGAGCTGGGGGTGATAGAGGGCGGCGGCCATGAACTCGGCGAACCGGAGTGGTCCTTCGTGCTGGATCCGCTCGCGCAAAATGGCCCCCAACGAAGGAGTTGCGGGCGGCGTCTCAGTCAGATAGCGTTTCGCGCGCCGGGCGGCCTCGAAGGGCGCTGGTGTCGGTAAATCCCGCATGGCTACCATTCAAAAAGCGAATCGAAAGAAGGTCGGCAAGCCTTGGTTCTTCCTGCGTCCCGGGTTCTGGTTGTTTTTGATCCTCCTCGGCTTCCTTGTGGGGTGCGGCAGCTGGGTATTTCTGGACGGCTACACCCGGGAATATCAGGAACGGGCGAAGACTTACGATCTGGATCGCATCAATGACCTGGAAGAGCCGAGCATCATTCTGGACCGGAACGGCAAGGAAATCGGTCGGATTTTCGTGCAAAACCGCAGTGTGATTCCGATCGAGCAGGTTCCGGAAATTTTCATCAACGCGCTGCGGGCGGGCGAGGATTCGCGGTACTTGAGCCACCACGGTGTGGACTATATCGGCATCGGTCGGGCAGTCTTGCTGAACTTGCAGGGTGGCAGCCAAGGAGCGAGCACGATCACCCAGCAGTTGGCGCGGAATGCTTACAATCTCAAGGAAGAGGCGCTGTTGCGGAAGGAAACCACGATCGAGCGGAAGCTGGTGGAAGCGTTCCTCGCGCGGCGGATCGAAGACCGGTATTCGAAAATGGAGATCCTGAATTTCTATTTGAACCGCATCTACTTCGGCAGTGGGTTTTATGGAATCCGCTCGGCATCCTTGGGATACTTCGGCAAGGAGCCGATGGATCTGGCCACCGAGGAATGCGCCTCGCTGGTGACGCTGATCAAGAACCCGAACGGACGCTCGCCGCTGAACAACCCGGCGGTGAACAAGGAGGGAAGAAACTACGTGCTCGGCCGGATGCGTGACGAGGGAATGATTTCCTCATCCGAGCTGGCGCGCTTGAGGGCCTTGCCGCTGGTCTTGGATTCGCAGCCGCTCCGGCGTGGAACGTCGCAGCTCTACGAGCGGATCGCGGAGAAGGTGGGGCAGGCGCTTGGCGAGGATGCGCTGGCTTCCGGGAAATTCACGATTCATACGACGATCCTGGCAGAAGCGCAAAACGCGGCGCAGAAGTCCTTGCTGGAAAGCCTGGCCAAGGCGGAGTCCAAGCCGGGATACGCTCACCAGAAATACAAAGACTACCGCAAGAGCAGTAAACCGGCGGAATATCTTCAGGGCGCGGTGCTGATGATCGATCACGAATCCGGGGAAGTGCTCGCCCACGTGGGAGGTAGGGATTATTCGCAGGCGCAATTTGATTTCATCGAGCTCGGCAAGCGTCCGCTCGGCACGGCGTTTTTTCCTTTCGTCTATGCCGCTGGGATGGGTGCGAATCTCACACCGGCCACGCTGGTCGAGGACGAGCCGATGGACAATCGGGCGGTCATGATCGGCGGGCAGGAGGGAATTCTGGGCGAATGGGGGATGGAAGTTCCATCTCCGGTGTATGCGGGGAAAATTCCGGCGCGTGAGGCCTTGGAGCAGTCCAAGATCGCCGCCACCGTGCGGTTCGCCGGGCAGACGGGCTTGCAGCGCGTCGTGGATACGGGTATCGCGCTGGGCTTGCCTTTGGCAAAAGCCGAGCTGCTGCCACGCCTCGCGGTGGGCTTCGAGGAGGTCTCGATGAAGCAGGCGGTGCGAGCGATGTCCGTATTTCCCCGCGGTGGGATGTCCGGGCCGGAGACGCTCGCCTATGTGGACCGGGTGGAAAACTCGGCCGGGCGCGTGGTTTACCGCCGTGTGCGCCAGCCGCTGACGTCGAAGCAGGTGATCGATCCGGCTACGGCTTGGCAAATCCACAGCATGATGGCGGGTTCGCTCTACCGCGGGAGTTCGAACGGGGTTTTGGACGGACTGGTCGAAAAACCGTTTCACGGGGCAGGCAAGGGCGGGTCCACCTATGGATTCACGGACTCATGGTTCATCGGCTACAACAAACGCGTCACCTGCGGGGTGTGGACCGGATTTCTGATGGGAAATGGCGAGCCGGTCTATCCGGGCGCGTTCAGCCGGGACCTCTCGATGCCCGTGTGGCAGGCGACGATGAACGCGGCAGCACCGTCCTTCGGCGGCGGGAAGTTGAGTCCGCCAGCGGAAGTGGCGGAGATCGGGGTATGTTCGGTTTCCGGCCAGCGTGCGACTCAGTTTTGCCAAGAGCATGTGGAGGACATTTCCACCGGGACCGTTCGCTCGCGCTCCTCGGCGGTGGTGGAGTATTTCCGCAAAGGGACGGAGAATTTGCCGTTTTGCACCGTTCATTCCGGAGCGTTGAGTGAGGGGATTTCTCCGGAAAACGCGATTCTCAACATGCCTGCGCTCGATGCGGTGCCAGTCCGGCCAAAAGAGCCGGTGCTCATCGGCGATGACCCTTACCACACCGAGGTGCCAAGCTTCGCGGCTGTCTCGACGGAGTCCGGACTGGTCCGACGCAGCACCAATGTGCTCGACAGTCTCGATCTCGGGGACATCGAGGAAGGCATCCCGCTCAAGCGCCCGCGGCGGCTTTTGATCGAGGACGAGTGAGGCGATCCGGAGGTTTCCTGTCCAAGGAATCGACCCTTACCAACCACATTAAAAATCCGTGACACGAAAATTAGTCTTGAAAATAAAACTTAGCTTGGGCTAATTTTTCCAGACATGAAAACACTTCCCTGCCACTTGAAGATCATCTCATTGCTGTTTCCGGCCATCTTATCGCCCGTTTGCCCCGCAGAAACGCTCCGTTCCCTTAGCACTGATCGGCCCGATACGACAGAAAGCACCCACACGGTGGATGCCAGACATTTCCAGTTCGAAATGGAAATCGCAGCGTGGACTCGCGACGGAACATACCGGGATCTGTCCCTCGGTCAGGTCAACTTCAAGATCGGCCTTGATGATTCAACGGATTTCCAGGTGGTGACGCCGTTTTTTACCCAGATCCGCAAAGGTGACGAGGGATTCGGCGACTTGCAAATCCGGCTGAAGCGTAATCTGTGGGGAAACGACGAAGGCTCGACGTCCATGGCGGTGATGCCCTTTGTCCAACTTCCCACTTCCAGTGGCAATCTCGGCAGCGATGAGGTTGAAGGCGGGGTGATTTCCCTTTCGCATTCGACGGTCCGGCAGATTGGTCCTGCGCGGTCATGGGCGAGCTGGATCTGGAAGCGGATGATGACCGTGATTATCATCTCGTCGGGTTGGTATCGGCGACGGCAAGCCATGCGGTGACGCAGAAAACCGCCGTTTTCATCGAGCTGGTGAGTGTGCTCAGTGCCGAATCTGGATCAGATCGGGAAGCTTATTTCAACACTGGGATGACTTGGCTGGTGACTCCCACTTGGCAGTTCGACGGAGGAATCCGGATCGGCCTCACGGGTGCGTCTGCCGACTATTCGCCTTTCATCGGCATGAGTAAGAAGTTTTGACCAAAAATTTAGCCTTATCTAATATTCTACATTGAATCGAACATGAAATCTGCCATTGAATTGCGTATGAAATGTGGTGCTGGGAAATTTGCGGCCCGTCGTCGGGCACTGATGCTGTTAGGGGGCGCGGGATGTGTTGCGCTGCTTGTTGGATGCGGTGAAGCGAAAAAGCAGGCGGACTCGGGGAAGAAGAAAGTGGTGACGAGTTTCACCATCCTTGCCGACATGGCCCGTGAGGTCGCGGGAGACGCCGCAGTCGTAGAGTCGATCACCAAGCCGGGTGCGGAAATCCACGGCTACGAGCCGACCCCGAAAGACATCGTAAAGGCCCAGAGCGCGGACCTGGTGCTCTGGAACGGGATGAACCTCGAGCTTTGGTTCGAGAAGTTTTTTGCCAACGTCAAGGATGTGCCAAGCGCGGTGCTTACGGAAGGCATCCCACCTGTTGGAATCTCCGAAGGACCTTACACCGGCAAGCCGAATCCCCACGCCTGGATGTCGCCTGCAAACGCTGTGATTTATGTGGAGAACATCCGCCGGGCATTGGTGAAGATGGATCCTCAAAACGAGGCGCTCTACAACGCGAACGCCACTGCGTATGCCGCGAAAATCAAGGCGCTGGATGAGCCGGTCCGGAAGAAACTGGCCGAAATCCCCGAGACGAAACGCTGGCTGGTGAGCAGCGAAGGAGCTTTTTCCTACCTTTGCGAAAACTACGGACTTCGCCAACTTTATCTCTGGCCGATCAATGCGGACGCGCAGGGGACTCCGCAACAAGTGAAGAAGGTCATCGACTCGGTCCGTGAGCATCAGATCCCGGTGGTGTTTTCTGAGAGCACCGTGAGCGACAAGCCGATCCAACAGGTTGCCAGGGAAACAGGAACTCGCTACGGCGGAGTTCTCTATGTGGACTCCCTAACCGACCCAGACGGTCCGGCACCCAGCTACTTGAAATTGTTGGAGAAAAATGCCGATACCATCGTGAAAGGATTTCTGAATCCCAAATGAACCACCAAGAAGATTTCCCACGGCTGGATGTCCAAGATGTGTCAGTGGCTTATGCGAACGGCCATCTGGCTCTACAAAACGCGACCTTCCAACTGCGCGGCGGTACGATTTGTGCGCTGGTAGGAGTGAACGGCAGCGGCAAGTCCACGCTTTTCAAAAGCATCATGGGATTTGTGGAACCCAGAAACGGCACCGTTAGGATCAACGGTTTGCCCATCCGGGAAGTGCTGAAAAAGCACCTTGTCGCCTACGTGCCGCAGGCCGAAGAGGTGGACTGGCAGTTTCCGGTGAGCGTTTGGGACGTGGCGATGATGGGGCGCTACGGTGCGATGAATTTCCTGCGCATCCCGCGTGCGGTCGATAAGACGAGGGTTGAGGAAAGCTTGCGCCGCGTTTCGATGTGGGAATTCAAGGACCGCCAGATTGGCGAGTTAAGCGGTGGCCAGAAGAAGCGCGTTTTTCTTGCCCGCGCCCTTGCCCAAGGCGGGCGAGTCATTCTGCTGGATGAGCCTTTCACTGGAGTGGATGTGAACACGGAGGATGCGATCATCCAGCTTCTCAGGGAACTCCGCGCATCCGGTTGCATCATCTTGGTTTCAACTCACAACCTTGGAAGTGTGCCGGAGTTCTGCGATCAGGCGGTGCTCATCAACCGCACGGTGCTCGCCTATGGACCAACTTCCGAGGTGTTTACCGAACAGAATTTGAAAGCCACATTCGGCGGCGTGCTGCGGCAGTTCCAGTTCGAGCAATCCACCATTCAGGAGCACGACGGACGGACAATCCGCGTCCTAACCGATGACGAGCGACCGCTGGTTTTCGGCAAGGATGGCCACCTCGAATACAAGAACCGCCAGGAGCACGCCGAGTTGCTGAAGGAGCGATCGGAAAAACATGATTGAACTTTTCCAGTCCCTGCTGACGCCGTTTCAATACGACTACATGTTGCGTGCCATCTGGGTGAGTGCACTGGTCGGCGGGAGTTGCGGATTTCTATCGTCTTTTGTGACTCTCAAGGGCTGGTCGCTCATGGGGGACGCCTTGTCGCATGCGGTCGTCCCCGGAGTGGCGGTGGCGTACATCCTTGGTCTGCCTTTTGCTCTGGGTGCCTTCGTCGCCGGTCTCATGGCTGCCGGGACTATGAGCTTCATCAAGGCGAAAAGCCGGATCCGCGAAGATGCGACGATCGGGATCGTCTTCACCGCTTACTTCGCCCTTGGGTTGATTTTGATTTCCCTGTTCCCAGCGCGTGTGGATCTGAAGGTGATTTTACTCGGAAATATTCTTGGGATCTCGGATCCGGATATCTGGCAGGTCATCGCGATCAGTGCGGTGACACTTCTGATCTTGGGGATGAAATGGAAAGATCTCATGCTCTTTTGTTTCGATCCCAACCAGGCCCGCACGCTCGGGCTGCGACCCTTTCTGCTGCATGTCACGTTGCTTTCGTTGCTCGCCGCCACCTCGGTGGCCGCGCTGCAGGCGGTGGGAGCCTGCTTGGTCGTTGCGATGTTGATCACACCAGGTGCGACAGCATATCTATTAACAGACCGTTTTGGAAAAATGCTTTGGTTGTCGTCCGGCATGGGCATCGCAACCTCCCTGATCGGGGCATACGTCAGTTACTTCATCAACGGTGCAACCGGCGGCTGCATCGTCACGCTTCAGACGCTTGTCTTTCTCGGTGTGTTGGTATTCGCGCCCGAACACGGGATTCTTGCCTCAAGGCGACGAGTTCGCACATCGGAATCCATCTTTGTCCCATGACTGAGCTGCTAGAACCTCTTCAACACACTTTCATGCGCGACGCCCTGCTGGTGGGGACCATGGTCGCCACGATGTGTGCGGTGCTTTCGTGTTTTCTGATTCTCAAAGGTTGGTCACTGATGGGGGATGCGATCGCCCATGCAGTTCTTCCAGGAATCGTGTTGGCTTACATTGTCGGGCTGCCACTTGCCATCGGTGCATTTATCGCAGGCTTGTTTTGCGCAGTCGGAACGGGTTTCATCAAACAAAACAGCAGGATCAAAGAAGATACGGTGATGGGAGTGGTTTTCACCGGGCTGTTTGCATTCGGACTGGTCCTGTTCAGCCGCACTCCGTCGGAGATGCATCTGGATCACATTCTCGTTGGCAGCATCCTCGGCATCGCCCGGTCGCAAATGTGGCAGACATTGGGCTTAGGAGGTTGCGTGCTGGGGGTCACCATCCTTCTACGTAGGGATTTGTTATTGATTTGTTTCGATCCCGGCCAAGCGCGAGTGATGGCACTTCCAGATCGCTTTTTAACTTATCTTCTCCTGAGCTTGCTGTCATTGGCCATAGTGGTGTCACTTCAAGCAGTGGGAATCATCTTGGTCGTGGCAATGCTGATCACTCCAGGTTGTATTGGCCACTTGTGGACTGATCGTTTCGACCGAATGATCGTGATCGCGGCGACCGCTGCGGTCGGTTCGACATGGGTTGGAATTTTCGTTAGCTTCCATTATGAAGCCTCCACTGGGGGGTGCATCGTCTTGACGCAATCACTGCTTTTTGTGATTTCGCTTCTGATCGCACCTAAACACGGAATATATTTTACTAAGTGGAGGAGTAGGCCAAAAAGAGAAGCCAACAAAAATGTTTCCTAGCGGTTGGTAGCAAGTGCATCGATTAGATAAGATGCCGGTTGGAAATTTTCGATCAAGATTTCTTGTTGTGAACCCCGCTTCATTCGAACTTGGCTGATATTGAAGTTAGGCGTTTTGTGCGGAGCGAAAAGAATGTCGTCATGAGTCGAGTTTTCATGCTTTTGGAACATGCTAGGAAGGATATCGCCGCCAAGGTGATCATCGCGGCCGGTAGCCAGGTGGCAGGTCCCAAGAACTTTTTCGTCTTGGATGTCAGCGTATGAGACGGGCAGCACTTGAGTGCCGAAACCGAGTTCTCCAAGAGTGCCGGTCATCGGATCGTCTGCCAACCGTGCGTTGTGTGCGTCGATGGTCGCCTGATTGCCTTGGATGAGATAGGATTGGATGATGCAGCGGTTCTCAACCTTGAGGACACCAAGAGTCCCATCTTCATACTTCATGGGGAATTCGCCGTGGGCATCGGTTGGCACGAAATACACCTCTCCAGCCGGAAGATTGGCAATATCGGGTGTTCTGCCATTGCACAATCCATGTGACTTCTGAGCCTCCTGTCCGCCAAGACCAAGCCAAGCCGTGAGGGTTCGACCGTCTTCCAGGGTGAAGTCGATTTCTATCGAATCAGCCTTGGTCAGTGCCAGTCGAAGACGTTCCGCGTCACCCGAAACCTCGAGGTAGTCCACCGCGAGTCCCGAGTTAAGAATGATGTCATTGAGCCCATGAAGCGTTGCGCCACGAAAACCGAATTGTTTGCACTTTGCAGTAAGTGGCGCTGTGGCGGAGAAAGTGGAGATGCATAGGATGATGTCGTAGTTTGGGTAAATATTCCGATCCAGAGAGAGTAGGTTTCCTTTTGAATCCCAAATTTCGTCCTTTAGATCGAGATTCGATCCGTGGCTGCAGCGATATGCAAACAATTCGCCTCCGGTCATTCCGAGTTCATCCAAGGCGCCTTGCTGGAGGCCGAGGTAGAAGTGCTTGTGAGCGTTTTTCTGGACGGCGAAACCAGGTTGGGTCAGGAAGGCATGGTCCTTGATGAGGAGTTTCGGTTCATCGAAATCTATCAAAACGCACACTCGGCATCCTTCGGTAGGTTCAAAAACCGTTCTAAGCAGGCGGCAAAGATCGAAAGGTGGGAACTGGCGGTTTTCAGGATGGAGGAGGATTTCCTTTTGAAAATATTCAGGGAGGCAGGCGGTTGATGTAGCGATCATGACAACCGAAAATAAAAGGGCTTGCGACTGCCGCAAGAGTGGATTCTTGAAAAATCAGGCGATCCCAAGTTCATCCAAACCATCCCCACCTTGGCCCTTGTTTTCACGCATTTCCGCGAGAGTTCCGGACATGTCCTCGAGCTTGTGCCAAAGCTCAGCGACAACATAAAAGGGCGCACCGCAACGTACCACAAGAGCGAGACAATCGGATGGTCGCGCGTCGAGTTCGACGATTTTACGCTCCATGATCTCGTTTTCTGCTTCAATGATCAGTCGGGCAAAATAAATCTCGTGTTCCATCCGGACGATCACCGCGCGCGAGATTTTCGCTCCAAAGGTTTCAAGCGTGAGAAGAAACAGATCGTGAGTAAGCGGTCTTGGCGGTTGCTGACCGCTGAGGGACGCATTGATCGATGCTCCTACTCCGGGATCAATATAGAAAACGATGGATTTTGTGCCGTCGCCTAAGAAAACGGCGCATCCAGCCTGAGTCGGGAGTAGGGCAACAGGCTCAACACGGATAAGGTCTTGCATTGAATTGAAGTATCGGTAGCTGCGTGTGAATTTCCAAGAGGAAAGACGGAATCGAATTAAATCGGAATGAGACCGTGCAAACGATCCAACCGCACAGACTCTACGGCTTTGACAATGTTTCGCCAGAGATGACTGCGATGACAGTCTTGCGTAGGCCAGTTGCCGTATTTGAACCGACGATGATGGAGAAATAGGATCTCTTTCGCCCGAAGCTGACTTCATCGGCAAAGAAAACTCGGACGGTGTCTTTTTACGAAAGGTAGTGTAAAGATTCGTCTGTAAAAGCCCGCTACGTAGCAAAGGCCCGCCG
>JBOFET010000561.1:0-1715 GCA_051648225.1 Luteolibacter sp.
TCGAGTTCGGTTCGCAAGCTTTCGGGGAGGTAAAAAGTGCGGTTCGGCTCATAGGCATCGAGAAAGGCCCCTTCGTAACCCACCGGCATCCTTTCAGACCCGGGAAGCTGGATGATCCTGCGGATTTCCAAAGCCGCCGGTGACAGCCAGTCCAACCGGGTGTGGTAAACCGGCGGGTCCTCCATCACCACGGAAGTCCTCGGGAAGCGGTCCTGCGCCGGTACCAGATAGCGCCGGGCGCGGCCTTGACCTCCGGGTTCGAGGCGCCTTTCGGAAACCATCTGATCCAGCCGCCGTTGCAAGGTCCGCTTGGGAAATCCGAGTTCGGGATTTTCAAGTAGCTCCTTCACCGACGCGCCAAACGTCCGCGCCGCGATGATGCGGTGCAGTTTGTCGAAATCCTCATCTGGAATTTGAAGTGGCATGATTCGCAAGAGTTGTGGCGCGATTTCGCTGAATCGTGCCACTTCAGTGCGCTTATGTGGCACGATTTACCTAATCGTGCTAGAAAAATCGCCAAAATTCTTCAAATCGTGCCACTTCCGGCTCACAGTCCGGCGGGATGGCGCATCACGTGACCTTTTCCCTGGCGTGTCCCGGTCTTCCAGAGGGGACCGGTTTCCCCCCCGGGGCCGCCGGTATCAAGCCGCAATCCGGCGACGGTCATAAACACGTGGCCTTTCCGCACATACAGGGTGATCCATTTTCCCTCTCCCTTCTTGCCGTAGGAAAAGTAGCCTCGCGACGGCATGCTGCCCTTCAGGAGACCGGCCTCACGCAGCACATAGGAAACGGTCCCGGAGCAATCGTAGCCGGAATCCTGATGCTTCTCGTGACCACCGCCCCACTTGTAGGGCTTTCCTTGTAGCCGATTCCCGGCAGCAATGGCGCGGATGACCGCAGGCGGGGCATTTCGCGGCGCGTAGGCGAGACCGTCTTTCACCAGTGCGGTTCTGCCGTGTTCGAAGCGATAGGAAACCGGCTGCCGTGCCTTCACCTGATTCGAGCAGGAAATCAGCCCGCCGATGAGCGGTAGCAACGCGGTGAGGAGAAGGGAAAAACTTTTCATGGAAGAAAGTTTTTCAAAAATCCTTAATAAAGACAAACTATTTTTACCCAAGCCCTTCGAGATACGTCACGACTTGCTGCAAGGCGCGTGAGCGGTGACTCAAGGAGTTTTTCACCTCATCGCCCAGCTCCGCGAAGGTCTTCTCGTAGCCCTCCGGGACAAATAGCGGGTCGTATCCGAACCCGCCGGCTCCGTGAAGGGTCTCCACGAGTCTGCCCTCGACGGCACCGCTGAAGGACGCTTGCTGCGCCCCGTCACGGGCGAGCACCATCGTGCAGCGGAAACGAGCACGGCGATCCGCCTGGCCGGCCATTTCCGCGAGCAAGCGGGCGTTGTTCTTCGCATGATTTCCCTCCTCGCCGCCATAGCTGGACGACCAGACGCCCGGTGCGCCGCCGAGCGCATCCACCTCGAGGCCGGAATCGTCCGAAAGCACCCAGCCCCCGATGTGGCGGCTGATGCCCTCGGCTTTCAGGCACGCGTTTTCGAGGAAGGTTGTCCCGGTTTCCTCGATTTCCGGGAAATCCGGAAACGCCGTGGCATCCAGAACTTCGAAGCGGTCGCCGATCATCGCCCGGATTTCTGCGGTCTTATGGGAATTGCGAGTGGCGAGAATCAGGCGCGGCAGCGGTTGCATGGCTTCTCG
>JBOFET010000562.1:0-4494 GCA_051648225.1 Luteolibacter sp.
TGAACCCGGCGGCGCGTCGATCACCTCAGGTGCGGTGCGGGCGGCATCGGTGTGGAGGGTGGTTTTCTCCGCGATGATGACGGCTTGGCGGGAAAGCGGTGCGAACTCTGCGTCGCTTGGGAAATACCGCCAGCCGAGCACTCCGAAGGAAACCAGAAGAGGCCCGAGGACGAGGGCAGCGACGGCGGCTACCCGGAGGTGGGCGCCCGGCCGGGTGGCTGGGAAAACAAGCAGCGCGAGAGCGCACATCCATGCGCCGGTCCAGAGAACGGCTTGCCAGGTGGAGAGCGGGAACTTGGCCAGGGCGTATTGGTATTCCGGGCGTTGGACGACGATGGAACCATATTTCCGCTCCAGGAAACGGAGGTTCTGGCGGGCTTCCTGGTGGCCGGAGTCTCGGGTGAGAGCGCGGCGGTAGTAGAGGGCTGCTTGGCCGGGCGAGCCGGACCGGTAGCAGGCATTTCCGATATTGTAGAGGGTGTCTGCGGAGAGTTGCTCGTATTTCGCAGAGCTGAACCAGTGTTGCAGCGCCTCGTCGTATTTTGCGGACTCGTAGGCTTCCTGGGCTTGGGCAGCGAGATCGGCGGCGCGGGCCGAGGGGCCGAATCCGAAGGACGCGGCGAGAAGGCAAGCCATGACCGCGTGGCGCAGAAGCCGGAGGATTTCCTGGCGGCGGCCTTGGTCGAGCATGATTTTCGGCTTCTCGGCTCGGAAGCAAACGGCGTCGCGCTCGGCGAGGACTGCTTGGATCTCGGGCGCGGGCTGGGCACCAAGCCAACGCTCGATGAAGCTGCCGGTTGCTTTGAGAAACTCCGTGTCATCGGCAGATTTCGCCTTTTCGATGTCGCGGAGTTCCCGTGCCTGTGCCTCGCGGCGGGGATCCTTCCGGAGTCGCGGGGCGAGGCGCATCCAGGCGGACTTGGCGATGAGGGCGAGGGCGAGCAGTCCGGCGATGGCGTGGCCAAGCCAGGCGGGGAGCGAGGAGGTGACGGGTGCGGCGAGCTGGGTGGTGGGAAGGATGGCGAGAATGTCCGTCATGCGCTCGATGGGCATGGCAAGAGTCTGGATGGTGGCCTGAGCAGCTGGGTTCGAGGCGGCGGAGGGCAGCATTTTGAGGGCGATGGGGGCGGTGGAAATCGTTTTATAGGCGTCTTCCCGGGGATCGTAAAACACGAGCCGAAACGGTGGGACTTCCTTTTTGATTTCCAACGGCCGGATGGACTGATGAAAGACGACCGTCCCGGACAGCAGGCGGCGTTCGTCGCCGCGTTGCTCGGTGGTGGTGCCGTAAATTTTCCAACCACTGGGATCTTCCAGAGCAGGTGGGCGCAGGGTGTCGAGATTTCCGCTGCCAGTGACGACGAGGTCGATGGTGAGCGGGTCGCCCTCTTGCACCTCGGTGACATTGCTGCTGGCGCTCAGGCGGAAACTGCCCACGGCATTTTCAAATCCTTCCGGCGCGCCCGGAGGCAGCGGAAGCGCCTCGAACTCCAGCTTGGGAACCTGCAAATAGGCCTCGACAATGAACGCGCGAGGGAAGGGGTCCATGACACGTTCCTGGATCGTGAGGCGGATTTTCGCCGGGCCGATGCCCACTTTCCCAATGCGGGTGGGGGTGACGGTGCTCGGGTAGGAAACGGAAACGTAGCGCATGCCGAGCAGGTTGATCCGGTTCCGCAGGGTCGATGGCTGGGGCTGGAACCGCCAGGCGGCCACTCCGTCACGCTGGAAATCCGGGATGCCCCAATCTTCGACAATCAGATCTTCCGGGATGAAAACCTTGATCTCCGTCGGCGTGGTTTCATTTTCAAACGGGCTGGCATTCAGCATCAGGAACGAGCTGGCGTAGCGGATCGTCCGGTTGCCGGCCTGCACTTCCGACCACTCGAGGTCGTCGGGATCGAAGACCTTGAAATCGAGCGGTTCGGTGATGCTCGGCAGCCCGTCCACCAGCACGGTGATGGGGGGGATGACGTAGGAGCCGACTTCGTAACTCGAGACGATGAAGGAAAACAGATACTCGGCAGTTCTCGCGGTGAGCCGATTGCCTCGGGGTGGAATGCCGGAGAGCTGAATGGCGACGTTGGGCACTTTGGGCAGCGGGATTTCGGGAATCCCGGCAGTTTGTGGCATCACGACGGAGACTTCCAGCATGGCCTGCTCGCCGCGGGCGAGAAAGGTGCTGGAGAGACGGCTTACCGCTTGACCATGGGCGGCGGTGCCGAGGATGAGCCACAGCAAGGAGGCGGAGAAGAGACGCGTCAGTGGTTTCCAAGTAGTCATGATTTTACCAGTCTTTTTCGGCATCCCGGAATTCACGGCGGCCCGGGTTGAGCGGTCCTTTTTCGAGATCGGCGTTTTCCTTGAGGATCCGGTGGGCACGTTCCTGGGGAGACTCGTTCGGGTTTTCACCGTCCTTGTCGCCTGGGTCCTTGTCCTTGTTTTTGTCGTTTTTACCGTCCCTTTCCTCGTCGCCATCTTCGCCGGGACCGTCTTTGGATTTTTCATCGCCCTCGCCCTTCTCGCCGGGTTTTTTGGGGCCTTTTTCATCGCCCTCGCCTTCTTGCGGTTCACCTTCTCCCTCACCGTCGCCTTCGCCTTTCTGGGGCTTGCCCTTGCCGGGTTGGGGCTGGGGCATCGACTGCTCGGTTTCCTCCTTTTCCTCATCGAGCAGTTCTTGGAGCCGCTTGAGGTAGGTCATGGACAGGTCGCGATTTTTTCCGGCCAGCGGGTCCGCCGGGGATTTTGAAAGTGCCGAGTCGTAGTGCCGGACGGCGTCCGCCCAGTTGGTGACGAGGGACTCGATTTTGACAAATCCACTGGCATCGCCTTCGTCCGGCGAGTCGGACTCGCGGAGCTTGGCCAGTGCCTCCTTGACGATGGTGTCGAAGCGATCGAGATCCGGCACCGAAGCGGGATCCGTGGGGTAGAACTCGCCGGAAAGCCCTTTCCAACCGAGTTGAAACAGCGAGTTCCCGATGCCGAGGTGGCCATTTGCCTGGACCTCCAAATCACCGGAAAGCAGCGCCTGGCTGTAAGCCGTGCGGGCTGCCCGGAAATCCTCCGCACGGTAGGCGGCGGTGGCCTCGCCAAGACGGTAGCGCGCCTGGGTCTCGCGGGAGGAGGTCTTGTCCGCAAGCTGGTGATAGGCGTCGCGGGCCTCCTCGTAGTTTTTCGCGGCCAGTGCTTCCTTCGCTTTCGAGGCGTCGCTCGCATCGGCCCGGTCGGGTAGGAGAAATGCCCCGGTGACGAGGACCGCCGCGTGGACGCCACGCCAGCGGGTGCCTGCAAGGATGGATGCCATGAAGAACCCAATCGCCGGCAGCATCAGCCATTGGTAAAACTCGATCGAGATCCGCCGCTCCCGGCCTTCCATTTGAAATGCGTCCAGCCCGTCCACCACCGATTTCACCAGAGCCGGGATATCCGGGCCGGATCCGGCGATGGCGAAACGTCCGTTCGTGTCTTCCGCGAGTTTCCGCATGACTTGGGTCTGGAGGCGGCTGATCACGGCCCGGCCCGAGGGATCGAGCATCTGGCCACTCGGAAAATCCGGATTCGGGACGAAACCGCCGTCCTCGGTGCCGACGCCGATGGCGACGATGAAAATTCCGGCTTGCTCGGCCTCGGCGATGACGGCTTCGAGATCGCCTTCGTGCTTTTCGCCGTCGCTGAGGATGACGAGCGCGTTGTTTTTCTGACCGGTCTTTTTCAACGTCTCGGTGGCGAGTCGCACGGCGGCAGTGAGGTCAGACCCGCCGAGCGGTGCCCATTTTTCGTCGATTTGATCCACGACCTCTCGCACCGCGCTGTGGTCGATGGTGAGCGGGGCATGGACATACGGCGTGCCAGCGAAAGCGATGAGGCCGATCCGTTCGTTCGGCATGGCTTCGAGCAATTCGTGAATCACGACTTTCGCTTGGGTCAGGCGGTCCGGTTTCACGTCGTCCACGCGCATGCTTTTGGAAATATCCAGGGCGATCATGACATTCCTGCCGGTCATTTTCTCGGTTTTCACCCCGGCATCGCCACGCGGGCGGGCGAGGGCCACGATGGAAGCAGCGCAGGCGGCGATGAGGAAAAAAAGCGCCAACCAGCGGGGCAGGGAGCTGCTTTGCTTGACCAGTCCGTCGCGCAGGCGGGGCGCGACGAAGGCAGTCCACTGCTTGCGCCTGAGCCGCGAGATCAACAAGGCCGCCGCTGCCAGGACGGGCAGCAGGAGCAGCAGGGCGAGCCAGCCGGGGTGGGCGAAGTTCATCAGATCAGGCGGACGGTGGTGGATTGAAAACGAGGTGAAGCGCGGCAGCCAGCGCAGCCAGCGCAGCCAGCAAGGTAGCGCCCACGAACCAGGGGAAAAGCTCCGTATCATCGATCACGGTGAGGCTCTTCGCATCCGTTTTTTCGAGGTTGTCGATGGTGGTGAAGGTCCGCTTGAGCGCGGCCAGGTCTTGTGCCCAGTAGTGCTCGGCTCCCGTGAGGGTGGCGATCTTCTGG
>JBOFET010000563.1:0-1508 GCA_051648225.1 Luteolibacter sp.
GATCACTCGGTTTCCAGTCCAATCTTCACCGTGACAAAATGTCCGCCCAGGCGCTAGAACGGCTGATTCTCCTCACTCACCCAACTCTCCGCGATCAGAGGGATACCGGAGAGTTCGATGGGTTTTCGTCCAGATTTCCCTTCAGGACCGATCCGCTGCATTTCATAGCCTTGGCAATTCGGCGCGGAGGTGATCACCAGCATGCCAAACTCCTTCGGTGCATTGCGCAAAATGAAATCCTTTACCTTCCGGAAAGTGCGCGCGTTCAAGGTGCCCACAAAAACATGCGGCTGCGGCTCGATGAACCAGCGTTTGAGATGGCCGCGGATCGCGGGCGGGACGTCGTTGCAGACGAGGATGGTCATGGAAGAGGGATTGAGGATTTAGAATTTTGAATGCAAAAGGATGATTCGTTGAACCGCCAAGACGCCAAGGAAGATAAGGAAAGAGAACGGATCCTTTGATTTTGATTTCTACAAACTTGGCGCTCTTGGCGTCTTGGCGGTTCAAATTCTCAATTTTTCGGCGTTTGGTCGGAGAGAGTTGGTGGTTTTTTGGAGTGGGCTTGCTGGGCGAGGAGCCGGAATGAACCGCATTGATTCCGAGCCACTCACAACCATGCACTCTCGATCGCGCTAGGCTTCCGAGTGCGGTTGGAGCGGATGATCCGGTGGGGCGTCTGCGGGATCTTCTCCCAGGCCTTCGAAGAGTTTTTTCAAATCCTCCGGCATCCGGCGCAGCATGCGTGTCTCCTCGACTTTCTGCTTGAGAAGCTTTCTCACGAGGGTGCCGTCGTCCTTGGGATCGATGGAGAGCGCCTCGAAGGCGGCGGGCCAACTGGTCTCGTGTTTGTAGAGGTCTGCCGCGTCGTAGATGAAGGGCAAAGTGCCGGCGGCGTGGACGAAGCCGAGCTGGGGGATGAAGCCCATGGAGCAGCAGACGGCAGCGGTTAGCGAGTAGAGGGACGCGTTCGAGGCGGAGAGGGCACGGTTGATCCCGTCTGCAAGCTGCCAGTTTTCGGTTTTATAATCCCGCCCCTTCCAGGTGACACCGTATTTCAGGCCGAGATCGGCGTAGGTCTGTTTCACCCGCTTTCCCTCCATGCCACGGAGTTGTTTAATGTTCACGCCGTGCACGGTGGCTTCCGGAAAACGGTGGAGAAACATGCGGCGAGCGATCTCGTTTTGAGACTTCTTGTTCGCCCAGGCGGTGGCGTGGATGCGGGCCATCGAGTTGTCATGATTCGGGGTGATGCCGAAGGCGTAGAAACGCAACCCGTCCTCTCCCAGCCAGAGCAGCGGGCAATTGCACTGGGCGGCCGCCTTCACTGCGGCATGCGTGATGGAAGTGCCCGGACCGAGGATGAGTGCGGAGACGGTGGCCACAGGCAGGCGGGTAATGAGACCGTCACTGCCGATCCATTTGATGGAGGCATCATCCACCTCCAGGCGGCCGTATTCTAGATAGATGGGCGTCCAGCGGTCCTTGGCAGGAGCGAGGGTATCGAG
>JBOFET010000564.1:0-7249 GCA_051648225.1 Luteolibacter sp.
CCGTCCGTCGAGGCGATTTTCCACAGCTATTTGCTCACTCTGCCTGGGGTGAACTTCGTGGGACACACGCACCCGGTCGCGGTAAACGCACTGCTGTGCTCCCGGCATGGTCGGACCTTCGCCTCCCGCCGGATTTTCCCCGATGAAATCGTTTGCTGCGGTGTGGAGAGTGTTTTCGTGCCTTACACGGATCCCGGTCTGAAGCTCGCGCAAGCGATCAAGGGTGCCGTTGAGGAATTCATTTCACGCCTCGCCCGCCCGCCGCGCGTCATTCTTCTGGAGAACCACGGTCTCATCGCCCTTGGTGAGACACCCGAGGCGGTGCTCGCCGCGACTCTTATGGTGGTGAAGGCTGCCGAGATCTTCGCCGGGGCTGCGGCCGTTTCCGGCGAACCACAATTTCTAACCTCCGCGCAGGTGGAGCGCATCGCCGGTCGTCCGGACGAACATTACCGCCAGAAGGCACTAGGTCTCTAACTAACTAATATACAACCACAAATCATGTCCAACTACCAACACGTCAACTTCCTCTGGGACGATGCCCAAGCCGCTTCACTTGATCCGGTCGGCCGTCTGATTTACCGCTCGAACCTGCTCGGCAGCGATCAACGCATCACCAATACCGGCGGTGGAAACACTTCCTCGAAAATCATGGAGAAGGACCCGCTGACCGATGAAGCGGTGGAAGTCCTCTGGGTGAAAGGCTCTGGTGGTGACCTCCGCACAAGCACGCGGGAGAATTTCTCGTCACTCTATCAGGATAAACTGCTAGGACTTCAGGAAATCTACGCCGCCCGTCCGGACAAGGGGCTCAAATCCCAAGCGGAGGATGACATGGTCGGCATGTTTTCGCACGCCACCTTCAATCTGAATCCGCGCGCGTCCTCCATCGACACCACGCTGCACAGCTTTCTGCCGGGCAAGCATGTTGACCACATGCACCCGAACGCGATCATCGCCATCGCCGCATCGGAAAACCGTGAGAAGCTCACGCGGGAAATCTTCGGTGGCGGGATGGCATACGTGCCATGGATGCGGCCAGGATTCGAACTCGGTCTTGCGATGGAGGAAATCGCAAAGGACCAGCCGGACGTGAAGGCGATCATGATGGGGCAGCACGGATTCATTTCCTGGGATGATGACGAGAAGACCTGTTACACCCACACTCTCGATTTCATCGAAACCGCCGCCAACTACATCGAGGCGAAATACGCGGCCAAAGGTGGCGATGCTACGGCGTTCGGCGGACCGAAATACGCCACACTTGAAGTGGAAAAACGCGAGGAAACTCTTGCGGCGATCCTGCCTTGGCTCCGCGGCCAGGTTTCCAAGGAGAAGCGTTTCGTCGGCACCGTGCAGGATGACGAGAAGATCCTGCGTTTTGTCAACTCGAAGGATGCCGCCCGCTTGGCGGAGCTCGGCACAAGCTGCCCGGATCATTTCCTGCGAACCAAGATCAAACCGCTCTACGTGGACTGGAATCCGCAGACAGAGAATGCGGCGGAACTGAAAGCCAAACTCGCCGCAGGCCTCGAGGGATACCGCGAAGACTATGCGGAATACTACGCGCTCTGCAAGCACGCTAACTCGCCCGCGCAGCGAGATCCGAATCCGACCGTGGTTCTGATACCTGGCATCGGCATGATCGCCTGGGGCAAGGACAAGTCCGAGAGCCGCGTCACGGCGGAGTTTTATAACTGCGCCGTCGAGGTCATGCGTGGAGCCGAGGCGATCGACACGTATGTGTCACTTCCCCAACAGGAGGCATTTGATATCGAATATTGGCTGTTGGAAGAGGCCAAGCTCAAGCGCATGCCTGCGGAGAAGGAGTTGGCCCGGCAGGTGATCATCGTGATCGGCGCGGGTTCCGGGATTGGCAAAGAGACCGCCCACCGCCTCGTCAAGGAAGGGGCGCACATCGTGTGCGTGGATTTGAACGAAGAAGCCGCGAAGTCCACCGCCAAGGAAATCACCGACAAGTATGGCATTGGCATCGGTGTGGCTGGAACCGGACTTTCCAAGTGCGGACCTGCCATCGGGCTTGCCGCTAACATCACTGACCGCGCCAGTATCCGCAAGATGCTCGACGAGGTCTCGCTATCCTATGGCGGCTTCGATTCGATTTGTGTCACCGCCGGGGTCTTCGTGCCGAGCGACACCACCGGGCACATTCCCGATGACAAGTGGGCGCTTACCTTCGCCATCAATGTGAGTGGTAGCTACTTCGTCGCGGACGAGGCATACAAGACCTGGAAAGAACAAGGTCTGCGCGGCAATCTGGTTCTAACCACAAGTGCCAACGCGGCTGTCGCGAAGAAGGGCTCCGTCGCCTACGACGTGTCCAAGGCTGCCGGAAACCACCTGGTCCGCGAGCTTGCGATCGAACTCGCGCCATTGGTCCGCGTGAACGGTGTGGCTCCTGCAACCGTCGTGCAAGGCTCCGCGATGTTCCCGCGGGATCGAGTGATCGGCTCCCTTGCGAAATACGCGATTCCCTACGCCGAAGATGAAGCGACGGAATCCCTGGTGGGCAAGCTCGCTCAGTTCTACGCGGATCGCACGCTTACCAAGAGTCCGATCACCCCGGCGGATCAGGCGGAGGCCTACTTCCTTCTCGTGTCGGGACGCTTGAGCAAGACCACCGGGCAAATCGTCACCGTGGACGGCGGTCTGCACGAAGCGTTCTTACGCTGACTTCGCTTTCGTGCGGAAATGCGGTGCGAGTGGCGTGTTGAAAAACACGTTACTTCGCCCGCACGTCGCACCAGCCGTTGTTCCAAGAGACGGTTAGATCTGCTTGATACAGTTCGCTCAGGCGGTCGGAGGTGATGATGTTGTGTTTGTTTCCATCCGCGAAGATCTTGCCGTTTTGCAGGAGGACGATGCGCTGGATTTCCGGGGGGATCTCCCCGGGATGGTGGGTGACGAGCACAAGGTCGCGCCCAATCTCTAGCAGGGAACGGAGCGTGGTGGTGAGTTGCAGCGCGGCGGCAAAGTCGAGAGCGGTGGACGGTTCATCGAGCACGAGCACCCCGGGTTCGTGAACGAGGGCGCGGGCGATGAGGATGCGCCGCCGCTCGCCGGAGGAAAGGGTGCCGAATTCGCGGTCGGCGAGATGCCGGACTCCTAGCAGTTCCATGGTCTGGTCCGCGCGTTCCTTGTCGGCTTGGGAAAACCGCATGTCCCGGGTCCGGCCGTAGGCACCGCGAAGGGATGAGAGCACGGCGTCGCGGGTGGGTTCGTGAGGATCGAAGCGTTCGACTTCCTCCGGCATCACCACGCCGATGCGGTGGCGGATTTCTTCAAGTGACCAGAGTTCCTCGCCGAAGAGGCGGCAACTCGTGGCGGGATCCGCTTCCGGCCTGACTTCTCCGGTGAGCAGTTTGAGAAACGAACTTTTCCCTGCTCCGTTAGGTCCGAGGATGGCGACGCTTTCGCCGTGAAGGAGTCTGAGGGAGAAGTTTCTCAGTGCAAGGGTGTCGCCACGCCAGACTCGGGCGTTGGCGATTTCGAAAATCGGATGGGTTCTGCGGGACACCTTGGCGTCACTGGAAGATGGCTAGAATCGGGCGATGGTCGGACGCCTCGTCCCACTCCGGGTCGTCGATGATTTTTGCGGCTTCGAAAACCACCTCTTCGCGGAGGCCGCGGCTTACCATGATGAAGTCGATGCGGGAGTAAGTGTCGTGAAGTGCCCAGTGATAGGTCCAGGCATGGCCGTCCGAGTCCTTGGCCGGGATGGCGGTGAGGTAGGTGGGGTCGTTGTAATTTCCGGTGACTGCCTTGATGGCAGGGGTGGGCCGGGTGTCGTTGAAATCGCCATAAACGATGAGGCGGGCATCAGCGTCGATTTGCAGAATGGAGTCTACGTGGCGGCGCAACAGGCGGGCTTCCTGGAGGCGGATGGCTTCCTGGTCGCCGACTTCGACATCGCGTTTGGATTTCAAGTGCACCCCGAGGAAGCGGTAGGATTTCCCCCGGGCTTCCACCGTGGCGTCGAGGATGCCGCGGTTGATGGCGAAGGTCTGACCAGCGAGTTGATATTCGGACACGGCAGGCTTGGCGGTGGAGGTGATGGGGAAGCGGGAAAGAAGTCCAAGGTGGCGGGTGGTGTCGGAGCCCCCCGTGTGGTGTGAGTGGGGAAGATCAAGCCCGGCGGCCTTGAGGTCTTCCTGGATTTCCGCAAGGTCGGTGGCTTCGCCGATTTCGCTGAGACCGATGACGTCCGGTGCATGCCGGACGAGGATTTGGACGACGGCTTGTTTTTCGGAATCCGGTTTGGGAGCGCCTTTGAGGTTTTTCCGATCCACGTAGCGGTCCATCGTGAGCCAATTTTCGACATTGTAGGTGATGAACCGGAGCCCATCCGGTGAGGGACTCTCGGCGGGGGTGGCAACAGGCTCGGGATCTTTCGGTGATTCGGTAGCTACCGGAATGGCGGGGACCGGAGGAGCGGCCGGAGTGGGAACCTCGGCGGTGGTTGGGGCCTTGAGTCCGGGAGTGTCCCAATCCGGCGTGCCGCTTTGGCGGTCACAGGCGGACCCGGCGAGAGCGATGAGGGCGCAGAAAAAAGCCCCAAGAATTCTTGGGGCTTGCTTGGCGAGGGTCACGACCGAGAGGCGGTTCCGCATGTGAGTCAAGAGTCGCGGGGTTCTTTGCCGGAAGCTTCCTTGACGCGGGTTTCGGTCTCGGCGCGGGTAATCTCGTGTTCGAAATCGTCGCGTGCTTTTTTGAATTCACCCATGCTCTTGCCGACTCCGCGTGCGAGTTCGGGAAGTTTTTTTGCGCCGAAGAGTAGCAGGATCACGACGAAGATCAGGATGATTTCCGGCGTTCCAAGTGAGCCGATGAATGCCAAGTGCGTGTTCATGTAAGGAGGTTAGGTCCGCCGGTGCGAACATGCAAAACATTTCCCGGGCGGGAGCCGAATCAGTGGCAGACCGGGCAGGTATTCAGTGAGGTGAAGAAGTCGTGGCCCTTGTTGTCCACGAGGATGAAGGCGGGGAAATTTTCGACGGTAATTTTCCACACCGCTTCCATGCCAAGCTCGGGAAACGCGACGACCTCCTGCGAGCGGATGTGCTCCTGAGCGAGTAGGGCAGCGGGTCCACCGGCGGAGCCGAGGTAGAATCCGCCGTGTTTTTGGCAGGCGTCGGTGACTTGTTTCGAACGGTTTCCCTTGGCCAGCATGACCATGGAGCCTCCGTGAGACTGGAAGAGATCGACATAACCATCCATCCGCCCGGCGGTGGTCGGGCCGAAGGAGCCGGAGGGCAATCCGGCGGGCGTCTTGGCGGGGCCGGCGTAGTAAACCGGGTATTTCCTGAAGTATTCCGGGAGTTCCCCGGTCTCGTCGAGGATCTCCTTGAGCTTGGCGTGAGCGCTGTCGCGAGCGACGATAATGGTGCCGCTGAGCGCGAGCGCAGTGGTGACGGGGTATTTTGAGAGGGTTTTCAGGGTTGCTTCCATGCCGAGATCGAGGTCGATCGGCACGCCCTTGAATTTCCAGTCGCGGAATTTCTCAGGGATGAACCGGCCCGGATTCTTCTCCAGCTTTTCGAGGAAAATCCCGTCCCTAGTGATCTTCGCCTTGGCCTGGCGATCCGCTGAGCAGGAAACGCCGATGCCGACCGGGCACGACGCGCCGTGGCGTGGCAGGCGGATGACGCGGACATCGAGTGCGAAATATTTCCCGCCGAATTGCGCGCCGATCCCGATTTCGCGGGCGATCGCGAGCAGTTCCTTTTCCAGCTCGATGTCGCGGAAGGCTTGGCCGTGCTCGTTGCCGGAGGTCGGGAGACTGTCGTAGTAGCGGGTGGAAGCCATTTTCACGGTCTTGACGCAGGTCTCTGCCGAGGTGCCGCCGATGACGAAGGCGAGGTGATACGGCGGGCAAGCGGCGGTGCCCAGCGATGCCATTTTCTCACGGCAGAACTCCTTGAGCCGCTGGGGGTTAAGCAAGGCTTTGGTTTCCTGGTAGAGGAAGGTTTTGTTCGCCGAGCCGCCGCCTTTGCTGACGAAGAGGAATTGGTAGGCGTCGCCCTCCGTGGCGTAGAGGTCGATCTGCGCTGGGAGGTTGGTCTTGGTGTTGACCTCCTCGAACATCGTGAGCGGAGCGGTTTGCGAATAGCGCAGATTTTCCTGGGTGTAGGTTTCGTAAATGCCCTTGGAGAGAAATTCCGCATCATTGCAGCCGGTCCAGACTTGCTGGCCTTTTTTTCCCACGATAGTGGCGGTGCCAGTGTCTTGGCAGAACGGGAGGATGCCGTGAGATGCGATTTCCGCGTTTTTCAAGAGCATGAGCGCGACCATCCGGTCGTTCTCGGAGGCTTCCGGGTCATCGAGAATTGCGGCGACCTGCGCAAGGTGCGAGGCGCGGAGAGTGAAGTTGATGGCCTTGATCGCTTCTGCCGCCAGCAGGGTGAGAGCTTCCGGGGCGATTTTCAGCACGGGCTTGCCTTCGAATTCGGAAACGGAGACGTGCTCGGAACTGAGTCGCTCATACTCCGTGGTGTCCGGGCCGAGCGGGAAGGTGTCTTGGTAGAAAAATGGTTGGTCGGACATGGTGTGTGCCTTTTTCTAAGCACGCCGGAGTGGGGGAGCAAACCGTTTCACGACCCGCCGCAGTGAATGCTCGGTGAATGATGGAATCCGCGACTCAAGCGCCCGTGAAGTTGACGCCCATTTCCTCGGAAATCGTCTTGAGCCGCCGGTCGAGAGTCCACAGCGGCACCCCGGCCAGCACCGATGAGGCGAGGATGTTCGCGTCGTTCCACTGGATTCCGCGACCCCACAAGCGGCGGGCTTCCACCATTCGCTGGGTTTCGGAAAAACTGGCGATCGGCGGGCGATTCAGCTTCGCGAGATCGATCAACGTTTGCTGCCGGTTTTTCAAACTTCCCATGGAAAGCTCGCCCACGATGATCGGGTGGCACCAGACCTCGCCGTCCTCTAACATGGCTGCGAGCAGGGGATTCCGCTGGCGGAAATGATCGATCCAAACGCACGTATCGACGAGGATTGGTTTCATGGGGCTTCTTCCGCGACTTTGGAGGTGGGGAAGGTGGCATCCGAGCGGTAGCTCACCCGGGACTCTCTCGGCGCGATGTCGAAGTCCGGCATCGTCCCGCCCAAAGCGGCAAGCCTGCGGGCGGCCATCCTTTTCACATAGGCGTCGAGGACGAAGTTCAACAACTTGGACTTTTCCTCGATTCCGCTGAAATCCGCCGCAGCGGCGAGCAAATCGTCA
>JBOFET010000565.1:0-7057 GCA_051648225.1 Luteolibacter sp.
CGTTTGGGATCTAGGTGTGACAGATGCAGGCACCCAAGTCGCGACGCAGCCCACCACTTCTCCGGGAAACTACTATTACCGGATCAATACAAAGTCCGCGGAAGTTTGGAAAACCCGCTTGAACGTGACTAGTGGAGAGGCACAACTCTACCTCCGCCGTGGTCAGATTCCCGTCGTCGGCCAAGTCGGCGTGAGGAAATCCGACCTGCCAGGCAGTGACGGAATCGTCCTAAGCTCTGCGGATTTCGCACCCGGCGAGAATTGGTTCATTCTCGTCGTCGCGACCGGTGCGTCGAACACCTGGTCGTTGGTCACTGGAGAAACCTATGTTAGAGACCTGGGAAGCCTGCCATTCACTGACTCCAACAATGATGGAAGCTACACTCTCGGCGAGGCATCCCAAAACGCCGGCGTCACACTGGCCCCCATGCCACCGGAAGGAGTCGTGTTCTACAAGGTCACCTTACCTCAGAATGTCCCCGCATGGTCCCTCTGGCTGAACGGCGGGAATCAACTGATCGGTGTTAGAAAATCCAAAGTCCCGGTGCTATTCGCCTCATCCATCGTGGCTGATCGAAGACAAACAGGGAGCATGCTGCTAGTCCCACCCTATCTCGGAGCAGGATCGGACACATATTTCGTGAGTGTCATCGGAACCCCCGGATCCCAAATCACCCTAGACTCCCGGATCCAGACGGTGGAGTCCATGGCATTTGACGGCGTGCTTCCCACATTTTCGGTGACTGAATCACCTTACAAGGTTTTCCGAGTGGACGTGCCGTCCGGACAGATCGTCTGGGACGTGACACTCAACCGCCTGAGCGGAGACCCGGCGATCGCCATCAAGAAGGACACCGTGCCATCGGAAACGGAGAATGACGCCGTGAACGAAGCGCCGGGAGAGGTGAATGACAGCATCAGCATCGTGGCCCCGGCACTGACTAACGGAATTTGGTTTGTCACCGTCTATGGATCGGCTGACTACGAGACCGGAATTGTGAGCGGTCCACCCGATATCTCGGACATCGGCTACCGGGACGAGGTCACAAATGACCAGCCGCTGCGGTCAGGATGGCGGTATTACCGGGTGCCGGATTTCGCGGCGCAAGTCGGGACCTTGGGTTGGGAGGTTGATCTGGCAAACGCCCCCGCTGGCACTGAAATCGCGATCCGGCGGGCACAGATTCCCGGAATCTGGCAAAAGAGAACCGGCGGCAGCACCAACCTGACTGAAGTAAAATATGCAGACGCTAGCAGCAAAAACGGGATTCTCCAGCGAGTCGATCACGAGGCGGACATCTGGTATGTGGGCGTCTATCAGCCAAGCCTGCCGTTAGGCGCATTCACACTCACACTGGATGACATCAAGTCATCACCCGCGGTAATGGATGGGAGCCTGTCATCCGTGACGGAGCAAGTGGAAGGTTCGTGGAAATATTTCCGAGTGGTCGTTCCTGATGATTCCAATTTGTTAGGATGGTATTTGAATCTCACCGGCGTATCGGGCACTGTCACGCCGAAGATCACCGTGCGCCGGGATCGGCTGCCGCCTTCGAGCACACTGATCACCCCGACTAGCCCGACCTGGGCATCCGGAGCATCCTGGTCACAGGATCTGGATTTCACAGGTCTGATGACCAACACAGGGAATGTGAACGTGAGTGGTCAACAATTTCTCGCGGTCAAAGGATCTAACAGACCGTTAGTCGCCGGAACCTACTATGTGGGCATCCTTGCGGGAGCCGCACAACCCTCGGCAGGAGAGGTGAAAACCACTTCCTACACGCTCCAAAGCCGCGGCATCGGCACCACCGGTTTCAGCATTCCCATCACCCCGCTCGCCTTGAATGGCGGGAACCTTGGCACAAATCCCCTCGCACCGCGTGAGTTCAGATTTTTCAGCGTCACCATCCCGCCGGGCGCCAATCTAACGAGCTGGCAGCTGGACCTCACTCCGACAGTGGGCGAAATGCTGATGCAGGTGCGGCGCGACTCGATTCCTGATTTTTTCGCCTCCAACACTCTTGGAGACGCCACCTCTGCCGGTGGCAAGCGGCTCAAACGCCCCGGCAAGGATTCGCTCGTGTTACTTCCGAACCATGCCGCAGCTTCGCTCGACGCAGGGACGTATTACATCGCAGCTATCAGCGAAGGCCTAGCCCCGACCGCAACGGTGATGGGTGACGGCCAGGCAGCTGGCACGCTGACTTCCACTCAGCCGGCGACTACAACCCATCTCGGCCTGGTATCGCCCACCGCCACACTCTCGGTGCCGGTGAATTTGAAAGGCGGAGATCTCGCCACCTATCAAATCACCGTTCCTGCTGGCATGAAAGTTCTGGAAGCCTATCTCACCGACCGCATCGGCAATCCCGGCCTCTCCATCATCCGCGGTCCGCTATCGCCCGTGCCTTTTCCGGGAACGACTTCTGGAAACGGCGGCTACGGCTGGATCGGTGGACAAACAGCAGCCAACCATCCAGTGCTTGTCACCGTGCAAGATCCCACCGCAGATGAATACTCGATCATTGTGCGCGCCAACGCAGATGCCACGGGCTTCGTCGATGGCACAGCCACTCTGAATTTCCGCTTGATCGACACCCTTCCGATGATTGATCCCGTCAACGGCAGCGGACAGCTCACCGTCACGGACCAGATCGCGGAAAGCTGGCGCTACTTCCAGCTGAACATTCCCGAAGATGCCAGACTGAAGGGCATCCGGGTGACCCTGAAGAACGTGACTTCCGGTGTGCCGCGGATGGTCATCCGGAAGGGCACGCAAATGCCCAAGGACTTCACGACGACCTCTGGACTTCACTCGGACAGCACCACTTGGCTGGCGAACCAGCAGTGGTTCCAGGGAAATGATTTCACAACCCTGCAGAAAGACTCGACGGGTGCGATCGTGGCCGGGAGGTATTTTCTAGCAGCCTACGGTGCCCCCATGGACGCGGGGACCTACATCATCGGGGTGGCGAAGGACGCTTCCGTCAACACGGTCACACAGCCAAACGCACCGACGATGAGCTACTCCGTGGTCGCCGAAGCCATCGGTGACGACCTAGACATTCCCATCAACTCCATCGACTTTATCAACACCACTTCGCCCGAGCAAATCGTCGATCTACCCGAGCGTGAGATCAAGTTCTACAAAGTGAACGTGCCTGCCGGGCGCACCAGTTGGCGGATCCATCTCGCGGAAAGTCTAACCACCGATGCGTCGCCCAAGGTCAGGGATGGCGGCATGACCATCCGGCGCAACCGCATCCCAGCGTTTGACAGTGGAACGAATCCCAACGCCCGCGGCGGATCGAACGTCAAAATGATCGCCATGGGAGATCACTGGGTACTACTGCCCACGACCACCGACGCACTGATCGAGGCTGGGGAATACTACATCACCGTGACATCGTTCGGAGAAAATCCGACGTCGTCGCAAACAGGCACTGGAAGCAGCTCGCTGACCCTTTTCACCAACGGAGAACTTCCCGTAGAGGTTTTCCCCACGCTGTCCGTCGAATCCACCCAAACGCTTCCCTACGCTCTCGGCCCCGCCGAAATCGCCGCCTATGAATTCACCGTGCCCGCTCGCGCTAGCAACGAGACTCCTTACGGACTCACACTCGACATCAATCGTGGCCCCGGTGCGGCAAACTACTCCATGAGAAAAGTCGAACCCAGCGGCCTCGGACTGCCGACTCCGCCAGGATCCGGAACCGATGGCTACTTCGGCGGCCTCGCCCCGTTTGCGAGCACAACCGACGCCACCTCCGGCTGGGTCTTCCAACAAATCGCTCCCGGCACCTACCGCGTCATCGTGCGATCATCACAGGAGGGGTCGGGCTATGGAAATTCTTTCGGCTCGCTCTCTGCCAGACTGCTCATTTCATCGAACATCCCGACCCTCCAGTTCGACGGTGAAAACCTCGGTGTCATTAACGCCGGCGCGACCACGGACATTCTCCAATACCGCGTGGAAATCCCCGACGAACCGAACTGGCAGGCATGGGGCATCCGCCTCGACGGACCTGTATCCGGCCGACCCGGAATCATCGTCCGGCGGGCACTACCCGTGGAAACCACCACAGGTCTGAGCGTGACCTCCGACATGATCGATTGGCCGTCGGGTCACCAGTGGACGCAAACGGACGACTTTACCAAACTGAGAAACGACCCTCTAACACCCACCGGTGCTGATCGCGACCGCTCCCAACAGTTTTTCATGGCCTCCCGCGAGAAGCCGTTACAACCGGGCACCTACTTCATCGGCATTGACAACCGCGGGGGCACCACCATTTCCCCCAGAACCTTCACCATCCGCACCTTCGCCGTGGGTGACGGCTACTCCATCCCCATCAACGACTTGAGCGAAATCGGCGCACAAGCCTCGATTGCAATCCCCACCCCGCGCATGCCCAGTGTGCACAAGATCACGATACCTCCTCTCACCAAGGCATGGGCGGTTTCACTCACTCCCACCATCGGGGATCTCACGCTGAGAGTCCGCTACGGTTCCATCCCGGATCCGGTGAATGACACTGCCTACCCAGATGCCAAGGGCGGCGTTCACGTTCAGAAATCCGGCGACGAACGAATGACCCTCCTACCGAAACCCGGCAACACCTATTTGCCGGAAGGCGACTACTATGTCATGGCGGTAAGTGAAGGCCAGAACCCGTCGCTTTCGGGCATTGTGTTAGGAACCGGAGAAGTGCTCGGCACGATCAAAAACGAAGGCCCCATCAACATCACCCCGCTGGGCACAGTGACTGAAACAGGTCTCTCACAGCCAGTCTCGCTAGCAGCTGCGGAAGTCAGGCTCTTTTCTGTCGAAGTTCCTCCCGGCATCAATAATCTTGAATTCCGGCTCAAGGACCGCAGTGGCGAGGCAAATCTTTCCATCCTGCGGGACACGCAAATCCCCGCTCCCGGAATCAGCGAATCCTACGGGCTATTCGGAGGCGAGACAGCGGGACCACCCTCCAAAGACCGATCCATCATCAACCTAGGAAACCCCACTCCCGGGATCTATACTATCGCCGTCCGCGCCGCTGGCACCTTGCCTTCTAACTATACGCTGGCGTCCGCCACACTCTCGGTCAATGTCATCAAGCCCAGTCCGCTCAATTTCGCGCAGGAACTCAATGCCGGGAACGGACTCTCTAACATCGACAACCGCACTCTTTCCGACAAAGAGAAATACTCCTACCGCGTCGCCATTCCCCGCCAGATCGCCGGCGAGGAGGTGATGGGTTGGTTGGTCACGCTGGAGCAGGGGAATCCCATCGTGCGCATTTACAAGTCCGAGTCGGATTTCGGTAAAGTCGCTCCGGTCACTCTGGTAGGCCGCTCTGCCCTCGTCGTGCCGCCGTTTCTCACTTTCGATACCAACTGGTTCATCGAAGTCGAAGGAGTCGGCACCACGGACTACATTATCAAAAGCCAGCCGGTTAAACTCACGGGAACTCCATGGACATTGCCCTCGGTCTTCAACTTGGTCGGTGGAGACTCCAGTCCGGGTGAACCCGATGGCCAGGGAATCCGCCGGGAACTACCCCAGGACGCTTGGGAGTTTCACGCCCTGGACGTTCCTGAAAACAACCTCGGCCTGCTCCGTCTCGCCCTCGAACAATACGGCGGAAACACCAACGTTTACGTGCGTCACAATGCCATTCCCACCATGGACCACTTGTCCAACGGCACCACAGGAACCCGGATGTTCAATTACAAGATGATCGCCGAAACATCCGAAGCTGGAAATTTTTCCGAGTTAAGCGACACCGTGAGGCAGCCTAACAAACTGTTACCCGGCCGATGGTATGTCGCGGTGAAATCCGAACCGCTCGGCGCCGTGCGCACCGGCAGTGGCTACCGTTTGAAGGCCCACTCCGGCGTCGTCACGGAAGTGGATCTGACGACTGCCGCACCCTTGACGAACCAGAATCTGGCAGAACGTGACTGGAGGTATTACCGGTTCACCATCCCGAGAACCGGGATCCCCGTGGAATGGAAACCGTTCTTCAGCCGCATCAGCGGCAGCTCCATCGCCTACATCCGGGACACCCTGCCGCCGTTTTCTTTTGTGCCGCTCTCCGGCACCTCAGTCAACAATCCGACCTTTATGGATTGGAGCACCGATTTGAAAAACAAAGCACCCGCTGGCGCCTTTCCCAGAGCGCTCGCACCGGGAACCAATACCCTAACAACCCCACCGCTGCGCCCCGGTGCCACCTACTTTCTCGGCATTTATGGCAATACCGCCGGCGGTTCCGTGGAGGTCTCATCCTCCGTTTCCGCCCAACAAATCGTGTTGAATGCGGAAATGGCCTACGACACGGATAGCACGGTCGTCACCGTCCCCGGCAACTCCAGCAGCCTCGTGCGGATCACCACCACACCAACAGCCACCCGTTTGAAAATCGAGTGCCTCCAGTCGGCGGTTGGCCTCTCGCTGAAATTGGAACAAGGCACGCTCCCCTACACCGCCGTGCCGACTGCGGCACACAAACAGAACTCGGCACCCTTCCCGGTGAATTTCACCTTCAATGAAACTCTCAGCACTACCTGGCCGTTCGTCGCGAATCAGGACTACTATCTGCTTCTCACCAATACCACGGCGGCTCCTATCACTTCCACCATCACCACCCGCGGCTCCAGCACTTTCACCGAAGACGAGGACAATGACGGCTTGCTGGACCCTTGGGAAATTCTGTATTTCGGAAATCTGGCACAAACTCCCGCCGGAGATTTCGATGGTGACGGTAGCACCAACCTGCAGGAACTCGAAAACGGCACGCTCCCGAAAGACGCCGCCTCCGTGCTCTATCGGCTCAACGTGCTCTCTCCAGGCGGCAGCCACACCAGAGACCCCCTACTGCCGAACTACCCGTCCGGCACGTCCATGCAAGTCCTCGCCACCCCCGCTCCCGGCGATACCTTCCGCCAGTGGAAATCCAATTTATCATCCCTGAATGGTTCTACCAATCCGACAGCGGTCTTTTCCATGTTCGCGAACGTGGACGCCACCGCAGTGTTCCAAACCTCCGTGTCGAAGGCC
>JBOFET010000566.1:0-2651 GCA_051648225.1 Luteolibacter sp.
TCCGCCCCCCCCAATATGAGCCGTTCCGTGGCTGCGAGATGCGGTGGCCCCCCTTACCTTGAGGCGGGTCTTCCTACGAATTCTCGCCTCACGGGCGGACTTGGGGTGCAATCTCCGGGGGATTTGAAGACGCATCGGCCATGTTCTTAGTTTTTCACCAAGGCGGCGGCGTAGAAGCCGTCGTAACCGGTGGCCGCAGGTGAGACCGGTTTTTCTTCTAGCAGGGAAAACCCTCCCTTTTCCAACAACTTGTCGATGGCAGCACGGTTCTCCGAGGGCAGGATCGAGCAGGTGGCATAGACCAGGCGACCGCCGGGCTTGAGCATGGCGGTATATCTTTCCAACAGCTCGGCCTGGATGCCGCGCAGGCGGTCGATGGCGGCAGGCTTGAGGCGCCACTTCAGATCGGGCTGGCGCTTGAGCGTGCCAAGGCCGGAGCACGGGGCATCGATGAGAAGTCGGTCTGCCACTTCGGCGAAGTCGGTGGTGGTGGCGGCGTTGATTTCCTTGGCCTTGATGCACTTGTGCGCGTTGGCGCGTTTGGCACGGCGCTCGAGTTCACCGAGTTTTTTCGGATCGATGTCCATGCCGAAGACGCGGCCGTCGGCCTTCATCAAGGCTGCTAGATGAAGGGATTTGCCACCGGCACCGGAGCAGGCATCAATGATGCGTTCACCGGGCTGAGGATCGACGAGCGGGGCGATCATTTGTGAGCCGGCGTCCTGGATTTCCACGCGACCGTCGAGACGGAGGGACTTTGGCAGCGACTTGCCGGGCGCAAGGACGAGGGCATCGGGCAGCCCCGGGACTTCGGTGGCGGCGATGTGAAATGAGGCAAGCCAAGCGATGGCTTCCGGACGCGTGGTGCGGAGGGTGTTGACGCGCAGGAAAATGGAGGCGCGTTGGTTCAAGGCGGTGAGTTCGGCATCCCATGCGGAGCCGAGTTCGGCGACTCCAACTGCGTCTAACCAGTCGGGGATCGACTCGCGGACCGCACGGGGTTGGGCAGCGAGATCGGCTTCGCGGGCTTTCATTTCATCGGCGGATTTCCCGTTGTAGGCCCACCACTCGGGAATCTCATAGCCCATGCGGACCCACTGCGCGGCACAGAGCGCGGTGGTTTCCTCGCTGTCCACGAGGAAGCCGAGCGCCCGCCGCCAGCGGGCGACTTCGAAGACGGTCTCGGCGATGAAGCTGCGGTCGCGCTTGCCCCACTTCGGGTTCTCCTCGAAGGCGGCGGCGAGTTCATGGTCGAGGACCTTGTGCTCGCGAAAGACGGACTTGGCGATATCGGAAGCGGCCTCGGCGAGGATGCGGTGCATTTTCATGGACGCGCACCGTTCCTTAAAGCGGGCGCACTGGCAAACGTTGATGCCATTTCAATCGACATTCGAGCCGGGCTGCTCCGTATTTCCGCCATGGCACGCCGCTATTTGATCGCCCCGGACAAATTCAAGGGGTCCCTCTCCGCCCCTGAAGCCGCAGCGGCGATCGCGGAGGGAATCCGCCGGATCGATCCGGATGCGGTGTTCGATCTGTGCCCGATCGCGGACGGCGGTGAGGGCTTCATGGAGACACTGATCGCCACCTTGGACGGGAAATGGATCCCCTGCCCTGCCGTGGATGCACTGGGCCGGGAAATCAAAAGCCGCTATCTGTTAGCAATGACACCGGAGGGTCCCACTGCGATTCTGGAGATGGCGGAAACCGCCGGGCTGTGGCGCTTGACGGCGGATGAGCGAGATCCCTCCCGTGCCACGACCCACGGCGTGGGTATGCAGATCCGCCACGCGATTTCCGAGCACCCTGTCTCGCGCATCATCCTCGGCCTCGGAGGCAGCGCGACGAACGACGGCGGCTATGGCATGGCGACCGCCCTGGGAGTGAAATTCACGGGCGGTGAAAATCTAGCAACGATCCGGCAGATGGACGCCACCTCGCGCATCGCCCTGCCAGAAATCATCGCCGCGTGTGATGTGGACAATCCCCTGCTAGGCCCGCGCGGCGCCACCGCCGTTTTTTCCACTCAAAAAGGTGCCACGCCGGAGGACAAGCCCGTGTTAGAAGCAGCGCTGGCCCGACTGGTCGAAATCAGTGGCGGCGAGGCGGCGGCAATTCTCCTAGGCGCAGGGGCGGCAGGCGGTCTCGGCTTCGGCCTGCTGCACTTCGCGGGAGCGAGATTGGTCTCTGGATTCGATCTGCTCGCCGGGCTGCTGGACTTGGAAAATCGCGTCCGGGCCGCCGATCACGTGATCACGGGCGAGGGCTCCCTCGATCACCAGAGCCTCGGCGGAAAGGGTCCGGTCGCGCTGGCCCGGCTTGCCCGCAGTTTTTCCATCCCAGTCACCGGATTCTGCGGCGCGGCGGACGAGGAGGCCCGCAACAGCGGGATTTTCCAAGCCTTACACGCCCTCGCCGACACCGGACTGCCACTCGAGACCCTCATCTCGCAGGCCGGTCCACTCCTCACCCGAATGGTCGCAGAAACGGAGTGGTAAAATGGTAACAATCCCTCTTTCCTGGCGTAGTAACCCACCCATGGCAGCAGCTCCTTTCTCCACGATTCGATCCACCCTCGCAGCCATCCTACTGACTGTTAGCTTCGCTTGTGGTCAGTAACCCGAGCTGCTCCCACCCATCACCGTGCTTGC
>JBOFET010000567.1:0-6957 GCA_051648225.1 Luteolibacter sp.
GGCACCTCGAAGGCCGCCAGACCCCGCGCAGGATCTGGCGCGATGATTTCCTGCGAGCAGTGAGGACAGGGACCCCGTGCCGCAGCCATCGCCAGCGGCAGGCGCAAGATGGTGCTACAAACCGGGCAGGGGAATTGGATCATTTCAGCCATCGGCAACGGATCAGTCTGGCAGAGGCTTGTCACAAGGGAATCCCCGTGTCGATCTTTCGGACTGCTTGATTTAAAATTCCTGCGGCATGAAGTTCGCGGTAGCGTTACCACCGCCTGCCTTTTGAGAAAAATCATCCACATCGACATGGATTGCTTCTACGCCGCGATCGAGGAGCGGGAAAATCCCTCCTTGCGCGGAAAGCCCGTCGGCGTGGGCGGTAGCGAGCGGCGTGGGGTGCTGACCACCGCGAATTACGCGGCACGCAAATTCGGCTGTCGCTCCGCCATGCCTGTTTTCAAGGCGCTGGCCCTCTGCCCGGAGCTCGTGCTGGTGCCCGTTCGATTCGAACTCTATCGGTCTGTTAGCTCTCAGATCCGTTCGATTTTCGGTCGTTTCACCGAACTCATCGAGCCACTCTCGCTCGACGAAGCCTACCTCGACGTCTCGCACCTTCAGTCCTCCGGTGCCGCCATCGCCCGGGAGATCCGCGCCCAGATCTATGAAGAAACCCGGCTCACCGCCTCTGCTGGCATCGCTTCGAACAAGCTTGTCGCCAAGATCGCCTCAGACTGGCACAAGCCTAACGGTCAGAAGCAAGTCACCGAGGAAGAGCTACCCGCCTTCGTCCGCGCCCTGCCCGTCGGCCGCATCTGGGGCGTGGGCCAGAAGATGCGTGAGAAGCTCAGTGCCCTTGGCATCGAGACCTGCGCCGACCTCCAACAGCTCGACCAGATCGAACTCTCTCGGCGTTTCGGCAAGTGGGGCATCGATCTCTGGCATCTCTGCCGCGGCATTGACGACCGTCCGGTGACCCCCGACCGCACCCGCAAGTCCGTGAGCAGCGAAACGACCTTTTCCGAAAACCTCCATGAACTGCCAGCCCTCCTCCCGCCCATGCGAACCCTTCTAGATGGACTCTGCGAAGACTTGGCAGCGTCCCACCCGGACCGCTCGATCCGCTCGCTCGTGGTGAAAATGAAATTCGCTGACTTCCATCGCACCACCGCCGAGCGCGCCGGTCACCGCGTCGATCCTGCCATTTTCGAGGAACTCACCGCCGAAGCTTGGCGACGCGGCAACAACCGGGCGGTGAGGCTGTTGGGCGTGGGCGTTCGCTTCGACGATCCAAGGGAAGTCCAACAGATGGACTTTTTTACCTGAGTCTAACCGAAGCTTGCTAAGGATCCTGTTATACCGCAGCAGGCTTCGTTTTTGAGATGCTGGAGATATGGCGCATCGACAAGATCATTTCTTCCAGCAGTCAGCCACGGTGAAGAACGCTTTAAAAACCGTTGTTCTAACAATCATGAGTTCCCGATTCCTATCGAAGGAAACCCCGTATCTCACACTCGGCAGCCTGGTGTGTCGATTCGAGTCTAGATTTGAGAGTGGATGAATGAAAATTCAGTGCATGACACGCTTGGACATTCGAGTCCGGCTGCGCTAGCACAGGCCGCGTGAACTCATGGCATCGGGCGGTGGAAGTGGTGAAAAATTGTCTCAAGGCGGGCGTCGGCGAGTTCGTCGTCTGTGCCGGTGCGCGGAATGCGGCTCTGCTAGAAGCGTTGGCCCGCGCGGAGGCGGCCGGGCGGGTGCGTGTTTGGCGGCATTTTGAAGAACGCAGCGCGGGGTTCTTCGCGCTCGGCCGGACGATGGAAACCGCGCTGCCGTGCGCGGTGATCACCACCAGTGGCACCGCAGTGGCAGAACTGCTCCCGGCGGTGATCGAGGCGTATTACCAAGGCCGCCCGTTGGTCGCCATCACGGCGGACCGCCCGGCGGCGTTTCGCGGCACGGGTGCGCCGCAGACCATGGAGCAGCCGGGGATTTTCGGAAATCACGCGTGGCAGGGGAGTTTTGAGGACTGGGATGGGAACCAACCGCTGCATTTGAATGTGGAGTTCGAAGAGGCGTTTGAGGCGGGTGACGAAAATTTCGCCAGCGAAGCGCTCGCAGAATTCAAGCCAGTCAAGGACAAGCTCAACGTCGCCGCGCTCGCCCGTTGGCTGCGTGAGGAGCACTCCAAAGGCCTCGTGGTGCTCATCGGCGGGCTGGAGCCGGACGAACGCGAAGAGGTGTTCCATTTCTGTCAGGATCTGGGAGCGCCGGTCATCGCCGAGGCGACGAGCGGGCTGCGTGAGGCATTGCAATCCCTCGCCATCCACGATGCGGATCGGGTTCTGAAATCCCGCCCTCCTGGGAAAGTTCTCCGCCTCGGCGAGGTTCCCAGTGGTCGCTTCTGGCGCGATCTCGAAGAGCTAAAGCAAGTCTCCGTCTGGTCCGTCTGCCGCAACGGCCTGCCTGGCCTCGCCCGGGAATCCGGCGTCATTCGCGGCTCGCTCGACCGGGTCATCCAGGCACTCGGCCCCATCGAACTCGCCGATGACGCACTCGACTACCTCGCCGGGGCCGGCAGTCGCGCAGTGAAAATTGACGAACTGCTCGAAATTTATCCCGACAGCGAACCCGCACTGCTCCGCACGCTTTCCCACTATGCGTCCATCGGCGGCGGACTCTTCCTCGGCAACAGCATGCCGATCCGCGAGTGGAATCTCTTCGCCCAGTGGCTGCGACCGGTCCCGTCCGTCCGTGCGAACCGTGGCGTGAATGGCATCGACGGCCAAGTCAGCACCTGGCTCGGCTGGTCGGCGGATGTGAGTGAGACGTGGGCCATCGTCGGTGACCTAACTGCGCTCTATGACCTCGCCGCGCCATTTGTGCTGGATCAGATCGACTGCCAGGGCCGCGTGCTCGCCGTCATCAACAACGGTGGCGGGAAAATTTTCGAACGCCTGCCCCGACTTCAAGCGATGAGTCCACGCACCATCGAGTGGATAACCAATCCTCAATCTGCCGACCTCGCTGGTCTCGCGACGCTGTGGGGCATGAACCACCTGCGCATCCGCACGGTAGATGATTTCGACAAGTTCGAAGCCGGGGAGAAAACCCTTTTGCTGGAAGTCATCCCCGACGCTGCCCAGACGAGCGCGTTCTGGGCTGCTTGGGACCGCATCGGTCATTGAGAAATCGAAATCCTTCCCTTGCCAAGCTCCGCAAGGCCCGTTACGCCTTTTCGCCCAAGCGCAAGCATACTGGTCCCGTGGTCCAATGGATAGGACGATGGCCTCCGAAGCCGTAGGTAGTGGTTCGATTCCACTCGGGACCACTTGCCGGGTTGGCTCGCTAAACCTGTAGATAGAATATTCGCGCTTGTCATTTTGTTTGCAGGAAAAAGCAAATTCAATCGGTATCGGGCGCGATGAAATCATTTAAAATCCTCTTCGGGCTGACCGCGTTGCTGGCTCTGCCACTCACCGGTCAGGAGATTCCCAAGGTGCTTGCCATCGGATCTCAGGCGCCGGATTTCTCGCTACCGGGCACCGACGGGAAAATCTACCAGCTCGCGGATTTCAAGGATTCCAAGGCGCTTTGCGTGATTTTCACCTGCAATCATTGTCCGGATTCTGTGGCAGCCGGGGCGCGGACCGAGCAGATCTATCAGGACTACAAAAACAAGGGCGTGGCCATCGTCGCGGTGAATCCAAACAACCCCGCCAGCCTCACTCCGGATGAGCTGGGATACTCGCCCTTTGGGGATTCTCAGGAGTAAATGGCACCCTTCGCCAAGGATTTCGGTTGGACCTTCCCCTATTTGTATGACGGGGAAAAACAACAGTTCGCGACGGCGTGTGGCGCACAGTCCACCCCGCATGTTTTCCTCTTCGATCACGGGCGGAAGCTGCGCTACACGGGTCGCATGGACGAAGGTCGGCGGGATGCCGGCCCGGTGGACAAAAGCTATCTGCGGGAGGCGCTCGATGCCGTGCTCTCCGGCATCGAAGTGAAGGAGCCGGTCACTCGATCCTTCGGCTGCTCGACGAAGTGGCTTTTCAAAAAGAACAACGTGGCGGCGGATCAAGCGGCATGGGAGAAAAAGCCCGTCACCGTCGAGGATCTGGACGAAGAGCGGTCGAAAAAACTCCGCAACAACAGCGCGAAAAACCTCCGTCTAATCAATTTCTGGTCCACCACCTGTGGGCCTTGCGTGAAGGAATTTCCGGATTTGGTCGATACTGGTCGTCGATTTCAAAATCGCCCGGTGCAGGTCCTCTCCATCAGTCTCGATCCTGCGGACAAGCGGCCAGCCGTGGCAAAATTCCTGGAATCCCGCCACGCCGCGCTTCCTGGGCCCGCCGCCAAGTCGCTCGCCGAAGAGGGCTTCACCACGAACAACTTCCACTGGACCGGTGGAAATCCGGATGCAATGGCGCAGGCGATTGACCCTGAATGGTCCGGTGCGCTCCCTCACACCGTTCTAATCGCGCCCGGAGGCAGGATTCTTTGGCGTCACAGTGGTGAGCTGGACTTCGTGGAGACGCGCCGCCAGATCCTCAAGGGCCTTGAGTGAGCGCGTGCGTTCCTGGGTTGATCGGGAAATCTTGTTGCCAACTCTCCGGCCCTTTGTTCCCTTCACGGCATGGCTAATCCGACAAATGTACTTTCCAGCGGCATCGAGATCACCGGCTCCATCCGCTTTTCTAACGATATGATCATCGACGGCAAGATTGACGGCGAAATCACCTCCGACAAGGGCCGCGTCACCATCGGTGAGAATGCGGTGATCAAGGGCGATGTCACCGCTGGCGAAGTGAAAATTTACGGCAAAGTGGAGGGCAAAATCACCTCCGAGCGCTGCGAGCTCAAGGATAAGTCGAAAATCAACGGCGACATCAAATCCAAGGTTTTCTCGATGGAAGAAGGCGCCCAGCTCTCAGGCCGCACCGACATCGGGGGCTGATTTCCGGCATCCTGCCATTTTTCCCTGAATGCCTGTGGTCTCGGGCTCATGGCCAGAGAAGCTGCACCTTCGGACAAACCGTGATGTCGGGAAATCGCACGAGATCGGCCGGTTTGGCATGCGGGTGGTTCCTTTTGATCGGCCTGCTGTTGAGCGCGAGGTCAGTGGCGGCAGATGAGGGTTGGGACGGGCGACTGGCGCGGATGTTTTCCGGGCGCTTGCAAGAGATCGAAAAGGAGTTGTCAGAAAGTGCGCCCAAACTCAAGGGTTTGCCGGATATTCCGATCGACGACCAAGGCGGCACGGGCGGATTTACAAGCATCCATTCCACTGCGGAGCCGCCGAAAGATTCGCGGTTCGCGGTGGAGGTCCGCTGGCCGACAAGTGCCAAGGTGGACTTGGTGGCACTGGTGCCAGCGCGTCGATACGACGCCAAAGGCCTGGATCCTCAATACGGCCTGCCGGATTTGTTCTCGGTGGAACTCATCGACCAGGATGGAAAAGTAATTTCGCAGGTGGCACGGGAAGAGGGGGTTTGGCAAGACCCGGTGCGCCGCGGTCATCCATTTGTGGTTCCGGTCACGCCTCCGGTGGAAGCGGCGGGAGTGAGAATCTCCGCGGATTTGCTGCGTCCGGACCTCGAGAACGAGAGCATTTTCGTGCATGCTTGGGCGGAGGTTTTTGCGTTCGAGGGGGAGCGGAATGTCGCTTCGGGAGCGGAAGTCCGCAGCATCGGCGGGTCGGCTCCTTCGGCTCCGTGGCACTGGAACAACGCGTTTCTGGTCGATGGCCAGACGCCGCTGGGGCTGCCGGAAACTCCAGCGGTGGAGCATCGGAACATCGGCTGGATTTCCGAGGGCCGCCAAAGCGCGGGGGAGGCTGCTTCGCTGGTCATTGATCTCGGTGTGACGGAAAATTTAGAGGGTGTCCGCCTGCTGCCGGCGAAGAAACCGACGTCAGATCTGCCCAGCGGATTTGGTTTTCCCCGCAAGCTGGTCGTTTCGGTCTCCGAGTCCGGCGAACCAGGAAAATGGACGGTGGTGGCGGAGCGAGAAATGCGAAATCCCGGTCACAATCCCGTGCTCGTCCCGTTCACCGCCACTCGGGGGCGTTTTGTGAAAGTGGAGGCGACGGATCTCTGGAAAGCGTATGAAAATTACCCCGCGTTTTTTGCCCTGAGTGAGGTTGAGGTTCTATCAGGCAACAGGAATCTGGCGCTGGGCAGGTTCGTGCGCTCATCGGACGGGATGATGAATCTCATCGCCCCGGGCGGGCGTTCCTGGAGTGGTGCGGCCCTGAGCGACGGTTTTGGGCCGGACGGCTTGTTAGTCCCAATCCGCGAGTGGATGGGCCAGCTCGACCAGCGGCTCCGTCTGGAGACCCGCCGCCACGTCTTGCAGGCGGAGGCGCGGGATCTCGTGGGCGGCTGGCGGCGCGCCCGGCTCACCGGGCTGACCATCCTTGGACTGAGTGGCGCTTTTCTCATGATCGTCCTGCCCATCCGCTACCGGATCCGTGCGAACCGGGAACTGGTCAAAGTGCGCGAACGAATCGCCGGCGACCTTCATGACGAGGTGGGCAGCAATCTGGGAAGCATCCAGATGTTCGCCGATCTAGCGGAAGGCCGGTCCGGGCCGTCTGATGAGCTGAAGCGAATCCAGCGGATCGCGGCCGAGACGGTGAGCGCGGTGCGCGACATCGTGTGGCTGCTCAGGCCACAGGGAGATCACCGGATCGGCACGGTCGAGCACTTGCGCGAGACGAGTTCGATCATGCTCGAGGCGCTGAAATGGAAGTTTTCCGCCAACGAGGAGGCGTGGGAAGTCGAGCTGCCGGACGAGGCCACGCGGCACTTGTTTCTGTATTTCCGCGAGGCGCTGCACAATGTGTCGCGCCACGCCAAGGCCTCGAAGGTGGACATTCGGGTGGAAACCACGCCCGACCATTTCCAACTCGTGATCGCGGATGACGGCGTCGGCATCGACCCGGAGCGCTTGAAGCGCACG
>JBOFET010000568.1:0-8435 GCA_051648225.1 Luteolibacter sp.
GGAGATGTTCTCGACGACCTCACCGCGCTCGAAGAACAGCTCACCTCCCTGAGGGCAAATCTAAAGGACCTCCGCACCAAGCTGCAGAAGGACACTTGACCGGTCGGAAGGCGCGCTAGAGGTCACTCGTCGCGGCTTCTGCCCGTACCTTGACCAGCGTCATGACACACTCCAGATGCCGGGTGTGGGGAAACAAGTCGAAGGGCTGCACATCCTCTAACTGATAACCGCCCTCGCCGAGCAGCTTGAGATCACGCACCTGAGTGGCCGGATCACAGGAAACATAGACCACACGCGCCGGGCCGAATTTCACCAACTGGTCGATGAACTCCGGCGTACACCCCTTGCGCGGCGGGTCGATGACGACGGCCGTTTCCGCTGCGGGGAAGCTGATCTGGTCGAAGATCGCCTCGGCGGAGGCAGTGAGAAATTTCGCATTCGTGATGGAGTTCGCAGCAGCGTTTTTCCGCGCCCACTCACAGGAGGTTTCCGAGACTTCGACACCGGCGATCTGCTCGAAGTCCTTTGCCAGAGTGAGGGAAAACAAACCCGAGCCACAATACGCATCGACCAGGAATTTCGCACCTCCAGCGGCAGCTTGTTTCGCGACGTAGCCGGTGAAGGCGGGGAGGATGAATGGATTGTTCTGGAAAAAATCGCCTGCTAGAAACTGGAATCTCAGATCTCCGACACGCTCGGTGGCGACGGCACGGAAGTCGGTCTCCACCCGGTCTTCCGTGGCGCGGAGCAAGACGGTGGCACCGCGCTTGAAGGTGTGCGCCCGCTCGCGCAGGCCTTCGCGGATGGCTGGCAGCTCGCGGTTGATCACGTCCATGGCGATGGGGCATTGCGGCACATCGATGAGCGACGACCGCCGACCGAAAGCAAGAAACCCAATCGGGCCGAGATCCCCGTCTTTCGCCTTTTCAAAATGCGGGGTGATTTTCGACCGATAGTTCCAGACCTGTTCCGAGGACAGGCAGTCGTTCACCGGGAAGGAAATCGCCGCCATGTGCTTCATCAACTCGCCGACCTGGCGCGTTTTCCAAGCGAGCTGCTTGTCGTAGGAAAGGTGCTGGTATTGGCAACCGCCGCACTCGCCGAAGAGCGGGCAACCGGGAGAAATGCGGTCGAGGGATGGCACAAGGACCTCGATGAGATCGGCGTGAGAGCAGTTCTTGTCGTTGCGAAAGACGCGGGCCTTCACCACCTCGCCGGGCAGGGCGAACGGAACGAAGACCACCCAGCCATCGATCCGCCCGACACCGGCACCAAGATTGGTGAGGGCGTCGATGGTGATTTCGATTTCCTGATGATACTCGAACGGAGTGGGGACAAATTTTTTCGGCGGGCGGGGAAACATGGCGGACCGCCAGCTTGCGCGGCTGGAATGCCCCGGGCAATCGCTTTCAGCAGCAGCCATGCGCGGTAAATCACAGCAAACGCATTGCTGCACCGGTCCGGATCCGCCAGCTTCTTCCCGTGATCGAATTTCTCCAGCGCATCCAGGAAATCTCTCCCCACGCCGAACCGATCCTCGTCATTTCCCTGACGGCGATTCTCGGACTTCTCCTCGGCAGCTTGAAAATCGGCGGCATGAAGCTCGGCGTGGCGGGCATGCTCTTCAGCGGGCTGCTGCTCGGCCATTTCGGCTTCACACTGGACCCTCATTTGATGGCGTTTCTCAAGGAATTCGGCCTGGTGTTATTCGTCTTCACGGTCGGTCTCCAGCTCGGACCCGGTTTTTTCAACTCCCTGAAGAGCGATGGCTTGAAGCTCAACTCCATTGCCATCGCGATCGTCCTGTCCGGGGCAGGCATCGCCTTCGGAGTCGGAAATCTGCTCGACTGGGAACCCGGCGTGATGGCGGGAACCTTGTCCGGAGCCACCACGAACACCCCTGCGCTCGGCGCGGCCCAGCAGGCGATGGCATCCGTGCCAGACGGTGCGCGGCAGGCGAATCTAGCAGCGATGGCCTATGCGGTCGCCTATCCGTTCGGCGTGCTCGGCATCATCCTCGCCATGGTGCTCATCCGATGGGTGTTCCGCATCGATCCCCAGAAGGAACTCATTCTTCTCCAACAGAAAATGGCGGAAGGCGTGAGCGAGGTGCGCCGGGCGACATTCGTCATCACTCATGCCAATCTCGCCGGCGAGGCGATCAAAAATATTCCCGGCCTGGGCGACGACTGCATTGTGGTTTCCCGCATCCGCAGGAAGGCGGACGGCCGGACGGAAGTGGCCACCCCGGACACCGTGGTGCAGCTCGGCGACAGGGTCCTCGCCGTGGGTTCGTCGGAGCAGCTCCACCGCGCCGAACTGAGTGTGGGCGACGAGGTGGACGAGGATTTGCGGGCCAATCCGGGCACCATCACCGCCAAGCGGGTGATCGTCACCCACAAGGACATGGTCGGCAAAACCATCGCCGCGACACGGATCACGCAGCGCTTCGGCGTCACCGTAAGCCGCGTGAGCCGGCAGGATATGATTCTAACCGCCGTGCCTCACCTGCGCCTCCAGTTCGGAGACATGCTGAATCTGGTCGGAGAAGAAGCGGCGATCGAGCAGGCAGCCAAGGCGCTCGGCAACTCGGTCAGACAGCTCAACGAGACGAGTTTCGCCTCGATCTTCGTCGGGATCGCGGTGGGGATTCTCTTCGGACTCTATCCGTGGTATCTGCCCGGACTGCCCGTGCCGCTGCGCCTCGGGCTGGCAGGCGGACCACTGATCATCGCGATTCTGATGGGGCGCTTGGGGAAAATCGGGCCGCTGGTGATTCACATGCCCATCAACGCGAACACGGCCTTCCGTGAGCTCGGCATCATTTTCTTCCTCGCCTGCGTCGGCCTCGGGGCGGGTGGCAAGTTCGTGGAAACCGCCTTTTCCGTCACTGGCCTGCAATGGATGGCACTCGGTGCCGCCGTCACCAGCATTCCCCTGCTCGTCGTCGGCATCATCGCCCGCCAGTGGTTGAAGATGAACTATCTCACCCTTTCCGGCGTGCTCGCCGGCAGCATGACCGACCCACCGGCACTCGCCTTCGCCAACAAACTGGCGGATTCCGACTATCCGTCGCTTTCCTACGCCAACGTCTATCCGCTCACCATGTTGCTGCGCATCCTCGTCGCGCAGGTGGCGGTGCTGTGGCTTTGCTAGATGAAACAGCGAAGATTCCATCGACCGTTCCCGTCCGAAGACGATTCTTGATCCCACACCCGAATCGCCGGATGCTCGCCACGTGCCAGCGCCAATCCCGAAAACTCCGCCTGCGGGCATCGCCTTGTTTGACTTGGACGGCACGTTGATCGCTTGGGACTGCCAGTTGTTGTTCCGACATTTCGTGCTGCGCCGTGAACCCTGGCGGGGAATTTTCCTGCCGGTGTTTCTGGTATTCCTGCCGCTCGCCGGGCTGCTGGGTGCGGGCGGGATGAAGCGGGTTTTCCTGAGCTACCTGTGGCGGATCGATCCGGTGGCGCTCGCAGAATACTCGCGGGAATTCGCGGCTTCGCTCATGCCATCGATCTATCCGGAGCTGCGCAAAAAGTTGGAAACGCAACGGGCTGCAGGAGATTTTCTGATTCTGGCGTCGGCGAGTCCGGAGTTTTACGTCGCTGAAATCGGGCGGGAGCTAGGGTTCGACCTGACGCTGGGGACGCCGGTCGAACTGGGAGAGTTTTTCCCGGATTTGGAAAACCACAAAGGCGCAGCCAAGGTGGCGCGGTTGATCGAAGTGCTGCCTGCGCCGTGGTTTGAAAACGGAAAATTGAAGAACTGCCATGGCTACACCGACAGTTGCGCGGACCTGCCGATGCTTGAGCTGTGTGGTCCGGTGACGGTGGTGAATCCATCTCCACGTCTAACCGCGCTGGCCGAGGAATCCGGTTGGGAAATCGTGAGACCGGAGCGTCCATGGAAATCCAAATTCGGATTCGGAATCCAGGTGCTGGCACTGCTATGCGGCTGGGGCGACCGATCACGATGATGGCACCGGCATGGCTGCCGGTGCCACTTTGGAAGGGCTCCTTCCAGAACAGGATTGCCCTGAAACCTAACGACTATTGGTTGGATTTGTCGAACGCCGCGTCGAACGCGATCTTGCTCGTCGGAAAATCCACGGCGCGGACGAATGCCGCCGCTTCCTCGCCGCCGTGCACCCGGTCCATCCGGATGTCTTCCCACTCGACCGAGAGTGGTCCTTTGTAGCCGACATCGTTGAGCGCCACGATGATGTCCTCGAACTCGATGTCGCCGTGACCTAACGAACGAAAATCCCAGAAACGGCGGGAATCCCCGAAATCCGTGTGCCCGCCGAAAACGCCGACAGATCCGTCACCGTGGTTCCACCAGGCATCCTTCATGTGGACGTGATAGATGCGGCTGCCAAGGTCGCGGATGAATTTCACATAGTCCACTCCCTGATAGCCGAGGTGCGACGGATCGTAGTTGAAGCCGAAGCGTTTGTGGTTTCCGACGGCTGCCAGCGCGCGTTGGGCGGAGGCGATGTCGAAGGCGATTTCCGTGGGATGGACTTCGAGCGCGAAGTTTACGTCGAGTTTTTCATAGGCATCCAGAATGGGCAGCCAGCGCTTGGCGAAGTCCTTGAAACCCTTTTCATAATACTCCTGCGAGGTCGGCGGGAAGGCGTAGAGCGAGTGCCAGATCGAGGAGCCCGTAAACCCGTTCACCACGGCCGGGAAATCATCTTTCCCATCGCGACCGGGCTTGGCATTGAAAAAGGCGCGCGCCGCCTTGCCGGTGGTGATCATTTTCTTGGCCGCGCGCTTACGGACACCTTCCGGATCACCGTCTCCCCACACGTCCGGGGCAAGGATCGCTTGGTGCCGCTCGTCGATGAGATCGCAAACCGCTTGGCCCACGAGATGGTTGGAAACCGCGTAACAAGTGAGTCCGTGGTCGGCGAGGAGTTCCCATTTCTCCTTCACATAGGCCTTGCTGCTAGCGGCGGCGTCCACATCGAAGTGGTCGCCCCAACAGGCGAGTTCAAGGCCATCGTAGCCCATTTCGTAGGCCAGTGGGGCGAGTTCGGCGAGTGGCAGGTCGGCCCATTGGCCGGTAAAAAGTGTGACGGGGCGTGACATGATTTTATGGGGTTGATTGGTGGCGGAATGCTGGGGCAAAGGCTCTGGCGTGACAAAACAAAAACCATTCCTTCCTAGGTTTGGCGCGGCGGATCTCAGACCGCTGTCGCCAGTGCGATCGCCGACTTCCGCAATTCCATGACGGTGAGTGGCGGCACGTTGAGCAGGCAGAGGTCCCGCCGGGAAAGTTCGAACAATTCGTGCTCCGAGATCTGCAACGAGAACTGATAGGTGATGAACACCGTGTCCGGCCCCATGGCGAGCGAGATGGCACAGAGCAGCTCCTCACGAAGCGCAGCCTCCATGATCGTGAAAGGTATCCCTGAAACGATGTAATCGGGATTCGTGATGCCAAGCTCCTGCAAGGTGCTGGCAAGATGCAGCGCATCCGCGTTGACCACAATCACCCGCCGGTCATGGGCGAACTGCTTTTTCAAGTGATCGGCGAAGTGACCGTCCAGCTCGACGAGGATCAGCTTCGACTCCGGATTCATCCGCCGGACGATCTGGCGGCTGTGACAGCCCTCACCGGGACCCAGCTCGATGACCACCCGCGGCTTCGAGAAGTCGATGCGCTTGGCGGTCTTGCGAGTCAGAAATCTGGAACTCGGGACGATGTAGCCCACGCGGATTGGGTTTGCGATGACACGCTTGAAGAAGAGAAGGCTCATATCGGGATTTCCAAGGAGTGAATACGGAACTTAGGCGCAGGTCTAGTCCGAGATTCAGAATCGAGCACCTGTGGGGATTTCCGCCGGATTGCTGCGGCCCGGCGGCTCGCCGTGTTTCCACGATTGCCCCGAGCCAGTGCTTGCGCCACGCTCGCCCCATGCGGATTCTCGCCCTCGCCGACCTCCACTACGCGCTGCGCCAGTTCGACTGGGTGGGAGAGCATCTCGACCACTTCGACCTGCTGGTGCTGGCTGGTGATCTGCTCGACTTGGGTTCGGGAGTGGATTTGGACATCCAGGAAGTGGTGGTGGAAAAATACCTGCGGAAGTTCGCCTCCCGCCGCATGCTGCTGACCGCCTCGGGAAATCACGACATCGAAGACACCGCTGGTGACGGCGAACCGGGCGCGGTATGGATGGACTCGCTGCGCTCACCCAGCTTGAAGCCCGATTACGAATCCTATCAGGATGGCGACGTGCTCTTCACCGTCTGCCCGTGGTGGGAGGGACCAGACTCCCGTGCTAGAGCCGAGCAGCGCTTGTCTAACGACGCCGCCAAGACCAAGAAGACATGGATTTGGCTGCACCACAATCCCCCTCGCGGCACACCCGTCGCCTGGACCGGCCGCGAAGACGGCGGGGACCCCGTGGCACTGGAATGGATCCAGCACTATCAGCCAGATTTTGTCTTCAGCGGCCACATCCACAACGCCCCGTTCTATGCCGCCGGCTCGTGGCACACCCGTATCGGAAAAAGTGTGGTTTTCAATGCGGGCAAACAACCGGGCGGCATCCCGACCCGGATCATTCTGGATTTAAAAAACCGCCGCGCGGAATGGAACTCGATGGAGTCTGACGAGATGCTCGACGTGTGAGGGCAGCTCACCGAACCAACGGTTTCAGCGCTTCTTTGGCGTGCGGTGCGCCAGATTAAGCAATAGTTCGTCCACCATCCCGAGATGGTCTTTCCGATCCTCATACTGCGCCTTTAGGTCTGCCAGATAGCCGATCATTCCTTTGAGTCTCACCGCAAGCAGCTCCGCGACGGCGAGTGCGATCTCCGGGTGCCGCACCAGAAAGTCCTTCCCGCCGCGAGTCACATAACAGGTGGTTTCCTCGATCACTTCCACCGTGGCCGCGTGCGGTTGGTCCAACAGAATCGAGATCTCACCGAGGACCGCCCCCGGCTCGCGGATGATGGTGATCGGCGTCTCGCCTTTGATTACCTCCACGCCACCTGAAATGAGAACATACAGGCAACCGGTTTTCCCTCCCTCGGAAAACATGATGTCACCGGCGGCAAACGACACGGTTTCCATCCCCTCGCAGAATTGCAAAAGTCTCTCCATGCCCGGAGGCTCTCACTTCGACCCCGCCGAATCAAGGCTCGTGGCGGGACGATGCGCTTTCGAATCCCCCGCCGTTTCACCTGCCGATCACTTGGCCCGGACGCGCCACGGTGACTCGGCCAATCCGTCCCAAGTGCGACAAAATTTCTCTCTAGCAGCTCCTTCGGGACACGTCCGCCACGCCTGATCGCACTGATTTCAAGTCACTTGGATGATTATTTCGCTCCCTTGCACGGTTTCTGCGAACGAACCCGCACAACCACCAAACCACCGTATGAACTTCATCCACAGATACGAACCAGCCAGCTCATGGGTCAGTGAAATCAATCGTCTCATTGACCGCAGTCTCACCGAGACCACCCGCCACAGCGCACCGCACGAAGCATTCCACGAGTCTGACACCTCATGGATTCTGCGGATCGACCTTCCCGGTTTCAGCAAGCCGGACGTCAAGTTGACCGTGACCGATCAAATCCTGCACCTCACTGCGGAAACCGGATCCGAGCAGTTCTTCGTCGGGAAATTCGACCGCAAGTGGAACCTCGGCGACGACGTCGACATCACCGCCATCAGCGCCCGCCTCGAAAACGGCGTGCTGGAACTCACCCTGCCCAAGCGAATCCCCGTCATCCCACAGCCCACCACCATCGAAATCAACTGATCCATCCACCTTCTAACCATCAAACTACATGAACACCTGCAAACCACCCTCCGAAGCCATGACCGCCACCGAGCCGATCAAAACCATTCAACGCCCACAGTTCCGCATCACGGACAACGAGAACGGGACGACCATCCGCATCGCCCTGCCCGGCGTGCGCAAGGAAGACCTGAAACTCACCCTGCTAGAGGCCAGCCTGCGGGTCGAGGCCACCCGGCAGGACGACGTCCCGGAAACTTGGAAAACCCACCGGAAGTCGGAAATTGCGGGCCGCTACGCCCTCGAACTTCGCCTCGGATCACGGCTCGACGGCACCCGCACCACTGCGTCCCTGGCCGCAGGAGTGCTCACTCTGGAAGTCCCGATGCGCGAGGAAGCCAAACCCCGCCAAATTCAGGTAAACTGAGCAGACTCCAAGGCAGCAGACGCGGGGCTTTGGTCGGATGAAATGACGTCGAATCCAAAGCCAAGACGAATCTCCGCCATTTCTCCGGTCAAGCCGCCACCCGCCTGTCTCACGGTGAGTGGCGGCTCCACGGTGGTCTCTCCATCACCATCGCGCGGATGCTGGCAGGCAAAAAGCGTGAACAGTGGCGGCAGGGTCTCGCGTGGGATCACATCCCGCAGGCGGACCACGCGGAGTCCCGCCGCCGCG
>JBOFET010000569.1:0-1811 GCA_051648225.1 Luteolibacter sp.
GCTGAGCAACCCCCCATTTTTTGAGAGCCAGTCGAAGACCTCGCTTCGGAACCGACCGCTGTCGATGGCGACTCGAAAGGTCGCGAGAAGCAGCGCTTCTGGATCCACCACGAAAGGAACAGGGGCGCTTGTGGCATGACCCGCGAGACCCAGTGCCACCCATTGGTCCCAGAGAAAATCGCGTATTGCCTCGTGGAGACGTTGCTTTTGTTCAGTCGCGTCCATGGCCTAGAATGGTCAAAATTTCATCGATCCGCCGTTGTTGCACAGCATTCATCAATCCGGTTTGTTCGATCCATTGGATGGCCCGTTAGGATTCTTCCGGAGTGGGCGCGAGTGCTCTTAGATCGTCCAAATCGCGGGCCTCATTCCGGCTGAGAGCCGCGCTTAGTTTCAGAGGAATCTGCCCTGCGCGCCCGACGTAGCTAATCGTCAGAAATGGGCCGTAATGGTTGGTGCGCAGGTCCGTCCAGACTTCCGTGGGCAGGCCTTCCAGTGGGCCGACTACGAGTGAGGTCGATGCATTCAGCCAGTTCTCAGGCAGACCCAACTCGGTCGCAACTTCAGCGACAGCCTCTCGCAGGTTTTCCGGCAGGGGCCATGCAGTTCCGACTTCACCGTCCACCGAGCCTCGAACCGCCAGAACATCCACATCCCGAGTCACCCTCGATACAATCTCGTTTGCTCTCAAGGCGGCTCCACCGCAAACCACCAGATGGTAAGGCAGGCTCCGAGCAGTCCCAAGAACCTCTCCCAGGAGCATCAACGCATCGTCCCATTGAATGGTTTTATTCATTGTGTGGATGATTGTACGAATGATAATGGATGTTATAAAGATTTAAAATCATCATTTGCGGGCTGGAAATGATGCAATCCTGCCACCCACTGCATTTTTTTCGACGCGGTTTTTTCTGATGGCCTCCCCAGATGGGATTCGTGAAGCGGCGTTGACGGACTCCAGCCGTGCCGTGAAAGTCCCGGCGATGAGCGAAATGATTCTGGGGATTGATCTGGGCACGACGAATTCCGCGGTAGGCGTGGTGGACTCAGGGTTTCCCATCCTGCTGGCCAACGAGGACGGTCGTCGGATCACTCCGAGCGCGGTTTGGATCGGTGAGGACGGCTCGGTGGAAATCGGGGCGAAGGCCTTGCGCCGCCGGGCGCTGGAGCCGGGGCGTGTGGTCACCAGCATCAAGCGCTTGATCGGGCGCCGGACGAGTGAAGTGGAGGAGAATTTCCCGGTGCAGGTCACCGCCGGCGCGGATGGATCGCCGCGGGTGTTAGGGAGATCGGCCGAAGAAATCAGTGCGGAAATTTTACGGGAAATGAAGCGCATCGCTGAGTGGCGGATGGGCGTGGAAATCACCAAGGCGGTGATCACCGTGCCCGCTTATTTCCACGACGCCCAGCGGGCCGCCACCAAGCGCGCGGGGGAACTCGCCGGGCTGGAGGTGGTCCGCATCCTCAACGAGCCGACTGCGGCGGCGCTTGCTTATGGCTTGGACAAGCTGGGCGAGAAGGCCCGCGTGGCGGTTTATGATCTGGGCGGCGGCACGTTTGATCTCTCCATTTTGGAAATGCAGGACGGCGTGTTCCAGGTGCACGCCACCCATGGCGACACGCGACTCGGCGGCGATGATTTGGACGCGCTGATCCTCGACCGGGTCTTGGAAAAGTCGGGGATCGGCGAGATCGATTTCGCGACTCGGGTGCGCCTGATGGCCGAGGCAGAGCGGGTGAAGCTGGCTCTATCTGATGATGAGGCGGCGGTCTTCCGCGTGCCGTTTTATGATGGAAGCCGGAGCTTGGAA
>JBOFET010000570.1:0-1409 GCA_051648225.1 Luteolibacter sp.
GCCACATCGACCTCGTCGAGGAAATCGCCCGCGTCCACGGCCTCGCCAACGTCCCGTCGCGTTTTCAAGGCACCTTCGTCCCCGCCAGCCCGATCGATGCCGCTTATGATGCTGACATGGTTCTCCGCCGCCGTCTAGCAGCACTCGGTCTGCACGAATGCCAAACCATCAAACTCATTTCCGACGCGCAGGTCTCCGACATCCTGCCGCTGCGCCCCATGCAGGACGGCGACGTCATCCGCGTGAAACTCCCGCTCAGCGAGGACCACGCCGTCATGCGCCCGAGCATCGTTCCCGGCCTCATCGCCTCCGCTGCTAGAAATATCCGTCAACAGGCCAAATCCCTGCGCTTTTTCGAAATGGGCCGCGTCTTCCGCAACGCCGGCGGCGGCAAAGCCAAGGACCAGGAAAGCGAAACCCTCGCCCTGCTACTCTCCGGCTCCGCCCAACCCACCGGCTGGTCCCAAGCCGACCGCCCCGCCGATCTCTACGACCTCAAAGGCATCCTATCCGCCCTGCTTGGCGACCGCAAAATCACCTTCACCCCGAAGGACCGCCACGGCTTCGTGCTCGCCAGCGACATCAAGGTCGATGACCAGAACATCGGTGTCTTCGCCCGGCTAACACCGGCCCGCGAGCGCGAACTCGATTTCACCACCCCCGTTTTCGTCGCCGAACTCGATCTCGGAAAACTCCGCAAGCTCCTCAACGGCATCAGCCACGTCGAGGACCTCCCGCAGTTCCCCGGTTCCTCTCGCGACGCCGCAATGGAACTCCCGATCACTACGCCGAACGCCCAGATCGAAGCGATCATCGCCAAACTCGCCGAGCCGTTGTTAGTCTCGTCCGAATGCTTCGACGTCTTCACCGACCCCACCGGCCAGAAGATCGCCGCCGACAGCAAGTCCGTCGCCTACCGATTCCACTACCGCGAGCCTACCCGCACCCTCAGAACCGAAGAGATCGACGCCCCCCATCAGAAAGTCCTCGAAGCGCTGACGAAGGGGCTTGGGGTGAAGTTCCGGTGAGGAAAACCAACTTCTTTACCAACGCCTCCAGATCGGCTATCTTAACGGCATGAATAGTCAAATTGCCTTCAACCCATACCAATGTGGCGGACGCCCCGGCATCCGTGGCATGCGAATCCGGGTGAAAGATGTGCTCGACCTTCTGGCGACCGGCGTTCCACATGCGGAAATCCTCGAAGACTACCCCTATCTCGAATCCGAAGACATCGTGGCTTGCCTTGAGTACGCCGCTGCCGAAGCTGATCACTCCGCCCTTGTTCGATAAGCCATGAATCCCGCCAGTCCACTACGCTACCCGGGGGGCAAAGGGTGCTTAACGAACTTATTGACCGACGTTATAGACTTGAACGACCTGCGAGGGTGCTCCTACTACGAACCCTA